>JAZSBI010000128.1:0-9919 GCA_045602345.1 Acutalibacteraceae bacterium | reverse complement strand
AGGGTTGACTGCAAGGCAATGTGGCAGGAGAAATTCACTCTTCTCAAATTTGCATTCCCTATTGGCGGTAAAGAAGAGATTTCAACCTACGAAATTCCCAACAGCTTCATTAAACGTCCTTGCGACGGTGATGAAGAGGTTGCTCTCAACTGGGCAGACCTTACCGTTTCAAAGGATGGCAAACGCTTCGGTCTTTCCGTAATGAGCGATTCAAAATACAGCTATGACTGTCCCGGTGCAGAATTAAGACTTACTGCATTGAGAAATGTAATTTTTGCAGACCACTATTCCTACAGACCCGATGCAAACTTCAATTTCACTGATGAAGGCTTGAACCGTTTCTCTTACGGCATTTATCTTCATGACGGCGAAGCGGAAAACAGCGATATTGTTAAGGAAGCACACCTTTTCAACAACAATGTTGTTGCGGTTCCCGAAAGCTATCACAAAGGTACGCTTTCACAGAAGGATTCCTTCCTTTACACTAATGCAGATAATATACTTATTACTGCACTTAAACGTTGTGAGGATGGTAGCGGTGACCTTATCATAAGACTTTATGAAACAAAGGGTATTGATTCCACTCGCTGCTACATTATGTCAAAGCTCTTTGATAACGGCTTCTGGTTCGATATCGGCAAACACGAAACTAAAACCTTCCGTGTTGACAGAGAGCTTAATGTCAAAGAAACAAACTTCCTTGAAGGAATTGTTGAATAATCAGAAAGAAGGAAAAATATGGATACTTTAATGGAATTTGGCTCAAAAGTAATGAGTATTTTTGAAGCCATAATGGGAATGGATTTTTCAACTGAAATCGTCCCTATGCTTATTATGTTGGCAATCGGTGGCGTTCTTATTTATCTCGCTATCGCTAAAGACATGGAGCCCACTCTCCTTTTACCTATGGGCTTTGGTACAATTCTTGTAAACCTTCCTTTAGCCGCAGATGTTGGCGTTACTTCGAACGAAGGTGCTATTAAAATATTATTTGATGCCGGTATCGCAAACGAATTATTCCCCTTGCTTCTATTTATTGGTATTGGCGCTATGATTGACTTTGGTCCCGTTTTATCAAATCCAAAGCTTATGGTTTTCGGTGCAGCTGCACAGTTCGGTATTTTCTTTACACTCAGTGTGGCATCACTTTTCTTCCCCATAAACGAAGCCGCTTCAATTGCTATTATCGGTGCAGCAGATGGCCCCACATCCATCATTGTTGCAGATAAGTTGAAATCTTCATACATGGGTGCGATTACTGTTGCAGCATATTCATATATGGCTCTTGTTCCCGTTGTTCAGCCACCAGTAATCAAACTTCTTACAACTAAAAAAGAACGCAAAATCCGTATGAAATATGAGGGTAAAGCAATTTCCAAGAGGACCAGAATCCTCTTCCCCATCATTGTTACAATTATTGCAGGTATTGTTTCTCCACAGTCTGCTGTTCTTATTGGTTTCCTTATGTTTGGTAACCTTATCAGAGAATGTGGTGTTCTCGACTCTCTTTCAGAAACAGCACAAAAAGTTCTTGCAAACCTTATAACAATTCTTCTTGGTATCACAGTTGCTAAGAATATGAGCGCTGATCAGTTCCTCACTTTTGAAACCTTACTCATCCTTGGTCTTGGTCTTGTAGCTTTCATTTTTGATACTGCAGGTGGTGTGCTCTTCGCAAAATTCTTAAACCTCTTCCTTCCCGAAGGAAAGAAATTCAACCCCATGATTGGTGCGGCAGGTATTTCTGCATTCCCCATGAGCTCCCGAGTTGTTCACAAGCTTGGTCTTGAGGAAGATAATCAGAACTTCCTTCTTATGCACGCAACAGGCGTTAACGTTTCAGGTCAGGTTGCCTCTGTTATCGCCGGCGGTATGATTCTTAACTTCTTTTTCAAAGGTTAATCAGGAGGTAATAATATGTTAAATATACTTTTAAAGGCAGCTGCTGATGCCGGCACAGTAGAAGGAATCCATTTCACAACTGAAAACATCAGTGAAGCGCTTCTTTGCTCCGGTGCAGGTATGATTGGTATCTTCATTGTTGTTGGTATCATCATCGGCAGCGTTTCCATACTCAACAAAATCGGTTCATCTAAGAAATAATTTTAAACGGAACTGTTTCGGCAGTTCCGTTTTTTATTTTTTGCACATAAAATTATTACAATTTTCATTAATGTTGTTACTTGAATTTGATTTGGTAAAGTATTACAATATAATATAACTTATTGTCGGTTATTGGAGAGTGATATCTTGACAAAAGAAAAAGTTAATAAAAATCCGCTCTGGCAAACGACCAACAAAGAAAGAAAAAGCTACTACATCTACTTTACCGGTCAGAATATGATTTACACCCTTGTAACTACAATTCTGACAACAGCTCTTCTCTTCCAGGGTATTGATGTTAAAAAAGCCGCAGGTATAACCTTGCTTATAAAAATCTGGGATGCAGTTAACGACGCTATTTTCGGTTGTATCTTTGACAAGGTTCGTTTCAGAAGCGGTAAAAAGTTTATTCCTTGGTTGAAAATCTCCTTGATTGCTATCCCCGTTTCAACGGTATTGTTATTCTCAATGCCCAAGGATGGTAGCGAAGCCTTCAAGCTTGCCTGGTATGCAATTACATACATCCTTTGGGATACTGCATATACACTATGTGACGTTCCCATTTATGGTATGGTTACCGCAATGACTGAACGTCTTGACGAAAGAACAGCACTTCAGTCCTACAAAAGCATCTGGGGTGGAGCCGGTTCGGGGCTTTCAACCATTCTTGCAACAGTTCTTGCAGGTGAGGGCATCGGCTTCAGTTATCGCACAGTTTCAATAATTATTGCCGTTATTTCTCTTATTACAATGGCATTTATTTGTAAAAACGGCGTTGAACGTTGTGCCGGCGAACAGGACGAATCTTTCACAGTCAGAAAGATGTTCAAATACCTGTTCTCAAACAAAAACCTTCTCATTTATTATGCAGGTGTTTTCTTCTACAGCGGTGCTAATATAGCAGGTCAAATGACTTTGATTGTTGCCTTCTATCTTTTCAACAACTCAAAGTTCAGTTTGGTGGTTATGGCACTTTCGGCTGTTCCATCCCTTATCTTCTCGCTGCTTGTTCCCAAAATGGTAGAAAAGTTCGACAAGATGAAAATTTTTATGCTCAGCGGATTTATAACTATCGCACTAAGCGTAGTTATGTGGCTCTTAGGTTACAGCAACATCTGGCTTATTGTTGCACTTTATGTTATCCGTTCTATTCCCCAGAGCATCAGCGGTGTTATGCTGTTTATGTTCACACCCGACTGTGCAGAATATGGCAAATTTAAATCCGGTATTGAAGCAAAAGGTATTACCTTTGCTATCCAAACCTTTATGGCAAAGCTTACAGGTGCGGTTTCTTCATCACTCTACTTTTTCCTTCTGGATGTTATCAAATGGAAGGATGTTTCCGCAGCAGACAACTTTGACCAGCTTGAAAAATTGGGAATAATTCAAACGCCCCAAACTCTTGATGGCTTATGGTTCCTGTTTATAATGGTTCCTGCTATCGGTATTGCTTTAGGTTGTATTTTCTGGGCATTTTACAATCTCCGCGACCACGATGTTCAGCTTATGACAGATGCTAACAATGGTAAAATAACGAGAGAGGAAGCCCTTGAAAAGCTCATAAACAAAAATGAATTTATTAAATAAAACTGAAGAAAGGTGTTACAAAATGAAAATGACAAAAAAAGTTATTTCCGTTATCTGTGTTGTTGCTTTGCTTGCAGGGGTACTTTCAACTGTAGGTTATGCCGCAAGAGCTGACAGAGATTACACAATTATAAACCCCTATGCAGATGTTGATTGGTCTTGGGATCAGTACAAAACAGACCTTCACTCACACACAACTGCATCCGATGGTAGAGATTCTCTCAAGGATATGCTTGAAATCAACTACAAATATGGTTTCGATGTATATGCAGTTTCCGACCATGGTACTACCAGTTATTCCTGGACAGAACAGCAGGTTATCCCCGCTCTTAAAGTTTTTGTTGATATGAGAAATCCCGGCACAGAAATAGTAACTCTTGATGCTGAGGGTGGTTACACATTTGACGGCAACCGTTACGACCTTGTTACTGAAAATGGTGGTGACTATTACTACCAGACATTTGAAGACGGTACACAGGGTCAGAAAATGCTTCGTGTTCCCTTTGCTAATGAACAGAACCCCTCTTCCCTTAACAATGCTCATGTTAACACATGGTTTGTTGACTACGGTAATGGTCTTCTTGGCGGCACAAGTGACTATGAAACACCTATCAAAGCTGTAGACGAACTTGGTGGACTTTCAGTTATTAACCACCCCGGCGAATATACAAATGCTCGTGACGAAGACTGCACAGCAGACGCTTACGATTACAGCGATACAATGTATAAATATTACATTGACAAATTCACAAACCTTCTCAGAGAATATCCTACTTGCATGGGTATTGATATGAACAGTAAGGGCGACTCCAGAACACGTTTTGACAGAAAGCTTTGGGATATTCTTCTTATGAACCTTGCTCCCGAAGGAAGAAATGTTCTTGGTATTGCATCAAGTGACGCTCACAGCGTTGATGCAGCATACACAGGCTATACAATGATGCTTATGCCCGAAAATACTGTTGATAACCTTAAAACAGCAATGAGCACTGGTACATTCTTTGCTGCAAGTAAAAAGCTTGGTAATAATGAAGAGCTTAAAGAAATTTGCAATTACCTTCTCGAAAACGGTGATGCTGAAGCAAAAGCAATCGCAGAAGATATTCTCGCTCGTCAGGCTGATGACTATAACGCAAAATATGAAGCTCCCCTTGATGTTGAAGCTCCTTACGTTAATTCTGTAATTGTTGACGATGCAGAAGACAGAATTACTCTTGACGTTGAAGATGACCTTTGCATCCGTTGGATTGCTAACGGTAAAACAATTGCTTATGGTAATTCAATTGACCTTGACAACTATGCAGCAAATATCGGTAGCTACGTAAGAGCAGAAATCTTCGGTACCGGTGGTATTGTTTATACTCAGGCATTCCTTCTTGAATATGATGATGCTCCCATCGACACAACTGAAAAGGAAGATAAATTCCACGATTTCTGGGAAGTTGCAAGCTTTATTCCTGATAACCTTGTAAGATTCCTTGGTTCTCTTGATATTTTCAAAATAATCTGGGAAGCACTTAACTGATAACTGAAGGCGTTGTGTTCAAAAGAACACAACGCCTTTTTTAGTGGAAAGTGGAAAGTTGTGGTATAGGCAAGCCTATACCTTACAGTTATAGTTCTAACTAACAAAACCTACTAAACCCCAATATCCGTAAGGCATCGGCTTGCCTGTGCCACATAAAATATAAAAGTAACACAAAGCCCCATCACTTTTTTTGCTTCGTCAAAAAGGCGGGATAGGCTTTGCTGTAAATTTATAAATTCTTTTACGGTGCATTTTCCCGAAACTTGCCACTTGCCATTTTCAACTTTCCACTACACCGACATCTTTCTATTCGTTATTTTTTAATGTATTTTTATTGTATTATTTAACCCTTTGTGCTAAAATATCTTATATATTGTTCAAAAGAGGTAGTTATATGAATGCAATTATAACCGTTGTTGGCAAAGACAAAGTAGGTATTATGGCAGGTGTTTGCGTTGTCCTTCAAAAAATCAACGTAAATATTCTTGATATCAGCCAGACTGTTATGCAAAATATGTTTACAATGAATATGCTTGTGGATGTTAAGGACGCAAATGTTTCTTACCCTGAAATTGTTGAAGCTCTTGATAAAGAGGGTGAGCGTTTAGGCGTAAGCATCCGTATTCAGCGTGAAGATATTTTTGATGCTATGCACAAAATCTGAGGTGACTTATGCTTAATCAACGCGAAATTATTGAAACTCTCAATATGATTGATAACCAGCATCTTGATATCCGTACAATTACTATGGGTATTTCCTTGCGCTCCTGTGGTCATCCAGACCCCAAAATTTGCGCACAGAAGATGTATGATAAAATCACAAAATATGCAGAAAACCTTGTAAAAACCGGTGAAGATCTTGAAAGAGAAATGGGTATTCCGATTATTAACAAGAGAATTTCTGTTACGCCTATTGCCATTGCAGCAGAAAGCTGTGAAACAGAAGATTATACAGTCTTTGCTCAGGCAATGGACAAGGCAGCTAAAGAATGCGGTGTTAACTTTATCGGAGGTTTCTCTGCCCTAGTTCAAAAAGGCTTTACCATTGGCGACAGAAGACTTATAAACTCTATTCCGGAAGCACTTGCGGTTACAGATTACGTTTGCTCTTCTGTTAATATCGGCTCAACAAGAGCAGGTATTAATATGGATGCGGTTAAGCTTATGGGGCAGACCATTAAAAAAACCGCAAAAAGAACCGAAGACCGTGACGGCTTCGGTTGTGCAAAGCTTGTTGTTTTCTGTAATGCTGTGGAAGATAACCCTTTCATGGCAGGTGCATTCCACGGCGTAGGCGAACCCGAATGTGCTATTAATGTAGGTGTATCAGGTCCCGGTGTTGTTTACAATGCTCTTAAACAAATTAAAGGTGAACCCTTTGACGTTGTTGCTGAAACCATTAAAAAGACAGCATTTAAAATTACAAGAATGGGTCAGTTGATGGCAAGTGAGGCATCAAAACGCTTAGGTGCAGAGTTTGGTATTGTTGACTTAAGTCTTGCTCCCACTCCTGCTACAGGCGACTCTGTTGCCAGAATTCTTGAAGAAATTGGCCTTGATGTTTGTGGTACCCACGGTACAACCGCAGCCCTCGCAATGCTTAACGATGCTGTAAAAAAAGGTGGCGTTATGGCTTCTTCCCATGTTGGTGGTCTTTCAGGTGCATTCATTCCTGTTTCCGAGGATGAAGGTATGATTGCCGCTGCGGAAAAAGGAGTTCTTACCCTTGACAAATTGGAGGCTATGACCTGCGTTTGCTCCGTTGGTCTTGATATGATAGCAGTTCCCGGAGATACAACTGCAGAAACAATTTCTGCAATTATAGCTGACGAAGCTGCTATTGGTATGATAAACAACAAAACAACCGCAGTAAGAATCATTCCTGCTCCAGGCAAAAAAGTAGGCGATTCTATTGAAATGGGCGGTCTTTTAGGTACTGCACCCGTTATGCCCGTCCACAACGAAGGTTGCGCAGATTTTATTAACAGAGGTGGCAGAATTCCTGCTCCGCTTAACAGTTTGAAAAATTAAGGAGTTTATAGATATGGTAATACTTAACGAACATTTTAAAGAAGTTGAAAAAAGACTTGGTCTTCCGGAAGAGGCTGTTGAAACCTTTGAAAAAGCTGCTTTAAAAATTGAAATCACCAAAAGCCTTAACAAGAAATTTGAGGCTATTTTCAACGAATTTCTCTTTCCCGAAGCTCACGATTTCGGCAAATGCTTTGACAAACTCAAACCTCTCTCAATAATTTATGGTATTAAAGAATATACCTTGGACTTTGTTTTTCTTATGCGTGCCGCAGAGGTTATGCACAATCTCTATAAGGAAAGAGGTTTAAGCGACGAGCTTTTCTGGTTTACAATTATGGACCTCAAATATAAATATGTTGAATGTGTTAACTGCAAAGGTGTTCACGGCACTTTTGTTGCCAGCTGGAACACAGGATTCTATGCTCTTACCCGCTTCGCTTTAGGCAGATACCAGTTTGATATGACTACATACGGTGGCGATGATTTCACTTCCTCTGCAGGTATCACAATCAAAAAAGGTGATAAAACTCTTGGTTTCCACATTCCCTCTTCAGGCGTTCCGCTTACAGATGAAGTTCGCCTTGATTCTTTCAAGAAAGCCTATGAATTCTTCCCCGAATACCGCAGAGAAGATGGTCTTATGATTTTTGAGTGCGGTTCCTGGCTTATTTTCGAGGAATACAAGAAATTCCTTCCTGAAAATTCCAATACAATTAAATTCATAAATGACTTTGAAATTGTTTCAAGTGAAGCAAAAGACAAATTCGATGATGCTTGGAGAATATTCAATGCAAGCGGTTATAAATCACCTAAAAAATGGGATGAAAACACCTCAATGCAAAGAGCCTTCAAGAAACACGTTTTAAGCGGCGGCAAAACAGGACACGGTCACGGCATTATTGTATTTGACGGCGAAAAGATAGTAAGATAATTACATATAACAAAAAATGAACCACTCCCTAAGGAGTGGTTCTCTTTTTACTTATTTGCCCATTCTTTTGATTTCAAAGGTGTCAAGTACGTCTATAACACCATCTTCATCAATATCGTTTGCAATTAAGAAATAGTAGTTTTCTTCTGCGTAGGATTCCTCTTCAAGTGCAACGTTCATTGATTTGTTATAGTCATCAACTGTAACCTGTCCGTTACCGTCAACATCACCCATAACGATATACAATTTGTACTCTAAAAGCTCACCTGTACTCTTAAGAATAACTCTCATTGTTGAACCTGTACCAACAAAGTCCTCACCTGCAAGTTCTTCGCCTAAATAGTTTTTGAACTCAACAATAATTTCATCTTTAGTGTAACCCTGATTCTGTGTGATATCATTAATGATATCATCAATAAGGTCATCAACCTTTGTTTCGGGAGCTATAACTTCCTTTTCAGCTTCCTTTGTTGCTTCGAGCTCTGTTCTTAAATCTTTAAGAGCCTGAGCTGCTTCGTCAACAATTGGCTGTGCACTTTCGGGAAGATTTTTGTCAAGTGCATTGTCAATGTTATTAACAGCTTCCTTGTAAGCCTCAAAAGCTTCTTCGTCGTAAATTTTATTACCGTTTCCGTCGTCGTTTACAAGGTTATCTGCATAATCCTTTGCAGCATTATAATCTGTATAATCTGCTTTTTTCTCCACAACACCAAGAACCTGTTCCATAGCGTCTGTTGCAGAATCAATCATATCCTGATACATATTGTTTTCGCCAACGGTTAAGCCGGAGGGAACTTTATTTGCCTCGTCAAGAGCCTTTTGAGCTGCTTCAACAGATTCAGCTGTGTAATCGTCCGGATTATTTACGATTTCTTCCAAAGCATCCTTTGCTGCATTGAAATCTGTATAATCTGCAAGCTTATTATTCTCAAGAGTTGCTTTTGCTTCTTCAAGAGCCTGTGTAGCCTCGTCAACAGTTGTCTGGTAATCTGCAGGAAGGTCTTTGTTAAGAGCAGAATCAACCTTATTTACTGCTTCCTTGTAAGCATCAAATGCAGCCTGATTATAAGTGCCATCCTCATTTGTAAGTGAATCTGCCTCAGCCTTTGCTTTATCATACTCTGTATAATCTGCTTTAAGCTGTGCATTATTAATTACACCTTCAAGAGCGCTTGTTGCTGCATCTATAGCTGCTTGGCTCTCCTCACTCTTGGGAAGGTTTTTATCAAGCTTATCTGCTTCAACAAGAGCATCCTTTGCTGCCTGAATTGTTGCATCGGTATATTTACCTGTTGTGTCGTTAGCAATTTCTTCAACAGCCTTATATGCCTCATCAAATTTTGAATAGTCAGCCTTTTCAACGGCATTATTTACTACGTCATTAAGTGCATCAGTTGCGTCTTTGATAATAACACGATTATCTGCAGTATCTGGAAGGTCCTTATCAATAGCACCTGCTGTATTCATTGCATCTTCAGCAGCTTTAACAGTTTCCTCTGTATATTTATCGGGATTATTAATAATATCCTGAACCTTATTATATGCCTCGTCATATTCAGAGTAGTCAGCTTTGAACTCCTTATCTGCAAGAGCATCTTCAAGTGCGGAAGCTGCGGCATCAACTGTTGCCTGCTGGTCTACATGAAGCTCCTTGTGAACAGCATCAGGATCATTGTTGAATGCGTTTTCAAGTGCATTATCGTATGCATTCTGAATAGCGTCAATAGTTTCCTGAG
>JAZSBI010000127.1:0-20193 GCA_045602345.1 Acutalibacteraceae bacterium | reverse complement strand
AAGTACTCAAGTTGGTGACGAGGCGCCCCTGCTAAGGGCGTAGGTCGGGAAACCGGCGCGAGAGTTCGAGTCTCTCCTTCTGCGCCAAACAAAGAAGATATCCGAAAGGATATCTTTTTTGTTTTGTGTAAAATGATTTCGGGAGAGACTCGAACTCCACTCGGCGAAGCCGAACACAATCGGTTGTTCGCTAAGCGAACGCAAGGCAGAGCCTTGCGAGTCTCTCCTTCTGCGCCAAGTAAAAAGGATATCCGTAAGGGTGTCTCTTTTGTTTTTTCTACTATGATTGAATATATCAGAACTATCTGCTATAATAAAGAAAAACTCACATATTATAAGGAGAATATAAATATGAAAAGAATAAAATCCACAATTGCCTTGTTGTTGGTTTGCATTTTGTTTTCCTCGGTAGCATCTTGCGGCAAAGATACAACCAACGAAACTACAGAAACCACAACAGAACAATATTTTGAGCAAAACGAAAATGTCGGCCCTGATGTTGAATATTCTGACACCGTAACAGGTACTTCCGATACTGGTACAGTTAACGTTTCAGCTTCAGATACATCCAACTCAACAAACACGCCTACATCATCAGTTGAAACCCCGGCACCTGTAACACAGAACGGTAATAATTCTGACGATCAAGAGCCACAAACCCACGCACCACAAACAACGCAAAGTGCAACCTTCCCCCAAGGAACAACCATTTCTGAAGAAATCCACGAAGCTGACGGCAGAACTTATTATGTATATTACCCCGAAAACATCAAAAGTTCAAAAAAGACCTATCCAGTCCTTTCCTGGGCAAACGGAACAATGTGTCCGCCCGATATGTATACAGCTCTACTTACCGAAATAGCTAATGGTGGTTATATTGTTATTGCCAGTGATGAAACAATGGCTGCAGATGGTGCTGCACAAATAGATGCACTTGATTTCGTAATCTCTCTTAACAGCAACTCATCAAGTTGTGCATATAAAAAAGTAAACACAAAAAAACTTGGTGTTATCGGTCACTCACAAGGTGGAAGGAGCTCTGTTAATGCAGCCGTTAAGGATTCAAGAATCAAATGTGTTGTTTCCCTTGCAGGCAGCAACTACCTTGAAGAAGCAGAACCGAACTCCACTCCCACATTCTTTATCGCCGGTGGAAAAGATATGATAGTTTCCCCTTCAAAATGGATTCAACCTGCCTACGATGTGGCAAAGGGACCTGCTGTTTATGCATCCCTTAACGGAGCGATCCACACAACCTGTTGCACCGACCCCGGCAACTACACCTCATATATTCTTTCCTGGTGCAACGCCTGGTTAAAAAATGATGCTAAATCACTTTACACCTTCAACAGCAACGGCACTCTCGCTTCCGACAGTAATTGGAGCGATTTTCAATGCAAAGGATTTTAAACAATTAATTTCTCCGAGGTATTTTTATGAAAAAGATTCATCTATTATGTAACGCTCATCTGGACCCTATCTGGCTTTGGGCAAAAAACGAAGGTATTGCAGAAGCAATTTCCACATTCCGTGTTGCTGCAGATTTTTGTGAGAAATACGACAACTTCATTTTCAACCATAATGAATCCGTTCTCTATGAATGGGGGGAAGAAAATGAACCCGAACTATTCAAGAGAATTCAAGAGCTTGTAAAAAAAGGCAAATGGCGTATTATGGGCGGTTGGTATCTTCAGCCTGACTGTACAATGCCATCTGCAGAAGGTTTCCTTCGTCAGATCGAAACCGGCAATGCCTACTTCCAAGAAAAATTCGGTATTAAACCCACTACCGCTATAAATTTCGACCCCTTTGGACACACCCGCGGACTTGTTCAGATTTTAAAGAAAACCGGCTACCATTCATATTTATTTATGCGCCCTCACAATATTGTCGGCGACGACACCGACTTTATTTGGAAAGGCTACGAGGGTAGCGAAATTATTGGTCATTCTATGTGGGGCGGCTACAATTGCGCAAGAGGCGAAGTCACACGAAAGATTGACAGAATCGCAGAAGATGCCCACGATGGTGCAAACCTTATGTTATGGGGCGTTGGCAACCACGGCGGTGGTCCATCAAAAATCGACCTTGATAATATTGAAGAATACATAAAAACTCACCCCGAGATAATTGTTGAACATTCTTATTGCGAAAACTATTTTTCCGAAGTTGACACAAAAGAACTCACCACCTATTCAAAATCTCTTGTTCATTGCATGGTAGGTTGCTATACCACAATGACACAAATCAAAAAGAACTACAGAGCCCTTGAAAACGAACTTGTTACTTGTGAAAAAATGCTTGCTTTAAGCGGTGTAGACTACGATGAAAAAGAACTGAAATCCGCAGAAAAAGCACTTCTTTTCAGCCAATTTCACGATATTCTCCCCGGCACTATGATTAAAGATGGTGAAAACGAGGTTCTCCGTCTTTTAGGCTACGGAAGAGAAATTGTTGCCAAACTCACAACAAAAGCATTTTTCAAGCTTTGTCAGGGTCAGTCAAAAGCAATTGATGGTGAAATTCCTGTTATAGTTTTCAACCCGCACCCCTATTCCGTCACACGAGAAATTCAAGCAGAATTCCAACTTGCAGACCAGAACTGGAACGAAGGCGAAACAACTCTTGTTAAAATCCGTGATGAAAACGGCAACTACCTCCCCTGCCAGAACGAAAAAGAAGCAAGCAGTATGACTATGGACTGGAGAAAAAGAATTTGTTTCAAAGCAGAACTAAAGCCAATGAGCATCAACCGTTTTGATTGCGAATTGCGTGTTGAGAAAATTGGCAAAAGACCTATTGCACCTTTAAGCGAAACAAATTCACACCTTGTTTTTGAAAACGGAAGAATTTCTGTCCTTATTAACAAAACCACAGGTCTTATTGACAAATATGAGGTTTACGGCAAAAGCCTTTTAAAAGAAAACAGCGGTAAAATACTTGTTTACAAGGACAATGAAGACCCCTGGGGTATGACAAACGACGGTTTCTATGACAAAATCAGCGAATTCACCCTTCTTTCTAAAGAAGAATCAAATATCTTTGCAGGCTATCCTGAAGCAGATTGCGATAATGTTCACGTAATCGAAAATGGTGATGTAAGAGCAAAAATACAGGCAACCTTCAAAAACCGCAACTCCTTTGCAATTGTTACATATTCAATTTCAAAAGACGATGTTTACATTGACACAGATATCAAAATCTTTGCAAACGATGTGAACACCCTTTACAAATTCTCTTTCAATACAGACTTTAACAATTCCAAATTCATTGGGCAAACTGCTTACGGCAGAGAAGAACTTTTGAAAGATGAAAAGGAAGTTACATATCAGAAATGGTGTGCTTTTAAAGAGGGCAACAAAGCTTTTGCAGTTATAAACAGCAGCACTTACGGCGGTAGTGCAAAAGATAATATTCTCAACGTAACCCTTATGAGAACGCCCGTTTATTCTGCTCACCCTATCAACCAAAGACCCATTACCGACAATGACAGATTCCACAATCATATTGATATGGGTGAAAGGGATTTCTCATACAGATTAACTCCCCAGTTCAATAACATTGATGCTCAGGCAGAAATATTCAATCAACCGCCCTATGCGCTTTCATTCTTCCCCTCAGGTAACGGCACAAAAATTGAAACAGAGTTAAAGTTAAGCAATAGTAAAATTCTTCTTTCTTGTTACAAAAAGAAAAATAACGACACTTACTTACTTCGCCTTTTCAATTCTTCCGATAATTCTGAAAGCACCAAACTTCTTATAGGCGGCAAAGAGCATAGCATCAATTTCACACCGTTTGAGGCAAAAGGCTTTATATACAACGGCATATCCATTACAGAAAGTAATCTGTTAGGCGAAATATAAGAATCTATAAAACAAAAAGCAACCCGAACTTCACTCACACACAAGAGTAAAATGTTCGGATTGTTTTTTATTTTTTCTTTTTCTTATCTGTTAGTTCAAAGCTTAAGCCCAAAAGCCACTTAACCTTTTCTTCCTCAACACTTTCATCAAGGCAAACTGTAATCCAATGGGTCTTACTCATATGGTATGCAGGGTATATTCCCTTATCAAGAATTAACGAGCCGACAAGGAGAGGATCGCATTTAAGGTTCACTACATTAATATTTCCCTCTTCTTCCATACCTAATTTATTTTTAGGTATTTCCATTATCACGGCAAACCATTTGTTATTGCATTCGTGCCTGTAAACTGCAAAAGATGGTGCACTTACCCAAGGAAATTCTGCACTGACATTATAAATTTTTTTAATATAATTATCTAATTCTTTTCTTTTCATATACCAAGTTCACTATAATTATTGATATAAATATCAACAATTTTTTTCAATTCTTCCTGATTAGGCTCACTTTTATCGTATATTCCTACCACATTATAACCATTTTCCTTTGCTGTTTTAGCAGCATACAGGGCATCCTCAAATACCCAGGTTGTTTCCTTATCAGTTCCAAGTTCTTCCAGAACCACATCATAAACCCTTGGTTCAGTCTTAGAAGCACCAACTGTGTAGGTAGAATAAATCGGAGAAAAATAATGGAGCATATCATACTTTTTCATAACCGCTTCAAGAGCAGGTTCACCCGTTGCGGTGGCAATACCCATTTTAACGCCTTTGGATTTCAGCCTTTCGAGAAATTCTTTTATATCATTTTTAGGCTCTGTTTCGGTCATATATCTGCCTTTGATATATTGGAAAAGCTCTGATAAAAGCTCTTCATAGGACTGTTTTAAATTAAAACGCTCAATTGCAAGAAGAAAGGTTTCCCGAAGAAAAAGCCCCTTAAAATCTTCTCTGTCCTCATTTGTCAACTCAATACCTAAATAATTGAAGAAATTATCTTTGTACCCTTTCCACACATGCATTGAGTCAAACAATGTCCCATCAAAGTCGAATATTGCACCGGTTATTTTCATTTGATTTTTTATCATACTTTTTGTTTTTCCTTTATTTTTATCTCACTTAAAGCTGCGGCACTCATAATAAGCACCACGCCAATAAATTCATATACTGTAGGTAGCTGCACAAATACAATTGACGATAGAATTATTGCAGATGCAGGATCGATATAGCTTAAAATTGCAACAGTCTGACTTTTCAGTTTCTTCATTGCACCAAAATAGAGAAGATATGCAAAACCTGTGTGAACAACACCTACAACAACTAAAAGTATTGCAGATTTTGGATTAAATGTTATATCCCCCATTGTAAACCAAGCATATGGCAGAACTACAAGACCTGCAACAATTAACTGCACAACTGTTCTTTCATAGGATTCTACTGCACCCATAAATTTATTCATAATCATAACAGAAGCATAAAGAGCTGCCGCACCCAAGCCACAAAGAACTCCCGTTATTTTTGAACTATCGGACTGAAAAACTCCCGAAACCAATGCAACACCAATAAGAGCTACAAACACGCAAATAATCTGCTTTGCTTTTAGTCTTTCTTTAAATATAAATGACGAGACAATAACAACAATTATGGGTGCTGTATAGTAACAAACCGTTGCAACAGGTATGCCTGTAAATCTGTAGGCTTCAAAAAGCAAAATCCAGTTAAAGCCTATTGCCGCCCCCGATGCCAACAAAACAGGTAGTTTCTTTTTTACTGCTTTAAAATCAATCTTCCGACCTGTTATAAGCATTACAGCAAGAATCACAACTGCACCCGTAATCCCCCTGCAAGACGCTATAACCCCCGACGGCAAACCTATGTAATTCACAAAAATTCCTATGGTGCCGAAAATCACCATAGATAATATTAAAGATACTTTTTCTTTCATATTACCATTTGTTTTCAACATACTCGCAAA
This sequence comes from Acutalibacteraceae bacterium, assembly GCA_045602345.1. GTDB lineage: Bacteria > Bacillota > Clostridia > Oscillospirales > Acutalibacteraceae > DTU089. Next base: position 14,354 of record JAZSBI010000127.1, on the reverse strand, counting down.
ATGTGAAAAGGTCTTTTATTTCTATCTTTGTTCCGTTATCAAGTGTAACATCCCCGTTCCAGATACCAAAAACCTGATGACAATTCATTCTACCAACTTTAAAATCCACGTCACTGTGATTATCAAGAGTGGGCAACATCGTCATATTGAATCTGCCGTCCTCAGAAATTATTTTCCAAGGCTCTAAAAACCTGTCCTTAGGGAATTTTTCAACATCAACGGCACCTATTTTATGCACCTTGCCATCATAAAAAATGCAGGTTTCTGTAGCATAGCTTTCATCACCTATCGCCCAGGTAATTTCAAAACCGAAAAGGTGCTTTTCTCCATTTTCATCAATTATGTACTGATTCCCGCTCCCCCAATACCAAACCATTTCGTGAGGAGTATTTACTCTGCCCCAATCCACAGTACAAAAGGCATTCTCCTTTGAAAATTCGTAGATATAATCACCAACAGTAAACCTACCCTCACAAGGCATACACATCTGCTTTGTGGTCATAAAATATTTGGTATCGTCACCATCAAAGGGCAAAACTGTTGTTATATTCTCGAGACCATCCATAATTTCCATTGAAACATTAACCTCAACGGGTAAACCTTTGAAAGCCCCTTTGAAATAAAGAGTTCTTTCATTTTCTTTGGTACGGAAATCAAACTCCGTATTGCCGATTTTATCTTTAAAACGATTGGGCACATCAATAACGGGTGGCGAAACGTGCTTATTTGCTCCAATAAAATATTGAATTGCATCGCAAATAACCTTACCTGTTTTAAGGTCAACCAGCTTTGCCGCTACATAGCCACCGATATTGATGTTTGCAAAGCTTATAAGCACCTGCATTTCGTCCCCAACATGAATGGTATAAAAATCCCATTCCTTGCGGCTGATTATACCTTTTTTTACAAAATTCCTGTTGTACTCAAAAACATTCCTTCTTGCCCATCCTTTTGCAAGAAGCTTTCCGTCAGGCGAAAGAAGTGGTGTTTTCTCAATATATTCAATTTGCTTTGATTTTTCTTCCCATTCTTTAAATGGTACATAGGTTCTTTTTAATTCAATACTCATTTCATCACCGCCTGTTATCATGGTTCAAAGTATAACACAAAAAAATATAATATACAACAAACTCAAAATTCTTAATATTTATTACAAAATATTATTTACATTTTTATCAACCTTGTTATAATGAAATCGTCAGAAAAATTACACTTTTGTTTTCAAATCCTAGGGGTGAATGAAAATGAAAATTACAACAAACAAGCCTATACCAAAACAATACGAGGAAAGCTGCAACTCTCTCACAAAAAATGAGGATGTCCTTTTTATTGTTGTAGGTGATTTAAACCTTAAAGGTCGTTATGCTGAATCTATGATGGCATTCACGGCAAATAAAATTATAGCCTTTGATGAATGCTATGACAACAGCAGTTTTTCAATTGATTATTCCGAAATTGAAGCCGCCCAGGTTAAACGACTTTATGGTAATGCCGTTTTCAAAATCAAATTAAAAAACGGAAAGAAGAAAACACTTCTTCGTTTTTCCTATGCAGCAGCCGAAGTTGCAGATGCAGCAGCAGTATTTGTAAACGCCACAAACGATGGCAAGGACTTAACTGATGAACTAGAAACTGTTAAATCTGTTTATCACAAACAGCGATGCTTCTGCCCTAAATGCGGAAGAAAGCTCCCCAATCCCGAATCGGAATGTATAAACTGTTCGGGCAAAGGAAAGTTGATTTCAAAATTCGGTAAATATGTTATCCCTGAAAAGAAAGCACTTTTTATATGTATGTTGCTTTCTGTTGCGGCAACAGCACTTTCCCTTGTACCGCCTTACATAACCAAAATAATGGTGGATGATGTTATTCCCGGCAAAGATTCTTCCATGCTTATAAAGGTTTTAGCCGTACTTTTAGGAATATATATTTTCCAATATGTTATGAACGGTTTTCGTTCTTACAGGCTCCGCCTTGCAGGTGACAGAATAACTCTTAACCTGAAGAAAGATATTTACGAAAAAGCACAGTATCTGCCATTAAGCTTTTATGATAAAATCTCAACAGGTTCAGTTATCAACAGAGTAAACTCCGATGCAGGTGTTATTCAGGCTTTCATAATGAAAATAACTCAGGAAGCCGTTGTTCAGGCATTTACCCTTGTAGGACTCGTTATAATAATGTTTGGTATGAGCTGGAAACTCGCCTTATTTTCACTCATTCCCGTACCTGTGGTAGTTGTTGCAGGTAGACTTTTTGGTAAAATAATCGGTCCGAAATATATGCGACTTTGGAGAAGAAGTGCTTCAATTTCCACAGTTCTTGCAAACTCTATTCCCGGTGTAAGAGTAATAAAAGCTTTCACCAACGAAAAGGAAACTATTAGTAAATTCGCCCGTTACTGCGATGAATGGTACAAGGAAGATAAAAAGGTCGCAGTTCCCGCAGCAATTTTCCCCTCACTTATTACTTTCCTTGTAACCTGTGGTTCAATTGTGGTGTGGTTTTTGGGTGGCAACATGGTAATTAACGGAAGCGAAGAGATCTCTCTTGGCCTTCTTGTTTCCTTTGTTTCATACGCGAGTATGTTCTATACACCCATTAACTTTTTCGCAAATATGAGCGATACCTACCAGAATACCCTTGCATCAGCAGAAAAAATTCTTGATATAATCGATGCTGAACCTGAACACAATTTTGGGGAAGGCAATACACTCAAAAGAATGGATGGTAAAATCGAATTCAAAAATGTCAATTTTGCCTTTGACCGTTCCAAAAAGGTTCTTTCAAATATCAATCTCACCATTGAACCGGGCGACATTGTTGGTATTGTTGGTACAACAGGTTCCGGCAAATCAACTCTCATAAATCTTTTAATGCGATACTATGATGATTATGATGGTGAGATTCTCATTGATGGGGAAAACATAAAAAATATTGATATGAAATATTATCGTGACTCCATTGGTTATGTTCAGCAAGAACCTCTTATGTTCCGTGACACAATTTTTAATAACATTGCTTTCGGTAGCGGCAGAGTGCACGTTGAACAGGTTCTCCATGCCGCAGAGGTCGCTAATGCTCACGGCTTTATTTCCAAACTTCCCGACGCATACGATACTATGCTGGGTGAAAGAGGTGTAGGACTTTCAGGTGGTGAACGTCAGCGTGTTTCCATAGCCCGTGCAGTTCTTAAAAATCCGAGTATTCTGATTTTTGATGAAGCAACCGCTGCAGTTGACTCTGAAACTGAACACCTGATTCAGGGTGCAATTGAGCGACTCATCAGTGGCCGAACTACTCTTATGATTGCTCACAGACTTTCCACTTTAAGAAAAGCTAACAAAATCGTTGTGGTGGATAAGGGTGAAATAATTGAATGCGGAACACCTGAAGAGCTTCTTAAAATGAAAGGTAAATACTACAAGCTTGTAGAAATACAATCTATGGGCGAACAACTTCAGAAACGAAAAGCTGAAGAAAATTTCGAGTGAGGTGATGTAAATGCCAAGATATATTGAAGGCCCCGAAGTACGACTTACGGAAAATGATAAAATTTTTGTAGACGCTGAATTTTACACGGGTGAAATATTTACAGAACTTGAACTTCACAGAATGTTCCCTATAACAGGGCTTACAAAATATATTGCCCTTTTAGATTCTGAGGGTAACGAAATTGCAGTTATTCGTGATATTAATGACCTTGTGCCCGAATCACGAGAGGTTGTTGAAAACTGCTTGAGGGAATACTACATGATTCCCCGCATCACAAAATTTATTAAAATGAGTGAAAAGTTTAAAATCTGGATGTGGACGGCAGAAACCGACAAAGGCATTTGCACCTTTGAAATCCGCAACCACCTTACAGCAATCAAGCCACTTTATGATGGCAGAGTTCTTATTAAGGATGCAAATGACAACCGTTATGAAATACCTGATGTAAATACTCTTGACAAGCATAGTAAAAAATTGATATTACCGAAACTTTAAGAAAGGAATTAATTTATATGAAACTAATAATCGCAATTGTTAATAATGATGATAGTGCTGTTGTTTCTTCTTCACTTACAAAAGAAGGCTTCACAGTCACAAAGCTTTCCACAACAGGTGGATTCTTAATGGTAGGAAACACCACCTTCCTCATTGGTGCCGAAGACAACACCGTTGCTAAAGCTAAAGAAATAATTAAACAATGTTCTCAGAAAAGAACAAGAACTACCACAACAACAAGTGGATTCGGAACAGGTCTTCGTGAAGATGATTTTGAAAAAGAGGTTCCCGTAGGCGGTGCAATAGTTTTCACACTTGATGTTGAAGATGTTGATAAGTATTAAGCTACATAAAAAAACAAACCATCGGAAATTCCGATGGTTTATTTTTTTATGCATTCTTTTCAGTTGCAGCTGTTGCAGCACGTGTGCGTTCCAGATCAAGATACATTCTGTCTCTTGTCTTCTGGTCGATATTATAGAAGAACATAGGAATAATACTTAAAATATCAAATATCAATTGGGGTCCGAAAGCTGCAATAAACATTTTCCACATTGTATCTGCTGACTGTACAGCCGTAAGACCGGATTCAAAGCCTGCCCACCTTGCAAGAAGCATTGTGTTAATCTTTGTAAGAGCAATACCTCTTACTTTGTTAATATAACCTGTAATAAGGTTTACTGTTGCTTCAACTCGATAACCATTCTGCCATTCACAATAGTCAAGAACCTCATAGTTTATCTCACTACCGATAATATTCTTTGTTGCATAGAAAACCATTTCAAGAGAGTTACCCAGCATCATTGCAATGGTCATAGGCAGTTTCTTTTTGTAAAAACCATTTTCCTTACCACCTATAAGACCAACAAGGAAGAAGGACATTTCAGAAATAAGTATTGAACCTCTCTGCATTATCCACAGAGCTTTTGTTGAAAATATCTTTCTGAACTTTGTTGCCCAAGGGTAGCTGGCGTATGAAATGGGCATACCTGGAATACCTGCTATAGTAGACATCATATTGAATTTTAAAACGCTGTCATAATAGAGGGATTCTGAAGTACCGACATTGATACCGTCAACAAAACCTGACAATGTATAGATAAGCAAAGGTTTGTTTTTAAATACAGAGAACATACCTTTTACAACCTGTGGCGGTTTTTCAGATTGAGGAACCCTTTCTTTACTTACAAATACCCACATTACTGCAGGAACTGTTGCAATAACCCACCAGAAAAGCTTCATTGAAGAGAATACTTTTGTAAGATTAAGACTTATTTTTCCGTTGGCAACAAGGTCAAATAAAATACCTGCCAATTGCTCCGGAAATCTTTTGAACAAATCACTTGCAAAGCTCGATGAAACAAGCAAAGAGGTTCTTTCATTGGGGTTAGGAGTGAAAACATTATCAATGTAACCTCCACCGCCGAAAAATGCGCCAACCGTTTCACTTATATATGAAAGTATCATATAGAAAATAAGTCTTTGAGCCGCATCCATTCCTTGAGAATCCGCAATAATCGGCATAACGCAGGTTATAAAACCAACTAAAATGCTGGGAATAAGTGCCAGATACTGGAAAGGTTTGAATTTACCCCAACGGGTACGCATTTTGTCAATGATAACCGCAGAAAGCGGGTCGTTAATTAAATCGTATATACCAAGCGTAACTGCTGCATTACCGTGCGCCTCTGCATTAAGGCCAAAAATTTTATACAAAAACAGCTCAGAAGTACTGTCATATTTTCCCAAAGTAAGTTGTGATGTAGCAGTTTTGAGTATGTAAGTAACACGCTCCTTTGTAGAACAGAAATTCCTGTTCATATATGCGGGAGAATCGGTTTCAAACACATATTCACGGGTATTGGTTTCAACATTATTCAATTGTTCACTCATTTTTTAACCGCCTCCCCGTTTAATTCTGCTTCCTTTTGATTTTGCATTTCAGTTAATCTACGATACATTTCCTGACGTATTTCCGCCTGAGGAACACCGTCCTCAACCATTTTGAAATATTCATCAATCGGAATTCCACCAACAAAGCAATCCTCGTATTTAACCTCGATACCTTTCTTGAAAATTGCAATATCAATACCGAAATTCACACCAAGAAGTAATAAATATACAAAAGGTGCAATAACGAAATCAATATTGAAATACGGGTTCTCGGGAACGAACATCAAAAGTGCCGTTGCTCCACCGCAAAGAACTAACATTAAAATATCAAATATGTAGTTTCTCAACTTACCTCGTTTTCCGCAAGCCATTGTTAAGCAGCCAAAACGCACCAACAATAAAAGAACCGTTAACAAAAGTAAAACAAGGGCGATTGCAAGGAAAAGAATTGCAGTTTTTCCGTCATCTGCATTTAAAAGGCCTAAAATCCCGTCAAAATTAAAGCTATCAAGCATATCTGTCAGGGAAAATAATGTAAAAATCCCATTAAACTCTACAAATGGTTCTTTAAACTCACCCTTAAGCCACGGAATAACAATTGCCACCACAGGAATAAGGCTTGTAAATATACGGGCAATTGCAAGCTTAGAACCCAAAAAAGCCGCTTTCATTCTGTTTACTTTTTTCTGGAAATGATAATGCTGGACCTCGGCTTTATCTGCATCCTGCATTAATCGTTCCTGAATATCATAAATTACGATGTTACATTTACAATGGGGACAATGCTGTTTCCAATCCACCATTCTCAAATGCTCACCGCATTTGGGACAATTAGCCATTTTGCTCACTCCCTATATAGTTATATGTTTATGATACAGTTTTTTTAGTCACAAGTCAATATTTTTCAGTTATAATCAACAATTTATTTAAGCTTTTTACCATCAGAAAAAGCATTACCGACTTTTTCACCAAGTTTAAGATATGCATTATGAACAGGGTCAAAGGTAATAGCCTGAAGTTTTTCGGGGTCAATAAGACCATCTTCACCCAAAACAGACTCATCTGCACTTATATTCACAATTTCACCTATACAAATACCATCTTCATTGAATTTGAGAAGATTACACTCAACTGTCATAGGAAATTCGTTGATAATTGGTGCATTTACAAATCCCGATTTAACTGTTGTAAGCCCGGCTTTAGCCATTTTATCGGGGGCTTTGTTACCCGAAACAACACCAACATAGTCAGCTTCCCAAACGTGCTTAGCATCTGCAATGCTTACTGTAAAAGCCTTGCTCTCTTTTATATTTTTGGTTGTCTTATGTCCGTGGGAAAGACAAACCATAATCTGTTTGTTTTCATATATTCCGCCCCAGGCGGCGTTCATACAGTTAGGTTTTCCATTCTCGTCATAAGCCGCAACAATAAAAACCGGCATAGGATAAACATCGCTTAAAGCACCAAAATTTTTACGCATTAATATCTCTCCTTATTTTACAATTTCATATTTCCAATCTATTATTCCGCCAAATTCTTTAACATTGGTATAACCTAAATCAACAAGAGCTTCAGCCGCTATTTTACTTCTTCTTCCGCTACGACAATAAACAAGAATTAATTGTTTTTTGTCAGGAAGTTCCTTTTCTGCTCTTTCCGCTATTTCATATTCCGGAATAAGAATTGCGCCTTCAATATGCCCTTCATTAAATTCATCGTAAGTTCTGGCATCAATAATAACAAAGTTCTTCTCAGTATCCATCAGCTGTTTTGCCCGTTCACCTGTAATCTGTTCATAACCGAAAGAAGTACCTGAAGTGCTTTCTGTTGTATTAGTTATTGAACCGTGGGTATTATCGCCCCCACCACAGCTACTAAACAAAAGCAAAGAAATAATAAGCAAAATCATCACACCTTTTAAATTTTTAAAGCTCATATAGTTTCCCCGTTTCCTTGGTTCTGTATTCGTGCTTTTCGTAATAACCTATAAGCTTACCATTTTCATCACGAAGAGCTATCATATAAACATCCTTATTTTCTTTTCCATTGTTATATGTATAAACAATATTATTCTCTTCGCTTTTTTGAAACCAATTCACAACTTTATCTATAAGTTCATTAGATTTATTATTGTGGCATTTTTTTAAATTTTGCCCTGTAAGGTCTTTGTGATAGCGTTCTATGGCAACAGGATTCATATAAACAATAGTATGCTCCAGATCACAAATTACAATCGGAGCCCTGTCCTGCTCCAGAACACTTTTAAAAAGTTTATTTAATAACATATTTTTCCTCGCAATTATTTCACCTTAAATTTCATAGGTCTTTCAGTTGTTGACAGAAGTAAATTTACTGCTTTAGTAACAACAAATTTAATGGGTTTATGATTTTTTATAATATCGGGTGAAAGTGCATTTTTCAAAATAAATTCGGGGAAGCTTGGTGTTCCCTTTATTTGTATTTTTACAGTGTCACTCGAAAAATCAAATGTCATATATTGGGTTGAAAGGGTGTTAATGGGCTTTACAACCGCATTGATTTTACCGTTTTCAGTATATGCGTACGCCCATATTTTATATGGGTAGCCTTTAATCTGACACCCACTCATTCGGGGCTCACCATCAAGACCACAGCTTATAACAACCTCGTCCCCTTCTTCCTTCCATTTAACTGCAAAAACATCTTCACTTAAATCAAAAGAAACCTCATTAAAATTGGTTTTAGGTCTTTTTGCAAAGCTTGAGGTTAATGAACGGGGAATAACACTTGCAGGGAACATAAGCTTTGCAAGTTTATCAGAAAGCGCTGTCATAAAAAAGGTTTTACCTATAGGTATATTAAGTTTTTCCCCACATTTTTTCGGGACAAGCTTTCTTTTTTCTAAATAAGCTTTTAGATTTTCATCCCATTCTTCAGTTGACTCTTCTTCAAAGGCTTTGGGTAGTGTCTGTTCTAATGCTCTTTCGTTACCACCCTCATTTATGCAGGCATTCATCGTAGCAACAACTGCATTATATTGAGGGAAATATGCAATTACTTGCCCGAACATTCCCGTCATTTTAATAACACCGTTTCTGATCCAGAAAAGGTAACCATAGCCCTCATTATCTCTGAAAGGCACTTGGATTTTCATAGCCTCTTTTGTCCAGAATTCAGGAATAATCTGCTCGCCCTTATATTTACCGTTATCTGCATAGCATTGCATTATTTTTGCCAAATCACGAAGTTTAAGATAGCAACCCGTACCACCAATGCATTCGCCCATTTCATTAGTTTCCCAAGCCGGAATATCAATTCCGAGAGGCTCAAACAGTCGTGGAGTTAAGTACTCAACAAGATTTTGTCCTGAAAATTTATGTACCAAAGCCGCTACAACGTGTGCGTCATTGTTACTATATAAAAAGCCTTTTTCTTTTCTGAAAGGGGCTTTCATAAACATTTCCATATAATTGCCTGTCATATCCTGCAAGAAACTGAACTTCTTGTTACTACTCATTGTGAGAACAGAACGGACAGTAAGTTCACCCCAGCCCTCACCCTCGCAACGCTCATATTCAGGGAACAGATCAATTATTTTATCATCAAGAGAAAAAAGCCCCTCATTAATTGCAAAACCCGCAGCTGTTGAAACAACAGATTTTGTAACAGAAAACAAAGTATGAGGCATATCGGCAGAATAAGGGTATGCATATTCCTCAAAAACAGTTTCACCATCTTTAATAATCAACAAGCCATGATTTTCCACACCACAGTTTTCGAGTTCTTTGTAATATTTAAGTATATATTCCGACGAAAGCTTTGATTTTGTAAGCATAAAGAACACCTCAAATATTTAATAAATTTATTATACTCTATAAAAAACCATAATTCAACAAAAAGAAAAAGCCTTGAAAGCGAAATACGCCTTCAAGGAAACACTTATAACTATTTAATTGTTTCGCTGTTATTAAGGACCGCTGTACTGTATAAAAACAAAACATCCTGTGAATTGAATTCAATATAATTCCCAAGTAAATTCGGGTGCATATAGCGTATATCTACAAGTGTGATTTTCTTGTAACCTTCAACAAGTAGCGGAGCAATGGAGCTACCAAAGGAATCCCTGAAAAGTATAAGTTCCTTATTAGTTTTACCCTTGGGATTTTCTATAGTAACCAAAGATAACGGACCACCTAAAAACATTTCATAAGGGTCTTTACCTTTGGCTTTTTCCATATCATAAACAGCAATTTCTTTATTATTCTGATAATCAAATACTTTGCAAGTTTCTAAAGCATCATTTGTAAGATATTTAATTTTTTCTGCTTCAAGAGGTAATGCGGATTGACCATAATAAACACCATAAAAATCATTTTCAAGTATTTTTTCTTCGTATTCAGCCTTAACATCCGTGCCCATTTCATCCCCTATTTTCTCGGCAACATCGACGATATTTTCTTCTCGCCAATGAGTATCGGTTTTATAAAAATCAGAAAGTTCAAGTTCTTTTGTTATATCAATATAAGTGAGAAAATCGGTATTTCCTTTTAATAAAGAAATCATCTTCTCATAATCAACAGAAAGATACCCGTTCTTTTCTGCAAGAAAATAATTTTTGTCGGGTATAATTGAAAGATAATTTTTAGTGTTTGTGCCTTTCAGATATTTCTCGTAAACATATTTAAACCTTTCCCCTGCCCTATCAACCGATTTTTCATTCAATGGGTATTCAATTTTACTTGCAAACCCGTCAACAATATAAATATCATTATTTGCACTTTGATTGAATATATTAAGGTTAACCACTGCTTTAAGAGTTCTGAATTTATCTCTTAAAGGAAATTGGTCAAGGGTATATTTTTCAAAACTGCTCATAAAATCCCCTGAAAAAATAGTATTTAAGCTTAACTGGGGAAACTGCGAAAGCCTTCTTCTTTCGCTTAAAGAAAATTCGTCAGCAGGTTTAACCCAGGCAAAAACAGAAAGCACCAAAAAGAAGGCTACCATAACAACTGTTACAACAATATGTTTTGTCTTGCTTGTCATAACTACCTCCTAAAATCTGAAATACAAGAATGGGTTAAATGAGCCATCCACAAGGTAAGCTGTCATTACCACCAAAAGAACAACAAGGAATACAGGCTCCAAAACCCATATATATTTTGAAGCTTTATTGTTACCAAAAAGCTTTTCTACACAGTTTTTAACAATGGGCGTTGCACCTATTATGCCTATAACAAGTGTTACAGCAAAGCTCTTAAGATAATAGAAAAATTCTGTCGAAATAAGGGGAATTTCGCCTACACCGAACATACCCCCAATGTATGAAAATGCTTCTTTTATATCTGTTGCATTGAAAATAACAAAACTTATTACAACCACCACAAGAGTATAAACTCTGCTTAAAACTACGGATTTATTAAGATGTTTTAAAAGTACAAGTTTTTCAACAACAAGAAGAACTGCAAAAAACAAGCCCCATATTATGAAATTCCAGGCGGCACCATGCCAGAAGCCTGTCAAAAACCACACAACAAAAATATTGAAGAACCATCTTGTTTTTGAAACCCTGTTTCCACCTAAAGGAATGTAAACATAATCCCTGAACCAAGTGCCCAATGACATATGCCATCTTCTCCAGAATTCGGTTGCACTTTTGGAAATATATGGGTAATTAAAGTTTTCGGAAAAACGGAACCCAAATATTCTTCCTAAGCCTATTGCCATATCTGAATAACCCGAAAAATCAAAATAAACATGGAGTCCGAAAGCAACTGCATAAAGCCAATAGAAAAATATTGATTTATCATCAGATGCTTTGAAAATATCGCAGAACTCCCCCAAAGAATTGGCAATAAGTATTTTCTTACCAAGACCCAGCACGAATCTTCTTATACCTTTTGAAAAATTTTCAAAAGAGTGAATTCTTTCATCTAATTGCTTTGCAATATCGGTATATCTGACAATCGGTCCCGCAATAAGCTGAGGAAACATTGTAATATAAGTGGCAAGTTTTATAATATTTTTCTGTGCAGGAACATTCTTGCGGTAAACATCAATTGTATAGCTTAAAATCTGAAAAGTGTAAAAGCTGATACCTATAGGCAAAGCAATTCTTAATAAAGAAACTGAAAAACCTGTAACTGCATTAAAGTTTTCAATAAAGAAATCTGCATATTTAAAATAGCCTAAAAATCCCAGATTTACTAATACCGAAAAAGATAAAACAACTATTGAAAGCTTTTTTTCGGAAAAATTCTCAATCATAATCCCTGAAAAATACCCGATCACGATTGAGACTATCATAAGAAGTGAATATTTAGGTTCGCCCCAACCATAAAAAACAAAACTTGAAAGCATCAGAACTATGTTTTTAAAATTCTTGGGTGTGATAAAATAAAGTATCAGTACACTTGGCAGAAAATAATAAAGAAAAGGAATACTTGAAAAAAGCATATTAGTCCTCTTTCTGCTTCGCGCTTAAATTATTAATGCGTTTAAAGCAATTATGCGAGGGATTGCTCAACATTAAGAATTGCACTTTTACCATAAACAGTTTCAAGCTTTGTTTTGAAGTTTTCAATAGCATCTGCATTACCAAAAGCAGCAACTACATATTCATCTGCTACTGTATATATAATCAGCGTATCAGGAAAACCACACATCCACTGTGTACCCTTTATACTATCCTTAAGTGACTCCACAAAAGTTTTTGCATTACTTTTATCTGCAAGGTGGTATGCTGCTGCAGAGAATGTGTTGGCATTCATAGCGTGGGTAATTGTTCCAACATTGTCAACAAGTTTAAGGGCTTCTTCCGTAATATGAAGGGAAGCCGTTGCATTTTCAACATCGGATATATTAAAGCTGCCTGCAGCATCGTTAGCCGCTGTTTCAAAGTCACCGCCCATAACCGGGAATTTATCTTCTTCTGCATACATTGACCAAACACTATCAAGAAGGGCTACAGGAGATTCTATTGTTACATTACTTTCCTGTTGTGTTGATTCTTCTTGTGTGTTTTGTGTTGATTCTTTGTTTACATTATCTTTAGTCACTTCAGTACCACAAGCTGCAAGTACCACTACCATTACAATTGCCAATAATGTACATAAAAGACCTTTTTTCATTGTAAAACCTCTTTTCAAAAATTTGTTTTTATTACAAAATATTTTCCCCACATTTAAAAGTAAAATTCAGTAATAAAAAATCATTTTTCTATCAATACTAAATGTGTGAAATTAAGTATTGAAAGAGGTATATATATGGATAAGCAGAATAATGTAAAAAACACTCTTGATCAGATTCCTCAAACCAATAAAAATTCTAAAAGTATTACAGGACTTGTCAAGGAAAGTGGAAAAATCACAGGCTATCAATTGTCTGATAATACCGTAGTCTCAAAGCAAGAAGGCGTAAACCTTGCAAAACAAGGACAAATTGCAGGAGTTGGTATTGCCCACCGAGGCGACACAGAATACCTAAAAGCTATTCCAAATGGTAGTGAAAATGACAATCTTGGAAATCTCCCCTCAATTTCGCCCGAAGAATAAAAAAACGAAAGAGCATAAGCTCTTTCATTTTTTTATACATCAATTTCAATTCCAACAGGGCAATGGTCGCTTCCCATAATTTCTGTAAGAATAAAGCTATCCTTAACCTTATCCATAATTCTGTCAGAAACCACAAAATAGTCGATACGCCAACCCACATTCTTTGCCCTGGCACCATACATATAGCTCCACCAGGAATACTGCACTTTTTCAGGGTAAAGGCTACGGAAAGTATCTTTAAAACCTGCTTCCAGCAATTCTGTAAACTTTCCTCTTTCTTCATCAGAAAAGCCTGCGCTGAAGTGATTGGTTTTTGGATTTTTAAGGTCAATTTCTTCGTGGGCAACATTCAAATCGCCACAGTAAATTACAGGCTTTTTGCTGTCCAGATTTTTCATATACTCTCTTAAAGCATCTTCCCATTCCATTCTGTAAGAAAGCCTTGCAAGTTCTCTTTGAGCATTAGGAGTATACACGCACAAAAGATAAAAATCTTCATATTCAAGTGTAATTGCTCTGCCCTCGTGGTCGTGCTCTTCAATACCAAGACCATAGTTTACACTAATTGGCTCTTTTTTAGCAAAAACTGCTGTGCCTGAGTACCCTTTTTTCTCCGCACTATACCAATACTGATAATAATCGGGTGTTGAAAACTCCGCCTGACCCGGTTGCATTTTAGTTTCCTGAATGCAGAAAAAATCCGCATCAATTTCTTTGAAAAACTCTTCAAAGCCTTTTGTTAAACAAGCCCTGAAGCCATTAACATTCCAAGATATAAATTTCATTACTTTTCTCCTGTTTTTAGTTACTTAAATTATAGCATTCTTTTTTCATTATATCAACAAAATAAAACAACTAAATCCATTGCAATTTATTCTAAAAATGTTAAAATGGTGATAGTTCTTTTTGAAAGAAGGTATTTTTGTGATAACAAAATCA
>JAZSBI010000126.1:0-3807 GCA_045602345.1 Acutalibacteraceae bacterium | reverse complement strand
CAAAGACGCCTTCCAAAAAGAGGTTTTGTTAATATTTTCGGTAAAGAGTTCGCTATCGTTAACTTAGCTGCTCTTGAAAACAAGTTCGAAGATGGTGCTGTAATTGATATCGAAGCACTCAAAAATGCAGGACTTGTTAATAAAACACTTGATGGTGTTAAGGTACTCGCTCACGGCGATATCACAAAGAAATTCACTGTTAAGGTAAATGCTTATTCTGATGCAGCAAAGGCAAAAATTGAAGCTGCTGGAGGAAAGGCAGAGGTGATTTGACGTGTTTCAGACTCTTTCTAACGCATGGAAAATCCCTGATTTAAGAAAAAAACTTTTATTCACTGCATTCATCATTTTCTTATACAGAATAGGTTCAAACATTCCTGTTCCGTTTATAGATATGCCTGCAACTGGTCTTCTTGACCCAACTGCTGGTACAACATTCTTAAACTATTTAAGTATGATGACAGGTGATGCTTTCAACTACGGTACAATTTTTGCACTTTCAATCACACCTTATATCAACAGTTCAATTATTATTCAATTATTAACTGTTGCTATTCCTTACCTTGAAAGACTTTCAAAGGAAGGCGAAGAAGGTAGAAAGAAAATTGCAAAAATTACCCGTTACGTAACAATTGCACTCGGTCTTCTTCAGAGTACAGCATACTTTATCTACCTCAATGCAAAGAAATATGTTCTTTACACAGGTGATAACACATTTGTACAAGTATTCCAGGCACTTGTTATTATCTTTGTTCTTACTGCAGGTACAGCACTTGTTATGTGGCTCGGTGAACAAATCAATGACAAGGGTATCGGTAACGGTATTTCAATAATCCTCTTTGCAGGTATTATTTCAAGAATTCCTACCGAAGCTTCAATGCTTTTCAGTACAAATCCACAAGTAGGCAGTTACTTCTCAAGAGGTGGTATTTACTACTTCCTTGCTCCGTTTGTAGTTGTTTGCTATATCCTTATGATTGCATATATCGTTTGGATGGATAATGCAGAAAGAAAAATTCCAGTTCAATACGCAAAAAGAGTTGTTGGTCGTAAAATGTATGGCGGTCAAAGCACACATATTCCGATTAAGGTTAATATGAGTGGTGTTATGCCAATCATTTTCGCAAGTTCAATTCTTTCATTGCCACCAACAATTGAACTTTTCGTTGCTAACAAGCTTTCAAACGATAGCTTCTGGCACACATTCTTTGGTTGGTTTAGCCCAACATCTGTTGTTTATGGCGTTCTCTATTTCTTAATGATTATATTCTTTGCTTACTTCTATGCAGCAATTCAATATAATCCAGTTGAAATGGCAAACAATATCCGTAAAAACAGTGGTATGATTCCAGGTATCCGCCCTGGTAAACCAACTTCCGATTATATCGGAAAAATTATTTCAAGAATTATACTTTTAGGAGCATTACTTCTCAGCGTAGTTGCATTGTTCCCAACAGTATTCTCACAATTAACATCTTTGGCTGGTGCTGAAATGAATATCACACTCGGTGGTACTTCAATCATCATTATGGTTGGTGTTGCTCTCGAAACTGTTAAACAGCTCGAAAGCCAGATGATGCTCCGTCATTACAAGGGATTCCTTGATTAATTGAGAAAGGAATAAATGCTATGAAACTTATATTTCTCGGCGCACCCGGTGCTGGTAAAGGCACTCAGGCGGAAGTTATTTCAGAAAAATTAAGTATCCCAACCATTTCAACAGGTAACATTATCCGTGCTGCTCTTAAAAATGGTACTGAAATGGGTCTTAAAGCTAAAGAATTTATCGAAGCAGGTAAACTCGTTCCTGATGATGTTGTTATCGGCATCATCAAGGAGAGATTAGCTGAAAGTGACTGTGGCAACGGATTCATCCTTGATGGTTTCCCACGTACAATCCCACAGGCTGAAGCTCTCGATAATATGGGAATCATTATTGACAAGGTTGTTGATATTGAAGTTCCAGATGAAGACGTTGTAAACAGAATGTCAGGCAGACGTACTTGTAAGGGGTGTGGTGCTTCTTACCACATTCAGAATAAACCTTCAAAGGTTGAAGGCGTTTGTGACAGCTGTGGCGGTGAGCTTACAATCCGTAAGGATGATGCTCCTGAAACAGTTCTTGACAGATTAAGTGTTTACCACGAACAAACCGAACCATTAAAGGATTACTACGAGAAATGCGGAAAGCTCCGTATAGTAGAAGGTACAAAGCCAATTGGTGAAATTACCGCAGAAATCCTTAAGGTATTGGAGGCGGAAGCATCAGACTGCTCGGGGATGAACGCGAAATCAAGCTTATGCTTGAGGCTTGCAGAATTTCTGCTGAAGCACTGAAGGTTGCAGGTCAAGCGGTCGAACCGGGAGTTTCTACTTTCGAAATAGACCAAATCGTTAAAAAGTTTATAGAAAGTAAGGGCGCATACCCGACTTTCTTAAACTACAACGGTTTTCCTGCATCTGCATGCATTTCCATAAATGATGAAGTTATTCATGGTATTCCGAGTAAATCCCGCATTATAAAATCAGGCGATATAGTAAGTATCGACCTCGGAGCCTGTATCAACGGTTTTACTGGTGATACTGCCGCCACTTTCGGTGCAGGTGATATTTCACCTGAAGCGAAGCGGCTGATGGAAACAACTGAAGAAAGCCTTTATGTAGGTATTAAAAAAGCAGTTTCCGGCGGCAGATTAGGTGATGTAGGATATGCGATTCAGAGCTATTGCGAAGAACGTGGCTACGGAGTTGTAAGGGAATATACCGGTCACGGTATAGGAACTAATCTCCATGAAGAACCTTCCGTACCAAACTACGGCACAGCCGGTAGAGGAATTCGTTTGGTACCCGGCATGACAATTGCCATTGAGCCCATGATAAATCAGGGCAAAGCATCTGTAAAAAATATGTCTGATGGTTGGACTGTTAAAACATCTGACGGCAAACTTTCCGCTCACTTTGAGCACACAATTGCTATTACAAGTGACGGTCCGTTAATTATGACGAGGCTTTAAGATGTTTAAACGAGGTAACATAGTTCGTTCACTAAAAGGACGAGATAAAGACAAATTATCAGTAGTTCTGGGTTGTGAAGATAACAAGATTTATATTTCAGATGGTAAGGAACATAAATTAACTGAACCCAAGTTAAAAAATCCTAAACATCTTGAAAACTTAAACATTAATATCGACGAGAGTTTCTTAATAGGAAACGAAAGACTCAGAAAAGAACTGAACAGATTGAAAAACGAGATTTAATCAACGGAGGTATTTGTTATGTCTAAAGACGATATGATTGAAGTTGAAGGTAAAGTTTTAGAAGCATTACCTAACACTACTTTTCAAGTTGAACTTGAAAACGGTCATAAAATAATTGCTCACATTTCTGGTAAGCTTAGAATGAATTACATTCGTATTCTTCCAGGTGATAAGGTTACAGTCGAAATGTCGCCATATGACCTTACTCGTGGGCGTATAACATGGCGTTCAAAATGATTTATAAAAGCGAAAGCTAAATTTTAGGAGGTATTCAAATGAAAGTCAGACCTTCTGTTAAGAAAATTTGCGAAAAATGCAAAGTTATTAAACGCAAGGGAAAAATCATGGTTATCTGTGAGAATCCTAAGCACAAACAGCGTCAGGGCTAAAAGCTCTCACGCAAACCATTATTTGGAGGTGCAACTGACAAATGGCGCGTATTTCAGGTGTTGATTTACCAAGAGACAAAAGAATTGAAATCGGTCTTACTTATATCTATGGTATAGGTCCAAAGACTGCAAGCGACATTATTGCTGCTACAGGCATTAA
>JAZSBI010000125.1:0-5989 GCA_045602345.1 Acutalibacteraceae bacterium | reverse complement strand
GTACAGTACATTCATAAACACAGGCAGAGGTGACCAAATAAATGAATTTGCTCTTGCAATGTATTTACTTTTTCACCCATCAATAACTGCCGTTCTGGATGTTCTTAAAAATGAGAATACTCCGTTTTTTAGTCCGCTTTTCTGTTGTCCTAATGCAATTGTTACTCCTCATATTGCAGGTAGCCTTGTTAACGAAACCGAAAGAATGGCAGATTATATGATTGAGCAGCTTGATAATTACATAAACGGAAAACCAACTCAATATGAAATTACAGCAGATATACTTAAAACCATAGCGTGAAAGGGGATAATTATGAACTTTAAAACAGCAATAAAACTCTATAAAGAAAATCCCGTTAAGGAAACCCTTGATGATGTTACCGAAAAGCTTTTAAAGGAAATGACTCTTAAGGAGAAAATCCGTCTTATGCAGGGGCATGCCCTGGGTATTACTGTTAAGAATCTTCCTAAGGGCAGAATTTATAATGCAGAAGCTTATCCTGCAGGTGGCTGTAAAAGATTAGGGATTCCGCCTGTTCTTTTTACCGATGGTCCTCGTGGTATTGTTATGGGTAAATGTACCTGCTTCCCTGTTTCAATGCTTCGTGGTGCAACCTTTGATGATGATTTGGAATATGAGGTGGGTAAGGTTTTCGCTAAAGAAGCAAGTGCATTAGGTGCAAACCTTTATGCAGGTGTTTGCATTAACCTTCTTCGTCACCCGAAATGGGGCAGAGCGCAGGAAACCTACGGCGAAGACCCGTTCCTTTTAGGTAAGATGGGTGTTGCGCTTACTAAAGCTATGCAGGAAAACGGCATTATCGCTTGTCCTAAGCACTACGCTCTTAACAGTATTGAGGATTTGCGCTTCAAGGTAGATGCAATAGCGGATGAAAGAACCTTGCACGAGGTTTATCTTCCTCATTTTAAAAAATGTATTGATGCAGGTGCAATGTCCATAATGGGCGCATATAACAAGGTTAACGGTACCTATGCCTGTGAAAACAAGGAGCTTTTAACTGATATTCTCCGTGACCAATGGGGCTTTGAGGGTTTCTCTCTTTCAGACTTCTTCTATGGTATTTATGATGCGGTCAGAAGCGTAAAAGCAGGTATGGATATGGAAATGCCCTACTTTTTCCGTTATTCTGTTTTAAACCATAAGGTTAAAAAGGGTGCGCTTACTGAAGCTGATATTGATTTGTGTGCAAGAAGAATTCTTAAAGCGCTTATCAAAACTCTTCCTTATTATAATGCTCAACCCAAATCCGTTATTCTTTCAAAAGAACATACCGAGCTTGCCCGTAGAGTAGCAGGCAAGGGTACAGTTCTTCTTAAAAATGAAGGCAAAACGCTTCCTATTGCAGATGGTAAGAAAATTGCTGTTGTAGGCAGATATGCTGACAAGGTCAATGTTGGTGACCATGGTAGCAGTAATGTTTTCAGCCCTTATACAATAACTGCTTACGAAGGCTTGAAAAAACGCTTCGGTGAAGAAAATGTAAGCGTATATAACGGTTGCGATACTGTTGAAGCTCAGAATGCGGTTAAGGCTTCAGAATACATTGTTGTTTGCGTTGGTAGTGACTGGCTTCAGGAGGGTGAATTCCTTGTAAACCTTGGTAACGTTAAAAAGAAGCCTAAGGGCTCAGGTGGTGACAGAGCTGATTTACATATTCCCGAAGAGGACGTTCAGCTTATAAAAGCATTATCTGAAACAGGCAAAAAGCTTATTGTTAATATAATGGGCGGCAGTGCCTATGTTATCAAGGAATGGGCAGACCTTGCAGATTCAATTCTCTTCTCTTTCTATAGCGGTCTTGAGGGTGGTAATGCTCTTGCAGATGTAATCAGCGGTGGCGTTAATCCTGGTGGTAAGCTACCCTTCACAATTGCATATAACGATGAGGATTATCCCTCATTTTTACATATTGCAGACAAAGAACGTGAAATTGATTACGGCTACTATCACGGCTATACATTGTTTGATAAAGAGGGGATTGAGCCTCAATATCAGTTCGGCTTTGGTCTTTCCTATACTGAATTTGATGTTTGTGATAGTGGTGTTGAAAAGGGTGATGATGCCTTCAAGGTTACTGCTGTTCTTAAAAATATCGGTGAAGCTTCAGGTGACGAGGTGCTGCAGGTTTATGCTTCCTCAGTAAACGAAGAAGAGGACAGACCCGTTAAGCTTCTTAAGGGCTTTAAGCGTGTAAGCGTTGAATCAGGCAAGCAGGAGAAAGTTGAAATTCAGATTCCTTATGAGGATATTATGTTCTATAATCCTGAAAACAAGGAATGGAAGATAGATAAGAAATACAATATTTTCCTTGGAACAGACAGTAAAAACGTTAAGCTGATCGGTGAACTCGATTTCTGATTTTGAGGTGCGTTATGAGAAAAAGTCAGTATTCTCCCGATGCTTTTATGAAAGGGCTTTATAATGAGATTTATAAAAGCCCTTATGAAAAAGCGGCCACAAGGGAAGATGCTTTAAAAGCAGGGGAATGGGTTAAGGAAAATGCCGAAAGCATTTTCAGTCTGAATAACATCCCTGATAAAATATGGTCATTAAAGCCTGTTGAGGTTGGTAAGCCCTTGGTTTACCCTGAATATACCTTGCAGAAATATTCCGTGGAAATTGCAAAAAATCTTACAATGCTTTTCTATAAGCTTACTCCCAATAATATGAAAGCTTCTGCACCCGGTGTTGTGGCTCTTTGCGGTCACGGCTACGGTGTAAGGCAGATTCTTAATATTTCAAAAAAGGGTAATAAAAAGCATTTTAATTATTTCGATAATTATCAAAAAAATTTTGCAGTTGAGCTTGTTAAAAAAGGCTGTGTGGTTATTGCTCCCGAACTTTTCGGATTTGGCGAAGCAAGGCTTAATAAGGATTTAATCAAGCCGTTTTATATAAGCTCCTGCGATGAGCTTTCTCATCATCTGTTGCCCTATGGCTTAACAACTGCTTCTATGCGTATTTTTCAGGCAATATGTTGCGGTAAAATCCTCTTGGAGCAAGGTAATATTGATAATGAGAAGCTTGGCATAATGGGTATCTCAGGCGGTGGTCTTACTGCTCTCTATTCAGCAGTTCTTTGCAATGAATTTAAGAAAATTGTTATAAGCGGTTATGTTAATAACTTTAAAAGCAGTATTCTTTCAATGTGGCATTGTCCCGATAACTATATTCCCCATATTCTGAGAACAGGGGAAATTTATGATTTCGCTTCTTCTCTTGCACCGAGAAGGCTTCTTATTGAGTCAGGTGAAAAGGACAAGATTTTCCCCATTGATGCAAGTAAAAAAGCCCACGAAAGTATAAAAAGAATTTATGCTTTAGTGGGAGCAGAAGGAAATCTTACTGTTGATATTTTCAATGGTAAGCACTCTGTAAGCGGAAGAAAATCATTCGATTTTTTAAGTGAATAAAATTATCCGTACAACAACGTTGTTAGTTGCTGTACGGATTTTTTTGTTATACCGGCATAAATGTGACAGTGATTTTAGCACTTTTTACATCTTCAAGATGTACTGTAAGCTTCTTTATATCGCTATAATCTTCATCATATTCATATTTGCCTTTAAGACCCTCTGCTTCCATAACAGAAAACTCGCCATCGCCGTTAAGTGAGGCTTTCATTTGTTTTCCGTTAATGGTAAGTATAGCAGTCTTTCCATCCTCGGAAATTTCAATGTCTGCTTTTGTGTGCATAAACCAATAAATCTCAGATGGTATAAGGCATTTTACGGTATCGGTAATTTCAAGACAGCAATTGTCATATAATTCAAACTCTCTTTCGACCTTTGTTGCGCCGTTCATTCGGTAGGCATCGGTCATATCAAGAACTGCAATGCCACCTTCGTTGGTTTCATCAAAGCTTTCAAAATCACATTCTGCAAGAACGTATTGGTCATCAAGGGTCATATTGGGGTTAATAACAAGAGTGTTCTGACCCTCTGCGCGCTTTGAATAGTTCTTCCATCTTCCGCCTGCAGGGGTGTTAAGGAAATAGTTTGGCGCATCATAAGCACCGGGGCCAAGCTCCTCAGCCCAACGCTCACCTAAGGCATCAAAAACGAATGAACCGATATCAAGGTCACCGTGGTTTATAAAGTTGTAACCGCCCTTGATACCTGCAAAGGTTGCATTTTTATCTAAATATGCACTTCTCATAAGAACAAGCGGTTGCCCAACGTCAGATGCAAGATAGTTGCAAAGAGGTTCGTTCTCGAAGGATACAGTCTTTTTGTCAAACTCTCTGTTGTACCAAAGTGAGGAAAGGGCATTCTCCTTGCCATTACCATTTCTTTCAGTGTCTGCTGAATCATTTTGGATAAATTCTTCAGGTGCATCATTTTTCTGGTATTCACTTAAAAGCGGTGCATTGTATTCGTTTGCATACCAATGAAGAACAGGGGTGAAGCATTGCTCTGCCTTGTTATCGCCAAAGTTAAACATACCTGTGGGTGTAGTTATGTAAACAGGGAAGTAGCCAAGCTCCTTGAAGCCTGCAATTTCAGACATACCAAAATCAGAACCGAAGAAGTTTCTTGAGGAAGCAATGAAAAAGACGATTGAATTCATACCGGATTGACAATAACCGGGACCCTCTGCATAAATACCGTCGGGAGTGAAGTTCTCAAATGCAATAGGCATGTTTTTATAGCACATTTCAAGAAATTCGGTTGCTCTTTCGGGATTGTTTTGGGAAAAGACCATTGAAGCAATACCAAGGCCGCTGTAACAGATGCTGTTCCAGTTGTTTTTTGACCAGGTGAACCAATGGTTGTCGTCAAGTCCGTGGTTTATTGCATATTCCCATGTGGTGTTGGCGAGTAAATCCTTCTGATCCTGATTAAGATAATCAAAGAACCAATCGTAACCGATAGAAGCAGCTAAAGCCATCTCTGCTGTTGCAAGGAAATGCGAGGGACACCAGTCTTCATAGGAGCAAACGTTTTCTAATTCCTTCCATGCTCTGTCAGCATATTTTTCATCACCGGTAACCTGCCAGGCATAACCGAGAATAATCATTCGGTTAATAACCTCTCGTGAAATGGGGAGAATGCTGTCCTCTTCATCAAGCGTATATTCTAAAACAGGGTAGATGCTTTCATCCAGAAGAGCGTCAGCATTGTCAATAACATAGGTATATAAGGCTTTTGTATAGTCATTGAAACTGTTGTTCTTAACTTCCTTGCGTATGTTATCAAACGCTTTCTTATCAGCAAGTACAAATGGATGTTCAGAATTCTTCACTTTTTCAAGATTTATTAAAAGCTCACTATGTGTGATGGCATCCTTATCCTTGTGAAGAGTTATGTAGTCAACACCAACCTTAACCATATCGGGAATAACTGCAAAATATGGCACAATGTTGGTAACGCCAAGAGCAATTATGAGAATAATCGAAATGACTATTCCTAAAAATACCTTGGTTCTCTTTTTAAGCCTGGAAGCACAAAGTTTCTTCATATTACCACCCGTATAACAAGCATTTAATTTTCGTTGCCTTAATGATACACCATTTGTCTGTTTTTTTCAATTACTGTTTTATACAAGTCGCGTCTTGAATAGATAATGCAAGCCAAATTCCGCAAAAACGGATGGAAAAATAAAACAAAATACCAAAAATACAGAAACAAAATGCCTGTTTTGGAACAAAACTTGTGACCCGAAGCAACAAGTTTTAGGTTTCGAAATGTACTTTGATACACAAAGCAGAAAATTCTGATTTCGGCATTTTCAATTATACCAAAAACATAGAGCATGGTAGTACACAAAAATAAGTGAACTACTCAACTTTCTCTTATTCATATGTGTAAAAAACTTTACTGCATAAATCAAAGAAAGCGGACAGGTTATCAAAGTTTTATATCGCCGAAACGTTGATAGTGTACAATTTCGCGTTTGTGAAGGAATTTTATTGGGTTTTGAATATCCGGAGTATCTACAAGGCGAAGAATGTTGTCATAGGTGGTA
>JAZSBI010000124.1:0-10200 GCA_045602345.1 Acutalibacteraceae bacterium | reverse complement strand
ATCTTTTAACAACTTAATTTTATAATAAATTTTATTTTTAAGTGGGTATTTGTTTTGCATTTTTTAGTATTATTTTTTGTACACTATTGAAATTTTATAAAAATTGTACGATAATAAATACGAGGTGAGTCTATGTTTTACCAACGAGAGCTGTCATTTTTTCAAAAATCCATGAATAGCTTAAAAATCCAAAGTACACTTGTTACCAGAAAGAAAATACCTGATGATATTGATATGGGCATACGCCGTCTTTTAAACCTTCAGGATGATTATAATAGTTTTTTGAGTAAAAACCTTAATTTTGAAAAAGATGAAATAAGTGTTATTTCTGATATGTTTATGTGTAATTACATTTTTATACCATTACCCGACAGTAAACCTTCTTCAATACTTATTTTGGGACCGTACACTAAAGAGCTTATAACAAAAAATTCTATTAATAAAAAAACAGTTGAAAGTTCTCTCCCACCTTATATTAATGTACAACTTGAAAAGTTTTACGGTGCTGTTCCCTATTTTCCGAACGATGACACAATACTCGCACTTGTTAGTTGTTTTGGCGAGTTTATATTTAAAAACATACAAGATTTTACTATTGTTCACAAGCATCTAAAAAGAGATGTTGAAATACCGATTTTTAACTCTAGCGACCCGCAAAATAAAGAAACAGAATCCTGGATGACGGTTCAACTTTTAGAGAGACGTTATGCCATAGAGAATGAACTTATTGACGCTGTTTCAAAAGGGCTTTCTCATAAGGCAGAAATGATATTCACAAATATTTCGCCTGAAAATGCACTTGAAAGACGATTGACCGATTCTTTAAGAAACACAAAGAATTTTTTGATTATCTTAAATACTTTATTGAGAAAAGGTGCAGAACAAGGCAAGGTTCACCCTTTCCACATAGACACAGTATCCTCAGACTTTGCATTAAAAATTGAAGCAACTCAAAACGTTGAAGAATGTGGAGAGTTGTTAAAATACATGGTTAAAAAATACTGCAGACTTGTTAACAAGCATTCTCAGAAAAACTATTCTCTTTTAATTCAAAAAGTTATTACCCAGATTGAGTCTGACATTGCTTCGGACCTAAGCCTAAACAATCTATCAAAAATATTCGAGGTAAACCCAAGCTATCTCTCCACCCTTTTTAAAAAAGAAACCGGTAGCACATTAACTGATTATGTAAATAAGCAGAGAATTGAAAGAGCAAAAGAACTGCTTGTTTCAACCAATATACAAATACAGAATATTGCTCAGCGTTGCGGTATGCTTGATGTAAACTACTTTACAAAAACCTTTAAGAAATACACAGATTTAACACCAAAAAAGTATCGTGAGAAATACATTAAATAAAAAATTTTACGATAAAAAATAAAATATCCATTGTGAATCAAATTATTTTGATTTACAACGGGTATTTTAATTTTATATTTAAATCATTCGCAGTCTTGCAACTCAACTGTTGCAATTCTCGGTTCAAAACAACAAGTTGGTCTTACGCATACAATTCTAACACCACTTGCCCTTTGGGGACCAACCTTCATAAATGTTGCTAAAACAGAAGTTTTGCCGCCGAGACCAAGAGGTCCAATATTAGCTTCATTTACTCGATCTGTAATCTCTTTTTCCATTTCAGACTGAACATCGTATTTTCCATCTACTTGTGCCTGAAGCATCATACAAGTGGCTTCATAATGGCTACGCCCAATTCCGACAGCCAAGGTGCAAGGAGAGCATCCAAGTTGAGAAACACCTTCTGTTGCCCATTTAACAATCTCATCCAATACCACCTTTGTATTGTGTTTATGGAAAATTCTGTGGGTCTTGGCTCTGATTGCAGGTCCCCCACCGAACATTAGAATATGCAGTCTGATAACATTTTTCTCACCCTTGCGTAAAAGAATCGGTGCAGGTTCAACCCCTGCACTATCGGGGTTAAGACCACCACTCTGGTCAATTCTTTGTGAATCTCCACCCATAATACCCATTGGTCGGCCGGGAAGTGCTTGAAGACCCTGCTTTATGCCTTCTTTTATTTCATCAAGCATTCTGCCGGTTACTGCACAATCTTCCCCCACCTCAAGCACTAAATGGGGAATTCCGGTATCATCACACAAAGGTATGTGTTTTTTTTCAGCAACAATAGCATTATCTGATATTGTTTGAAGTACCCATTTCGCTTTTTCATTGGTTTCTTTTTCAATGGCGCATTTATATGCATATTTTTTATCCTCACGAAACACACTTCCTGCATTCACAAGCGTATCTCTGACAAGTTCTGTAATACTATTTTTCATATATACTCCTTCCATGCGCCGCTCCTATAATAGCCGGATATCTGTCAACCTTTATCAGATGAAGAGCCTCCATTCCTAATTCAGGGAATGCGATAACTTTTTCTTCGCTTGTTTTGGATTGCAATAATGCTGTCACTGGAGGAATTACAGCATACACACTATTATATTTATTCAGAGCCTCAATTGTTTCAGTGTGTATTTCACCTTTCCCCAAATGGAGCTTTATGCCGGCCTTGCTGAGTGATTCGATACTACTTTCAATCTCAAGCTTATTAGAGCTTGTTGGTCCAACACCAGCAGGACTGACAGCAGTATGGAACACAACCTGACCGCACAAATCCACCCCCAATTCATTTACACTGCCCTCATCAATCATTTTCAATACCTTAGGCAAAACCGCATCACGACCGCACAATATATAGCCACTTATTTCAACAGTATCGCCTATATTCAATTGAGCTATAACTTCTTCTGATATAGGAGTTTTTAATTCTATCACAGGCATTACCTCTCTTCATATGGTCTTTCTCAGTTATATTACAAATACACTATCTACAATCCTTGGTAACTATCTGCAGGTGTGTACACATTATTCATTTATGGCAAAAAGATCCATGTAGGAAGCTTCGTTCTTAATAACGCCAAATGCTTTTGCACGATTATAAACCGTTTGTGCCCAATTGGTATGCGGTTTGATTTCATTCATCTTATTTCCGCCCACACCCTTTACCACACCTCCGCTTGTACCGAGGATCTGGCAAGCATCATCATATTCTTCCTTGGTAACTGCCATTAATGCATTTACAAACTTAATATGTGTAGGATGGATAACTGTACGTCCGATAAAGCCGTTGGCCTTATCGAGAATTACTTCCCTCAGTAGTCCGTCAATTTCATTGTTTACGAGTGTTTTACGGCGTAAAAGATAATCATCAAAGCTGTGGCTGGGTAACTTCTCAAACATCAATTCCTTTGGTGCACGAAAATATTCCCATACAGGTCCTGAAATAACATAATCATTATTACGTCCGCAAATATTAACAATATCTGACAAGCATTCCCTTACCGTCATAATATCATACAAACTATATTCAACGCCTCTTCTTACACCAAAAACCGAACTGAAATCTGTGCCACCGACACGAACCTGTAAAACAAGATTATAATA
This sequence comes from Acutalibacteraceae bacterium, assembly GCA_045602345.1. Taxonomy (GTDB): domain Bacteria; phylum Bacillota; class Clostridia; order Oscillospirales; family Acutalibacteraceae; genus DTU089. The sequence goes on along the minus strand of JAZSBI010000124.1, from coordinate 6,729 downwards.
CTTATCAAGAATTTTTCTGATTCCTATAAGCTCGGACAGCCTGCTTTCTTTATAGGCTACCTCAGGATCTTCTATAATTGGCATTCCGTATAAAATTTCTCCGAAACGGTCATTCAAATCTTGCAAATAAGCAAAGTATTCATATCCATTTTCGGCATTAAATTTAGGAAAATTAATACCACACAGAGATTTAACCTCTTGCTTTGTAAGCTTTTCTCCAAACGCCTTAAATTGTGCCAAATTGCGAACACGCACAAAAATCAGCGGAACTGCATCAGCATCAAGATTACCATTTTCTACCTCTGTAGTTACTGTTGATAGGAGTTTATGCACGTTTTCCATAGCCTCGGGTACTTTTTCCTCGGGGCAGGCATCTTCAAAGCAAAGCACCATAGATGTCAATCCGGGCATTGCACGATTCAAAATCTTAGATGTAAAATCCTTAAAGCCCGGCATATACATAGTGGCACCAAGGCAATATCGCAAAAAATTGCGGTCTGTATATTTGTTAAAATGCTCGGGTTCAACCTCAAAATGAAATGTCGGGTTATATAAATGATGTCTCATTTTTTACTCCTTTCACCTCAAACAAGGCTTCCTTTGGGACTCCATATAGCCTCGGGATAATAAGTATCAATCATTCTTTTTACCAGGCTACACTGCTTTGCACGTTTTCTTGCATCTTCCTCCGTAGAATCCCAGGAATGTGTTGCAGCAACAGAACCACCTGTTTTGAGATAAATGGGTGCGGCAATACGAATCATCTCGGGTACCTCGTAATGACGAATGAAGCCACCTGTAGATTTTGGATTTTCTGTATGAATATCAATAGGGCAATCTACTGCTTGACGCATAGCTGCAAGCATCTGCAACTGAATGTCACGTACAGGGTTAATTGAATCTGCTCCAATATTTTCCAAAAGCTTTGCAGAACAAGGATTTCCGTGACCTGCGTGTGCTGAAATTTTGAAATGACAATCTTGGGGAAGCTCACCTGATTTACGCATTTCATTTAAAATCCATAAACATCCTTCATCATATACCAAAAATCCGCGACATCCGATATTAGCAGCTCTTTTTACATCTTCTATTGCGCGTACAACCTGCTCCTGACCACGCAAACGGTAACCCATACGAACACCCTCATCGGTATGAACCGATGCAGAGGTATCCGTGGTTGCTCTCGGTCCGATTGCAAGAACAAGATCTGTCTTCCATAAATGTGAAAGCTCAACCATGTCGCTAATTTCTTTATCAGTCAAACGCATAATACCTTGAGTTTGTGTTACACGATGCAAATAAAGTCCATAACCATCCACGGCTTCTAATAATGCCTTCATAACTTTAGGTCCCTGAATACCAGGGACCTCAAAGCGGTACTGACCGTCATCCTTAAAGCGTTTTTCAGAGGTCGGCAGAGAATATGCATCTCCGCCCGGAAGCCCTACTGATTTCAAAAATTCTCTTGTTTTATCCATACTGTTCATAAAATAATCCTTTCTGTTTCCTTACTTGCTAAAAGGAAACGAACATTATTTATTATTTAAATTGTTAATAAAATCATCAATGTACTTTCTGTGGTCAAAAACAATCGGCGGTAGCTTTCTGTGAATCCCCTTATGAATGCGACATTCAATAAAAGAAGCTTTTCCGCAATCCTTTAATTTCTTTATAGCATTAATCAGCTCACTCTCTGTTTCAACTGCACCTTCTACTGTTGCATAACCACACGCCTTAGCCACAGATGTAAAATCAACCTGATACCCTGCTGAGGGTTGTCCGCCAACAGATTCATGGACTCCGTTATTCAGAACAATATGCATAAAGTTCGGGCATTTTGTTTTACTTACCATTGTCATTGCACCCATATGCATCATAAGTGCAGAATCACCATCCAGAGCGACTACATATCGATCCGGGTTATTCATAGCAATACCAAGTGCAACTGAAGAGGAATGTCCCATAGCTCCCACATTAAGAAAATCCCTCGCCCTTGTTTCATTGCGTTTTTCCCGAAGAAAGAATAATTCTCTTGTAGCTCGTCCTGTTGTTGCAGTATAAATTGAATCGGATGGCATATTGTCCAAAATAATTTCTATTGATTCTTCGCGACTCATTGGATATTTGGAATCTATATTATTAGCTTTATCTGCAGAAGCCATAACACCTTTAGGTGAAATCAGCGCAAAAGGACGTCGTGTTCTCTGACAATATTCCACCGCATTTTTCAGGATTCTCTGAAAATCGTCATCATCATCGCTCAACACGGAAAAAGGAATATTCAGAAGGTCTAATAGTCCTGTTGTAATCTCACCCTGAAGCTTATGCTGAGGATGATTGGGCTCTGTATTCCCTTGCCCACGCCAACCGATGAGAAGAAGAAGAGGTACTGCATAAACATCTTTATCAACAAGACTTGCTATGGGATTGATAATGTTTCCTAAGCCACTGTTTTGCATATATACTAACGGTACCTTTTGGGTAGAAAAGTAGTAGCCAGCTGCAATTCCCACCGCATTACCTTCATTTGCCGCAATAACATTACACTCTGAATGGTTCTCCAATGCATAGTTGCAAAAACCATTAAGATAAGAATCAGGAACACCCGTAAAAAAATCAATACCACTATTAAAAAGTGATCGGAATACTTTTTGCTGATTCAACATTTATTTTTTCCTCCTACTGAACCTGACCCTTTATACAAAGTAAAATATTCAGGGCTGTTTTCCTTGGTTATTTGCCACGCAGTTTCAAATGCAGTAACAACATCCTCTGGCAAAGGTCCTGCTTTAAGACTTGCCATATTCTGTTTTAAATGGTGGAGCTTACTTGCACCAATTAAAATTCCATCTCCTCGTTCACCATTAAGCATAGAATGATACGCCATCCAACGATATGCGGCCTCTATAATCGTAATTCCATGCTTTTGAGATGCTTGCTCAAGCACTTTCACCGCATCAAAATAGGATTTTTTCCAATAACGTCCCTGATAGTTTGGTCTATGGGTAAAACGACCGTCATCGGGTTTATCTTCGAAATTGGCATAACGACCTGTTAAAATACCACCGGCAAGTGGATTATAGGCATAAAAACGCAAACCAAAGTGATTGAGAGCTGCATTAAGCTCTGTTTCAGCTTTTCTTGTTAAAGGGTTATAAATACCCTCATAAACAGTCGGCTTCACCCAACCATATTTGTCACAAATATGCCAAACATCCGCAACCATCCAGGCAGGGAAATTAGAAAGTCCGAGTTCTTTAAACTTCCCTTGTTCATGCAAATCAGCCATTGCTGATAAAACAGAAACAACAGGCGTGGCGGGATCAGGAAAATGAAGATACACAGTATCAACGCTTTCAACATTCAAACGCTGTAAACTTTCGTTAATTTGTGTATATGCTGCATCAGCATCTAATTTACCGCTTATTCGAGGATTAACTTTGGTTGCAATCTTATAAAACTTATGGATGTTTGCCATAGCTTCACCTAATAAACGCTCACAGTCACCGTTATTATAAACATAAGCTGTATCCAGCTCATCATATCCTTCATCTAAAAATACATTTATGAAATCTTCAATCGCAGGATTAAAAACTGACTCACCAAAGGTCATTGTACCCAAGATTAGTTTTACTTTGCTCATAGTTGCATCTCCTTACAAACTCTTTATAAGATCATCAATCAGTACATCTTCTTTGTAAATGCTATTAAATATTTCTTCGCTTATGCAAGCCTTAATTCCGGCATATTCCATTAAATCGTTATATCGTAATTTAAACTCCTTATCGTTCAATGGGTTTTCAGGTTCTCCTTTGGGAAAATCGATCCGCTTTATATATTGATTTTTTCCTGTGCTAATGCTGACAACTGCTGCTTGCACATCCGGAAACTCTGCGCTTAACTGAGTATCTGCAGACACCCTCACCTTTTGTGTTAAAGCCAAAACCTGCGGCTTTTCTACAACTTCTTCCGAAAACTCCTGAAGCCCGGCTTTACCATAAATTAAGGCAACGGCTGTGGCATAAGGAGTACTCATTTTAGCACTGTAGCTCCCGGGGATTTCGGTGTGATCATGGCCCGAAACCGCCAAAGCATATGTTTTTATATCAATTTTTTCAATCTCTTCAACAGGAAAACTTTCTCTTAAGCTGATTGCCGCTTCCACTGCTGGATGCGTATATCGGCAGGAAGCATATGGCTTTGTATAAGTTTTCATAATCGCATAGGTACCATTAAGCAACATCGGCTTCAACTCAACATCTTCCGTGCCATACATCATCTTTAAAAAGCCTCGACCCCCAAGCGGATCTGCGTGTCCTTTAAATCCACTTTTCGCCAACTGCAATGCCGAAAGAGAAAGCAGTGCTGTTTTTGCCACATTATATGGTTTAAGCTCACTGCCATCATCCAATACCTTAAGCATTCCTGAAGCAGAAACACAAGCAATAGCAAATGCCTGATAGCGTTCTTCTTCCGAAAAACCCAACATATAGCTCGCAGCAATTGTAGCACCTAGAGTTCCGCAGGTTCCCGTAGCATGGTAGCCCCTTGCTTTATGTTCGGGTTGAATTGATACAGCCATGGTATATGACACCTCATAACCAATAATTGCTGCTTTAAGCATATCACGGATGCATATTTTATATTTCTGTGCCAACGGAATAAGAAGTGAAAAAACAGGACTGCCCAGATGAATAATTCCAGAATTGGTTCCATCATCAAAATCTAAAGCGTGTCCGTTTAATCCGTTTAAAAAAACTGCTTCTTTTAAGCAAACATCCCGCTCTGTGCCGATAACTCTGAACTCACCTTTTTCAGGTTCTGCAAAAGCAAAATATTCATCTAGCTTTGATTTTTGAAACTTTGCTCCGGCACAGGTAACAGCAAGATAATCAAGAAGGCTTTGGATTGCCCTAGACATTACATCATCAGGCACGTTTTTTTTCCATACATCGTTTATAGCGTTAAAAAAATCTATAGATTTATTCATTTAGATTTCCTTTCCCAAAACTATTATCTTCCGTATATTTGTTATATTTTCTCTCAACACCGCTATTTTATTCCTTATAGGTTATAGCTTCTATAACCTATTGTATATCGGATTTTTAAAAAAGTCAATGATAATTTATGAACAAATATTAATTGTTGGATTTTAATTACCTATACATACAAAAAGCGAATGAAAAAATCAAACGGCGCAACCCCACGGGTTACACCGACCTGCATCGCTATTTTCGTTTTACAAGGATATTGCACTTCTCATTTTTTATGTTTTTTTTCGAGATACTTAACATTTTCTTCAACCTGCTTTTTATGAAGTGGGTACCAGAACCATAAAACTGCAGCAAGTAGAACGAAACCAACAGCAGGAACAAGTGTTGAAATATCAAAAATACCTTCTAAAACATTTTTATCAAATGCTGTACTTTCCGAATAACCTATCCATGTCAAAAGTGCACCTGTTGCACCAGATGCAGCAGCTTGTCCTAATTTACGTGCAAAAGAGTACAGAGCGTACACCGATCCATCTTCTCTGACTCCGTTTTTGATTTCAGAATAGTCAATAACATCCGTAATCAGTGCCCAAGAAACCATTGAAAACACACCCAAACCAAGCCAACAAATTGTTTGAATTGCTATATACACCAAAACATTCTGTGGTCTTATAAAATAAATAAGCAAACTACCAATACCTGCAACAAGGTTTGAAAAAGCACTTAATTCAGCCTTACCAAATCTTCGTGCAAGGGGTTTCGCAACAAATGCAGAAACAATCATTCCCCCTGACATTGCAAGTGTTGAAACGCTTTGCATACTTGCGTTGCCGTAATAATTAGGGTAAATATAGTTTGTCATTTGCTGAAGTGTAAGCTGAGCCAAAAGCATTACAACAGATGCGGCAATTATAGATATCAAAGCTCTGTTTTTAACTGCATTACCAAGCATTTTGAAAACATTATTATCTGTATGTTGAAATGGTTCGGAATTAAAGGTTACTCTTTCTCTTACCAAACTATAGCAAAGCAGGTAACAAACAATAGCAAGAACCGAGCAAATACCTGCAATAAGTGTAAATCTTCCACCATTCATAATATCTTTTCCATTAACCTTATCGTAAACAATAAGCGGAATTATAGCTGTAACAAATGCACCTGCAAGCATTGCACCCATTGACCTGAAGGTTGAAAGCGACTGCCTGTCATCCGGGTTATTCGATATGGCAGAAGCCATTGAGCCGTAAGGAATATTAACAGAAGTGTAGAAAACAGAGCCCCATAAAATATAGGTAATAAAAAGATAAATAACCTTTGCGATATATGGCAAATTAGCTAAAGATGATTGATACATTAAAAACGAAGCAATTGCTACGGGCCCACACATCCTTAATATCCACGGACGAAATTTTCCGTTTTTAGTAGTCTTACTTCTGTCACAGATGCGCCCCATAGTAACATCGGTAAAGGCATCCACAAAACGTGCAATTGCCATAATAGCACCTACCGCAGCAGGTGAAACTCCCATAACATCAGTATAGAATTTCATTAAAAACGAGGACGATAATATAAATGTGAAATCATTTCCGAAATCTCCAAATAAATAGCCCACTTTATCTTTAATTCCAAAAGGTCTTACATTGGAATTTGTTTTCATAAAAACACTCCTTATACCCAATTACATCAATTACTTTTCTCAAAATATATAAAAATATACCAATATTGATTTTAATAA
>JAZSBI010000123.1:0-2032 GCA_045602345.1 Acutalibacteraceae bacterium | reverse complement strand
ATGGTTTATGAGCGAGCCCGTTTCCGAAATTGAAGTCGATCCGTACGGGGGAAGTCTATATGCGATATGGGGCGCAAAAGACGGGGTTGAATTTTACGATTTGTACGTAGGTGGAATTCCCGTAACCGCTCAAAATAAAGGGGATTGTATATGAAAATAAAAACAAAAAATCTTGATTTTGATAAAGTTTCAAAATTAAAAAAGCCTGAACACCAAAAACCTTTAAAGCCGAATTTTTTATTATCAAGCTTAATAAGGTTATTATCTGTTTTTGATTTACACGCAACAAAATTCACTTTTACAGAAAAAGGAATGGAAGAAATTAAAGACAAGCCCTGTCTTATTCTTATGAATCATTCTTGCTTTCTTGATTTAGAGATTGCTTTCAGAATTTTTTATCCAAGAAGAATGGGCGTTGTATGTACAGCTGATGGATTTGTTGGTAAAAAGACACTTATGAGAATGATTGGTTGTATTCCAACACAAAAATTTGTGAGTGATGTTACGCTGATAACAGATATGATGTATTTACTGAAAGAGAAAAACACAAGTATTCTTATGTATCCTGAAGCCAGCTATTCGTTTGATGGTACCGCAACAGCTTTGCCAAGAAAATTTGGAGTGCTTCTGAAAAAACTTAACGTTCCTGTTGTAATGGTAACAACTAAAGGTGCGTTTTCACGTGACCCACTTTATAATATGCTTCAAAAAAGAAAGGTTAAGGTTTCAGCACACGCTGAATGTATTCTGACACCAGAAGAAATTAAAAGTAAATCTACAAAAGAGATAGATGAAATTTTAAACGAACTCTTTTCGTTTGATAATTTCAAATGGCAGAAAGAGAATAATGTTGTAATTAATGAGGGCTTTCGTGCAGATGGTTTACACAGAATACTTTACAAATGCTCTGAGTGTAATGTGGAGGGCAAAATGCTTGGTAAAGGTGTTCATCTGACTTGTGAAAATTGTGGTGAAAAATGGGAATTGACGTCTTTAGGTGAATTGAAATCAGTTTCTGGTAAGACAACTTTTTCACACATTCCTGATTGGTACAAATGGGAAAGAAAATGTGTCAGAGAAGAACTCGAAAACGCAACATATAATTTAGAAACTGATGTAAAAATCAGTATGATGGTTGATTATAAAGCAATTTATAATGTTGGTGAGGGTAAACTGATTCATAATAACAATGGTTTCAATCTTACAGGATGTAATAATAAGCTTAAGTATGAGCAGGGTCCACTTTCAAGCTATGGTCTTTATGCAGATTATTATTGGTATCAGATAGCAGATGTTATTTGTATAGGCAATAAAGATGTGTTGTATTATTGTTTTCCAAAAGAAAATATTTCCGTTGCAAAAGCAAGAATGGCTACGGAGGAGCTTTATAAATTAACAAGAGAGAAAAAACGAAATAAAAACAGAGTTAATTCTGATATGTAAACAAAGAAAAGGAAAACATCAGGCAGTACACCGAAGTGTACTGCCCTTGTTTAATTCGTCTTTCAGAAAAGCTGTGTAGGAAGTTTCAGTTTTTCTTTTGGAGAAAATTGCTTATCAAAATTCTCTGCATCGTCTTCATTTACAAAGTATCCCTGTGGTGGTGTGTATTCACCGGTAACACCTTTGAGATAACCTTTTTTCAGTTCCTTGCAAAGGAAGAATGATGCATCTGCATCTTCAGGTAAATCATGGTAACGAATGCCGAATTCACCGGCATAAGTAAATCCACTTTTACCGTAAAAGCCAATGTTACCTTCAAAGCAGATTGCTCCGAAGCCCATTCCCGTTGCTTTTTCCAGAGAATAGTCAAGCAGGATTTTGCCGTAACCCTGACGCTTCAGTTCATTTGCAATACAGATAGGACCCATTGTAACAATCGGAATATCTCTGCCGTCATCGGCTTTGATTACAGCTTTCATAAACATATTCTGTCCTATGATTTTGCCGTCCTTTTCCATTACGAAATTGAGTTCGTCTATAAACGCCTCGTCATCACGAAGCTGATTGAGAACATAATGCTCAAGGCAAC
>JAZSBI010000122.1:0-7201 GCA_045602345.1 Acutalibacteraceae bacterium | reverse complement strand
CTGCGTTCTCGCCTTCTGTGTTATGGCACAGCGCTACGAGAAGGTTAACGGTCTTGTTGACTATGCAGAAGCAACAATAGGTAGTAAATACGCTTATTTTATGGGATTCTTCTCAACAGTTATTTACACACCTGCAATGACATCTGTTCTTGCATGGGTTACAGCAAAATTCTTTCTTGTATTTCTAAAATCTGTTAACCCTAACTTCGAAATTAGAGGTATTGCCGATACAAGTTCTGAAACTTTTCTTCTTGCAGGCTTCATTCTTATTTTTGTATTCGCTGTTAACACACTTTCCTCAAAGCTTGCAGGTAAGCTTCAGATCAGCGCAACCTTCATTAAGCTCATCCCCCTTCTTTTGATGGCTATTGTTGGTACAATCTACGGCTTAACCCACAACCTTGCAGGTGAGCCCGTATCCATTCTTGCTTCTAACTTTGGTACAGGTACAGGCAATTTCTCACCCCTCTTTGGTGCAGTTGTTGCTACTGCTTTCGCTTATGAAGGCTGGATTCTTGCAACATCAATCAACTCTGAAATCAAAAACTCCAAGAAAAACCTTCCTATTGCTCTTGTTCTTGGTGGTATAATCATCATTGCAATTTACTTATTCTACTACATCGGTGTTGCAGGTGGTGCTCCCGTGCAGACACTTATTGACGAAGGTACTGCTCCCGCATTCATCACTGTTTTCGGTAATGTTTTCGGTAACATCCTCAACCTTTTCGTTGCAGTTTCCTGTTTAGGTACTCTTAACGGTCTTCTTATCGGTTGTATCCGTGGCTTCTATTCACTTGCAGTTCGTGATATGGGTCCCAAGGTTAACCTTATGAAACAGGTTGATGCAGGTTCAGGTATGCCCTCTAACTCCTGTATCGTAGGTCTTGTAATTGTTGGTGCATGGATGGTTTATTTCTACGGTGCAAACCTTGCTCCTGCCTCTTGGTTTGGCAAATTCAGCTTTGACTCCTCAGAGCTTCCCATTATTACCATCTACGCTCTCTATATTCCCATGTTCATTCAGTTTATGAGAAAAGAAAAAGACCTTCCCGCACTCAAGAGATTTGTTCTTCCTGCTCTCGGTATTATCGGTTCTGCATTTATGGTATTTGCAGCACTTTACTCACACGGCTATGCTCCCTACATCGCTGCCAAAGAAGCCGGTCAGGGCTTCACCTGTCCCGTACTCTTCTACCTTATCGTATTCGCAGTAATCATGGCTATCGGCATGGCATTTATGAATGGTAATAAAGCGAAAAAAACTAAGAAATAAAACACAAAAATATGTCAGGGTTGCTTTCATAAGCAACCCTGATTTTTTATTGCTTTCTGCTATGAAAGGTTTCTTCCCCTATTCGTCTTATTGTCACATCTGCGACAATGGTAAGCTTTATTTCGGGGAATACCTGGTTCCAGTTGTTTTTATAATCATAGTACATATCATTTTCTTTAAGTCGCAACCGTTTTCCGTAACGAACAACGTCTGCTCCGTGTCTGCCTTGAAGAACCGCCAATGTATTTTCCGCTTTTTTACAAAGGGATTCCCCTACTGCATTCTGAAAGGTTTCCAGAACACCTGTGTCTGTACTGAAATAGTCATCCCCCTGGACACCTTCAAGGTCACAGGAAATTTTTACTGTTAAGCTGTAATGGAGTTTGCCATCTTGCTGTGTTATTTCATAACTGCTCTTACCCTTGTTAATATAAAAGGATGCTTGTTGTCCGTTTGGCAAATCGCCACTTATTACACCCTCCTGAATTTTATCATTGAGGATTGCAATTCCCTCGGCGGTTTCCCCATCAATATACATTGAAAAGGTTGAGTCTGTCCCGAATATGGCACAACCGTCCAAATCAAAATTTTCATTTTCTCCGTTTTTTTGTATTTTTACAGCAGGAATGCAAAGTCCTGATGTTTCGTCCTTAATATAGTTTACTGCATCTATTATACGCACCTTTGGCACAAGGGATTGCTTGGCACTTTCTTCCAGCATATTTTCAAGAATTTTGCTCTTTATGGAATCTGTTAAAAGCTTTGCCCGTATTACGCTTTCCCCTGTAGTATTTTTGGCAACGCAAAGAAGCTGTGATGCTCTTGAATCATAGTTCCTTTCAAAAAAATCAAGAATATCAGAAAGGTTTCTGTTTGCTGCCATTTCACCAATTACAATAACCCGATTGTGTGCAAACATAGGCTCGTTACCGCTTTTGGTAATTAATTTACGCAAGGCTTCCCCTACCGTTGAGCCCTCTGCAGAATATATTTTTGTTTTATTATCACTATTTCCGTTTCCTCCGGGGCTACCGCTTTGCTCGTTATTAAGGATTTCAACAGTTACCTTGAAGCCGCTGTTTGTAACATCAATTCCGATTCCCTGCATTATCATTAAATCCGAAAGCTCGGTGCCCGGCTTTTCACAGGAGCAAAAGCACAACAAAACACACAGGCAAAGAACAATCAAAAGTAATATTTTATATAGTTTTTTCATTGCACTTTCTCCTTTTTATTAAGCCATACAAAAGCAAGATTGTGGGCAGCACCAACACGGGAACAAGGTACACACCCAAAACCAAAGGCGTGAATGAAATAAAGCGGAAATTCATAACATTACCTGAAATAAAAACAAGAAAAACTGAAATAGTTACACCAACAGAAACGCTTGTTATTTTTTCTGATAGTTTTGGAAAAGCGAAACATATACATTTCACAATTGCCATAATATAAAGTGTTAATTTCGTTACAACGCACAATATCCATATTGCAGTTTCAAGGGCATCAAGCCTTTCAAAAAGCCCGAACTCCGCAAGGGAAACAGCAGAATATGTTGGAAAAAGTTGGGTATCTGCAAAAGCACCGAGTGTGCCAATAACAAAAAACAAAATAAAAGAAAAAGATACCGCACTTAAAACAGACCATAAAATATAATGCTTTTTTAAATCTCCCTTAATTTCAGGAAAGAAAATTACTATTACACCGATTTCTGATGCCTGAAGAGAAAATGTAAAGCTATCATAAAAAAATTTGCCAACACCATTTTCAAACAATGGGGTGAAATTTAAAAAATCAAGCTCCTTAGAAAGAGCAAAGGAAGCGAAAATGGTTGCCGAAATAACTACAAGTGTAAAAATGGTACTCGCCCTTCCCAAAGCCCCTAAACCACAAAAGGTTAAAGCAACGCACACCGCTACAAGTCCTATAATAAAATAGGTCATTTCTGTACCGGGAAATAGCTCCGAGCTTGCAAAAAGATCAAAACGACCTGCGGTCATAAGTGCATCAATAAAATACACAACGCCATAAAAAACGGCAACAGCTTTATAAACCTTGCTCCGTTTTTCACTTTGTAAATTTTCTTTTAAATTACCTTTTTGACAAAGCAAATATATCGGAATAGCAAAAACGATGCTCACAACAGCAAAAAGCACAGGTCTTAAAAGTGCTTCCGCCGTTGCAATTTTTATTTGTGGCGAGGAAATATACATAAACATACTTCCCAGCATTGATAAATACAAAAGAGCAAAAAATTGCGATGCGCTGACAGTTGATTTTGTCATTGTTTGCCCCCTTTCTTAAAGCCGTTTATATCAAAAACCTTATCCCCTAATTTTTCCATACCGAGCCTATATACAGAATCTCGCCAAAGGGTTTTGTTATATGGTGTTGCAGGGGCTAAAAACGGCACTCCGTAATCGGTCATAGATGCAAGATTCACTAAAAGAGCCGCTGCACCAATCATAATTCCATAAAGTCCGGAAACGCCCCCGACAAGGATGAAAACAATACGCAAAACGGAAATAGGCTGATATAAATCTGAAGAAACAAGCGAACAAATTGCAGTCAATGCAACAATAATAAGCATAGGTGCACCTATTAAACCTGCTGTGACTGCTGCATCACCTATAACAAGAGCACCAACAATACTCACAGCGTGACCAATGGCTTTGGGCATTCTTAGCCCTGCTTCCCTGACGGTTTCATATACAAAGTGAATTATCAATGCCTCCACAGTTAAAGTAAACAAGGTATTGCTTTCCATTATAACGATGTTATATAGCATATCGTCGGGGAACATTTCCTGATGAAAAAGTCCTATTGCCACAAAAACACCGGGTAAAAACACACTTATAAAAAAAGCTAAAAGGCGAACGCCTCTCATAAATGCACAAAAATAAGGACGGTTTATATAGTCATCAAGAGTCTGGAAATTTTCTATAAAAAGTCTTGGCACTATAAGTGCAAAGGGTGTTCCATCAACAATTATACCGATTTTTCCCTCGCATACCTTTGCCGCAAGGGTGTCGGGGCGTTGGGTCTGTCCTACCATTGTAAAAAGACTTCTCCGCTTTGTATCAAAGGTTTTACGTAAATAGCCCGCCGCTAAAACTGTATCCATATCCACAGAATTAAGACGTTTTTTTACCTCTGCAAGAGTATCGGGATTTACTCTGTCTTTCATATAGCAAATAAGAATTCGGGTCTTACTTGTTTTGCCTATTTCATTCATTTCTATTTTGAAATTGGTGGTGCAAAGCCTTTCCCTTATAAGAGTTAAATTGGTTTTTATATTTTCCACAAAGCCTTCTCTTGAACCAAATTCCTGTACCTCATTATCCGGTTCCTGAATTGCGCGTTGAGGAGGGTTTTGCACACCGAGTATTATACATTCCTTCTGTCCTTCAACAAAAATGAGAAGAGTTCCCCTTAAAATCTGCATCATCGCATTATCTAAGCTTTTTTCTCTTTTTTGCTCGGTGCCGTAAATAATCCTGTCCTGTATAAAATCAAGAGGATTTTCTTCAGGTAATTTCCCTTCAAATGTCAAAAGAGGCTTTATGCCATTATCTGCAATTCTCTGAGCACTGCAAAGCCCATCGCAATTGGCGAAAACAATACATTTTCCATCGCAATATCCTTTTTTTACAACAATATCAAAACTCCCCTTAAAAGCTTCCTTTATAAGCCGTCCGTTTTCAACGGCATTTTCTCTTATATCTCCGTAATTTTTCTCTGTAAAATTCGACAAAGGAGAAAGCACATTTTCTTTATTTTCCATATAATCACCATTTGTTATTTTCCCCTTTTTTAACTGCATATTCCAAACTTTTCAGGAGAAAACAAGAATGGTGATTTAATGATAACGACAATAATAAGAACATTTATAATATATTGTGTTGTGTCTGTCTGCGTACGACTTATGGGTAAACGGCAATTGGGTCAACTACAACCCGGGGAATTGGTTGTTACCATTCTTATTTCCGAAATAGCGGCAATGCCCATAGGTGATAACAGTATACCTTTGCTGAATAGTTTAGTTCCCCTGTTGCTGCTTGTTAGTTTTGAAATAATCAATTCACTTATAGATAGAAGATTTGTAAAATTCAGACATCTTACTGAGGGTAAGCCTATAACTATAATCCGAAACGGTGAACTTTTACAGAACGAACTTAAAGAATTGCGTTTTACTGTAAACGATGTTCTGTCAGGATTACGACAAAAGGATGTTTTTGATATAGAAGAGGTGGAATTTGCTGTAGTGGAAACAAACGGCACTCTTTCCGTGCTTTTAAAACCACAGAACCGCCCTGCTACACCTAAAGTACTGGGTAAAAAGGACAAGGACAATGGTATGCCCTGTGCTGTGATTATTGATGGAAAAATTATTGAAAGCTCTTTTGCGGATTGTGGCATAACAGAAAAAGAGGTTCTCTCGAAACTAAACAGAGAAACCGATAGCATTGAAAACGTCCTTCTTATGACTGTTGATAAGAACAAGCATTTCAATATAATTTTTAAAAAGGAAGGTTAAATTGAAAAGAATTATTATTGTAGCTTTAATTCTGGTATTTTGTCTGAGTATTGGAATATTCACTTTATTTTTTGTAAAAAGCACCTGCAAGGAAGCAATTACGGGGGTTGAGGCAATACTACAAAATGCCAAAACCGAAAACAGGGATGAGGTTAACCGCCTGGCAGTTCTGACGACCCACAAATGGAAAAAGAAAAATTTTTTACTGAATATTTTAATTGGCAGAACAGCCACAAACGAGGTGGATAAAACACTTAATAAAGTAATATATTTTTCCGAAAATGCCGACTACGAAACGGTTATACTCAATGCCGAGGATTGCAAAGAGGAATTGTTGTATATAATAGAGTCAAATGAACCTAAGTTAAGTACCATTTTTTAGCGTGAAATTTGTGTCCAAAAACTATTGAAAAGTTAGAAAAACACGTATATAATCAAAGTAGAAGCTATTAGAAAGGTGTGATTTTTATGATGGTTTGGATATGGGTTGCTCTGTTGGCGGCATTTATTATTATTGAAGCCTCAACAGCACAGTTGCTTACCATATGGTTTGCCGTTGGTTCACTTGCCGCACTTATTACAACATTTATAACCGACAGTATTCTTATTCAGGTTATTGTTTTTGTTGTGGTATCTGCAATTGCTTTGGCAGTTACACGTCCTTTGGTAAAGAAGATGACCAAAACCAAAAAACAACCTACAAACGCAGACATGTACATAGGCAAAGAAGCCGTTGTTACAGAAGATATTAACAATCTTGAAGCAAAAGGTCTTGTTAAGGTTGGCGGCACAACATGGACTGCCCGAACAGAGGTTGATAATTTCACAATCCCCGCAGGTTCACACGTTACAGTTATAAAAATTGAGGGCGTTAAGCTAATTGTACGCCCCATTGTATAAAAGGAGGAAAAATTATGTTCATTACACTTTCAGCTATGGCATCCGTTGGTATTATTGCAATTATTGCAGTTATCGCTATCATTATACTGCTTGTAATTGCCAACATCAAAATTGTACCCCAGTCAAAAGCTTATGTTATTGAGCGTTTGGGTGCATACTATGCAACATGGGACACAGGTCTTCATGTTAAAATTCCTTTTATTGAAAAGGTAGCAAAGGTCGTTTCCCTTAAAGAGCAGGTTGTAGACTTCCCTCCCCAGCCTGTTATTACAAAAGATAACGTTACAATGCAGATTGACACTGTTGTTTTCTTCCAGATCACAGACCCCAAGCTTTTCTGCTATGGTGTTGAATACCCCATTTCCGCTATTGAAAACTTAACAGCAACAACTCTTCGTAACATTATTGGTGAGCTTGAGCTTGACCACACTCTTACATCCCGTGATACAATCAACGCAAAAATCCGTGGTATTCTTGATGAAGCTACTGACCCC
>JAZSBI010000121.1:0-14223 GCA_045602345.1 Acutalibacteraceae bacterium | reverse complement strand
TCGCTTTAACACAGGGGACGGTTCTATGATTGAGCCATAATCCCTTGTATATCAAGGCTTTTCGCCATTTTAAAAAATCAAAATCAGGGGCGGTTTTTAGGATAAAACAACCCAATCACAGAACCGTCCCCTGATTTTTCTTTTATAATTCGGGGTGTTTTTATGGATAAAATCAAGAACTCTAAAATACTTTACTTTATATCATTGCTCTTTTTTATTGTGCTATTTATAATATCTTCAATTTTTTTGCTGAAAATTATCGATATATCTCAAGCGAATCACATGTCCTGGATGTTAATGGTGAAATATATTATTTCTAACATTATGTCTATATGTGGGATTGTTCTTTCATTAAAAAAAATACGCAAAAGAACTAGCAGGGACTAAAATCAATCAGGGTAAGGAAAAGAACAAAACCAATCAGGGGACGGTTCAACCAATCAGGGAACGGTTCTATGATTGAGTCGTAATCCCTTGTATATTGAGGCTTTTCAACTTTTAAAAATTAAAATTATGAGCGGTTTTATTGCGTGAGATACTCAGAAATAAAACCCCTCTTTTTTACCCATTTATTAATAAATTCTTACAGTATTGTTACAAATCTTTCAATATTTGTAAATATGTGCTATTATACAAATATAAACCACGAGGAGAACAGAGTTTTTTCTGATGCATATATGAAAAAAGTAAGTAAAAAAAGAATAAGCAAATTTGTAGAAGATGTTTTAATTATAATACCATTTGTTCTTGTACTGTGCATACTCTCACGTTGTATTCCTGACGGAACAATAAGACTGAATATCGGGGAAAGCGGTATCGGTGAAAAGGCTATAGCTTTTACCTTTGATGATGGACCTTCCGGTTATACAAAAGAGCTTCTTGACGGGCTGGATTTATACGGTGCAAAGGCTACATTTTTTGTTATAGGCAGCAAGGCGGAGAAGAATCCTAAAATTGTAAGACGTGCCTACGATGAGGGCCATCTTATCGGCAACCATACATATAATCACATTGATTTTTATAAATCTTCGTTGTCAGAGGTTCAGGCTAATATAAAAAAAGGTGCAGATGCTATTGAAAAAATCACGGAAGAAAGACCAATTTTTCTTCGTGCGCCTTATGGTAATGTGACTTTTGTACAATTGAAACAGCTTGACACCTTCTTTATTCATTGGTCGGCTTCAACCTACGATTGGCTTAAAGAGGACGAGGAGTATATTTACAAACGAATAATGAAGGAAGCAAAGGATGGGGCAATAATCCTTATGCACGACACAAAAGAAGCTACTGTTAAAGCGGTTTTAAGGGCAATTCCGGAGCTTCAGGAACAAGGCTATGAATTCGTAAGAGTTGATGAGTTGCTGTCCAGAAACGGCGAAAAGCTTAAAATGGGTGTACCTTACAGAAGCTGTAAGTATGACAGAGGTGCCGTTGCATTCTAAAATTAAATAACACAAGAAAAAAGTTCTTAGTTTTACGGCTAAGAACTTTTTTGTATATCAAGAAATAATTGGAAATAATAACAATATATTGAAAATAAAGAGGCAAAGAATGAAAAATAAAAAAATATTTTACACAATGTTTTCGCCCATAGTTTTGTTATTATTTAAAATGATTTTTTTACCTAAAATCAAAGGTAAAGCGAATATTCCAAAAGAGAAAGGTGCGATTCTTGCAGGCAATCATCTGACGAATTTTGATTGTTTTATGGTTATGGCAGGAACAAGACGTTGTATACATTTTCTTGCAAAAGCCGAGCTTTTTAAATTCAAGCTAACAAATTGGTTTTTTAAAAATTCAGGGCTTATTCCGGTTTACCGTAACGGCAAGGACAGAAAAGCTCTGGATGCGGCAATTGATTACCTTGAACATGGTGAGTTGGTGGGTATTTTTCCTGAGGGGACTGTAAATAAAACACAAGAAAAACTTGTTTTACCCTTTAAAATCGGTGCAGTTAAAATGGCACAGGAAACGGGGTGCCCAATTGTGCCGTTTACTATAAGGGGAAAATATATTCCCCTTGCCCGTACAATAGAAATAGTTTTTCAGGAACCGTATTTTGTAAGGGATGAAAATCTTCAATCAGAAAACGAAAAGCTTGTAGGAAAGGTTTGTAGTAAATTAGATGAAAAATAAAAATGTTTCAACAAATAACCCCTTTTATTCATGTGTGAATAATGAAAGTGAATTGGGCTTTGATGTACCCGATGTTTCGATGTTTGGTATGTTGAAAATATCGGAAAAAAGCCATCCTGAAGCGATTGCAACAGAATATTTCGGTAAAAAATATACCTACAAAAAGCTTTGTCAGGAGATAGAAAGATTTTCACATGCCTACTATAAAATCGGAGTCAGAAAAGGGGATGTTGTGGCTGTTTTAATGCCCAATACCCCTGAGGCGATTATGAGTATTTATGCCCTTAATCGTCTTGGTGCTGTTTCAGATGTTATTCACCCGCTTTCAGCCGGTGACGAAATAAAAAATTACCTTGTTTCCTGTAAATGTAAATGCCTTTTGTGTATTGATATGTGCATAGAAAAAATCGAAAAAATTATAGATGAAACATATGTTGAGAAAATAATAATTACTTCCCCGGCAGAGTCAATGCCCGGGTATTTGAAAATTGCTTATAATCTGAAAAATAGAAATAAATATAGTTTCAATAAAAACAGAAAATATATATTATGGCAAAGTATTTTGAATGAAGGTTGCACAAGTTCTCCCGAATATTTCCCCACCGGTAAGGAGAATGAGGAGCTGTCTATAATTCTCCATAGTGGCGGCACAACGGGTACACCCAAAAATATTATGCTTTCCAATAAAAACTTCAACGCCTTTGCTGTTCAGTCAGTTCTGACGCTTCGTGATGTAGGCGTAGGAGATAAGTTTCTGGGAGTTCTTCCGATTTTTCACGGCTTCGGACTCGGAGTGTGTATACACGTTTGCTTTTGCTTTGGTGCTTGTTCTGTGCTTATACCACGTTTTAATGCCAAGAATTTTGGCAACATCATAAAGAAATACAAACCAACAATGCTTTTTGGTGTTCCTACTTTGTATGAAGCCTTGATAAATACAAAGGGTTTAGAAAAGCTTGATTTTTCTTTTCTTAAGTATGCTGTAAGTGGAGGGGATACTTTGCCCGAAAGCCTTGAAAAAAAGGTTAACACTTTTCTTTCTAAGCATAATTGCGGTGTGCGTATCTGTGAGGGCTATGGTATGACGGAGGGGCTTGCGGCATTAAGTCTTTCCGTTAACGACAACTATAAATCGGGGACAATAGGAAAACCGCTTATAGGCAACAGAATGTGTGTTGTTAAGCCTGATACTACTGAAGCTTTAGGAGTGAATCAAGCGGGTGAATTATGTGTAAGCGGACCTACAATTATGATAGGCTACAAGGACAATGAACAAGAAACCCAAAGGACTTTGAAAATACATTCTGACGGGAAAATATGGCTTCACACAGGCGATGTGGCAAGTGTTGATGAAAACGGATTTGTCACATATAAAGCAAGAATAAAAAGAATTATTGTTTCGTCAGGCTATAATGTTTACCCTCAGTATATAGAAAAAACTATAGAGGAATTGGCAGAGGTTTCAAAATGTGTTGCAGTGTCAATTCCGCACCCATATAAAAAAGAGGTTCCCAAAGCTTATATAATTCTTGAAAATGGTTATAGCCCCGACTCATTTACACTTGAAAAAATAAAAAAATACTGTAAGAAAAAGCTTTCTTCCTACAGTATTCCTTATGAATTTGAGTTTGTAAAAGAGTTTTCCAAAACTCCATTTGGAAAAATAGATTATGTAAAATTAATAAACAAAGCATAAATAACTCCCGATACTTTTGAAAGTATCGGGAATTGCTCTTTTTTATAACACATTTTAAAGTTCCACTTTAATTCAAGTTTGAAAACATAACGTTATATTGATTTTTTTTGTTGTGTTCTTTATAATTTTATAAAAAGGTGGTGGCGATATGGCGAATTATAAATTTGGTAATTTTTTATATGAACTGCGTTCTGAAAAAGGATTAACGCAGGGCGAATTGGGGAAAAAGCTAGGCGTATCTGATGCCGCTATTTCAAAATGGGAGAATGGTGAGGCAATGCCCCGTCTTGAAAAGTTGCAAAAATTAGCCGATATTTTTAATGTATCGGTTAACGAACTTGCAACAGGCGAGAGAAACTCGGCGGGAAATTATATAGATGAACTTCGCTCCCAAGGCAGAGCAGAATTAAATAAAAATAAAGATAATAGAACAAAGAAACTTAAAGTAAAGTTGTATATTGTATTTGCTATATCTATTGTTTTTATATTTACAATTGTTTTCTTATTAAACTTTATTTTAAACAAGAGTGATATTGCTGCTTCGTTTACTAAAAGTCTTTCATTTGTGTTAATTGAGGTCGGAATTTTTGGGGTAATAAACGGCTTGTTTTCATATGGACGAGAGTTTACAAGTTTTAAAAAAACTGTGTTCGACAGTACACGGGAATTTCCGATTCTGAGAAGTAGCTGTTCTTATGATTTGCCATTACTGATTGCTTCTTCAATTGGTGGTGTTTTCGGATTTTTGTTGGTTTTCCAAGGGTTGACAAATCAGTTGTTTAATAATAAGACAAGTATTGTTTTATTAGCCTATACGATTGTTGTTATAACAATATCGTTTTTTGTAAAAAGAGGGCCCCAAACACTTGTTTTTACTCCAAAAGGTTTTTTCAAAGAGGACTTTAATGGTGAGTTTGTGAATTATGATGAATGTGAAATAAAAATTAAAGCTATATTTTATAAAGATTATTCACATAAAATTTCAATAAAAGACGGCAGGGTCAAATATAAAAGCTTTGTTCCGAAATTTGTGGATTCCGAGTCAGTTTTGGAATACTTATCCAACGATGAAAAAGAATTGATGAGAAAAGAAGGTTTCAAAACCAAATCATCTAATTGGTTAGGTGCTGTAGGTGTATTTTGCCTCGTTGCAGGGATATGGGGGATTTTAGCTGCTGATATGATTAGCAGCTTCCCTTTTAAAGAAGTAAAAGCCGATAAACCGGTTACGGTTTACAGCGATTTAAAGCTTATTGAAGCAGATAGCGGATATATATTTTTATTATCAAGCAGAGAAAATGCAATGAGTATTTTTGATGTCAACGGAGAGTTTATTGAAACCTTTGTATTTGAAAATTCCGAAGGCGGTGCAGCCAAAGGACTGCTTTTCAGAAATAATATATATGTCACTTTTTCTCGTGCATCTCGTGTGTATAAATTTAGTGAAACAGGCGGATTTATAGGTTTACTTAACGAAACGGATGATGGTATTGCAATTTATGACAATAAATGCGATGTTTTAAAGACTGTAAAACAGAGTGAAATTAATTCAAATAAAATGACACATTCAGCAAGATTTATTGCCTTTGATGAAGATAAAATATATACAATAACAAGCGGTAATGATAAAAAAATCTATTCTTATAATGGTGTGAAAAAATCGGTTAACGAAAATGTGGATTATTTTACTGATGAAACTCAAAATTATGAATTGACTATACGTGGTGTTTGTAATAAAAATGGTGAAATAGTTGTAAAAAACAGAGCTGTGATTTTTTTACCTTTAGGTATTGTATTATTAATTGCAGGAACAATAATTGAGTTCAAAGTCATCTCCAAAAATAAGAAGTCTATTAAAATAAGATAAGCAAAAAGCCATCTGAAAAGAATCAGATGGCTTAATTTTATTTATTTAAATATTAAAGAGCTTCTACGATAGCCTTTGTATCTCTTGCGATTGCAAGCTCTTCGTTTGTGGGAACAACGAATGCTTTTACGGGGCAACCGGGAAGAGTAAGCTCGATTTCTTCACCGCGAACTTCGTTAGCTTTTTCATCAAGCTTAATACCAAGGTAGGAAAGGTTGTTGAGAACATCTTCTCTGAGGTCTGTGCAGTTTTCACCGATACCACCTGTGAATGCAATAACATCAACACCGTCCATAGCAGCAACGTAAGAACCGATGCATTTACGGATCTGGTACCACTGCATATCGCGGGCAAGCTTAGCTCTCTTGTTGCCTTCAACTGCAGCAGCTTTAACAGCTCTGTCGTCAGAGTGAACGCCTGAAATACCGAGAACACCGCTCTTTTTATTCATGATAGTATCCATTTCCTTGGGTGAAAGGTTGTGTTTGTCCATAATGTATGTAACAACAGAGGGGTCAATAGCACCGCAACGAGTACCCATAACAAAACCATCAAGGGGAGTAAGACCCATACTTGTATCAAGAACCTTACCGTCTTTAATTGCTGTAATGGAGCAACCATTACCAAGGTGGCAGGTGATAAGCTTGATGTCTTTAAGGTCTTTGCCTACAATTTCAGCAGTTCTGTAAGCAACAAAACGGTGAGAAGTACCGTGTGCACCGTAACGGCGGATGTGGTCTTCTTCATAGTATTCGTAAGGAATACCAAACATATATGATGTTTCAGGCATTGTGCTGTGGAATGCGTTATCAAAAACTGCAACCTGAGGAACGCTTGCACCGAAAACTTCGTTACAGCATTCAATACCTACAACGTGTGCAGGGTTGTGAAGGGGTGCAAGAACGCTGAGCTCATCAATTGCTTTAAGAACACCATCGTCAATAAGAACGCTTTCTGTAAAGCGGTCGCCACCCTGAACAACTCTGTGACCGATAGCACTGATTTCTGAAAGAGAATCAATAACCTTGCAGTCACCTGTTGTAAGAGCGTCTTTAACAATGTTGAAAGCAACCTTGTGGTCGGGAATGTCAACATATTCATCAAAGCTTCTGCCGTCAAAGGTTGAACCCTTTGTGTGACTCATATCTGTTGCGATGGATTCGCAGATACCCTTTGCGAGAACTTTTTCGCCTTCCATATCAAAAAGCTGATATTTAAGGGATGAACTACCGCAGTTAATTACTAGAATTTTCATTATAAACCTCCATTAAAAATGTGTATTTTCTTTTTTGGAAAATTAAATACAATGATATTGTGTAAAATACTACCAAGTATTAATTATACCACTATTTCAAGGTTTTTCAATAGTAAACCTATACAAAAAGAGGTGATTTTTTGAATTACGGTATTGTAGCAGAGTTCAATCCTTTCCATAACGGGCACAAATACCTGATTGACACCATAAAAAATAATGGTGAAAATACAGTTACAGTGGTTATGAGTGAAAGCTTTGTTCAAAGGGGGGAGTGTGCTTGTGTGTCACCCTCTGCAAGAACAAAAATGGCTCTTTCCTGTGGTGCTGATCTGGTGCTGTCTCTTCCTGTGCCATATGCCACAGCAAGTGCGGAGCGTTTTGCTTTTGGCGGACTTTCTGTTTTAGGTGGTTTAGGGTGTGTGGATGCTCTCGCTTTCGGCTCTGAATGTGACAATGCCGACCTTCTCAAAAAATGTGCCGGGCTTTTAGTAAGTAGCGAGTTTTCAGAAGCTATTGAAAAATATCTTAGCCAAGGACTTTCTTTCCCTGTGGCAAGGCAGAATGCAGTTGAAGAAATATGGGGAAAAGAGCTTGCAGAAATTCTTTCGTCACCTAATAATATATTAGGTGTTGAGTATATAAAAGCTATCAATAAACTGGGCTTGAATATGGATGTTATTCCTGTGCTTCGAAAAGGCGTTGAGCACGACAGTAAACAGGAGAACGGTGATTTTTGTTCTGCTTCAAAAATTCGTGAAACATTGATAAACGGAAAATTTTCAGAGAATTTTTTGCCCGAACCGGCTCGTGATATTTTGGGGAAAGAAATTGAAAAATACAAAGCACCTGCAAGTATTCTTGCTTTAGAAGCAGCAATCATTTGTAAGCTTCGATCAATGTCTGTTGAAGATTTTAAAAAAATACCCGATGTGAGCGAGGGGCTTGAATACAGGCTCTTTGATGTAGTAAAAACTTCTTCGTATCTTGATGAAATACTTGAAAAAGTAAAAACAAAAAGATATACTCATTCAAGAATAAGAAGGATTATTATTTGTGCTTTTTTAGGCATAAAAAAGGAAGACGTTCTGGCACCTGTTCCGTTTGTCAGGGTTTTAGGCTTTAATGAAAATGGTGCAAAGCTTCTTAAAAAAGCAAAGGAGACCGCAACTCTTCCAATAGTGACAAAATCATCAGAAATCAATACTTTGGGTGAAGGTGCAAAACGGGTTTTTCAACTGGAATGTTTTGCAAGGGATATGCTTTCTCTGGCTCTTCCTGTAAGGGATGAGTTTGGTAAAGAAATGACAGATAAACTTATTGTTTTATAAATTGGAGTTAGTATGGATTTAATAGTAATCGGCGGTGGTGCTGCAGGTCTTATGGCTGCAGGTACAGCTGCAAAAAGAGGCTTGAAGGTTACCCTTATTGAGCGTAATGAAAAATTAGCAAGGAAAGTTGGTATAACGGGAAAGGGCAGGTGTAATGTTACAAACTCCTGTCCGCTTCTTAATGAATTAATCGGCAATGTTCCTGTCAACGGCAGATTTTTATATGGTGCATTTTCAAGGTTTGGCACAGATGATACTATTGATTTTTTTGAGGAAATGGGGGTACCCCTTAAAATTGAAAGAGGCAACAGAGTTTTCCCTGTCTCCGACAAAGCACTTGATATTGTTGATGCACTGAATAAATATATAACTGTTAACGGTGTTAAGCGTAAAACCGGCAGGGTTACCGAGCTTATTGTAGAAGATGGTGCAGTTAAAGGCTGCAAAACAGAAGACGGCAGAGAATTTTTTGCAGATAACGTACTTATTGCAACGGGTGGTATGTCGTACCCTGGTACAGGCTCTACAGGTGATGGCTACACTCTTGCAAAGCAGGTAGGTCACACAATAACAGCTTTAAAGCCTTCCCTTGTGCCCCTTGAATGTCACGAGGGATGGTGCTCCGAGGCAATGGGCCTTTCCCTTCGCAATGTGGAAATAAGGGTTGAGGATTCAAAAACCTACAAGGAAGTGTATAAAGATTTCGGTGAAATGCTTTTTACCCATTTCGGCGTGTCCGGCCCTATGATACTTTCCGCATCTTCACACATGAGGAATATGGAAAAGGGCAGGTATATTATTCACATTGACTTTAAACCGGCTCTTACCTACGAGCAGTTAGACAAGCGTATTCAGCGAGATTTGCTTGAATGTTCAAACAAAAATTTATATAATACCCTTGCACTTATGCTTCCCAGGAAAATGATACCGATTGTGGTTAAGCTTTCGGGTCTTAACGGTAATATAAAATCTAATCAGGTTACAAAGGAAATGCGCTCTCAGTTAGTGGATTTACTTAAAGATATTCGCCTTACTGTTACAGATTTCCGTCCCATTGATGAGGCTATTATCACCTCCGGTGGTGTAAGTGTTTCCGAAATCGACCCTAAGACTATGAAAAGTAAAATAATTGACGGGCTTTATTTCGCCGGTGAAGTAATCGACGTTGATGCCTACACAGGTGGATTTAATCTGCAAATTGCATTTTCCACAGGACATCTCGTAGGAGAAAGTATATAAGGAGAATAAAGTATGATAGTAAACATCGCAATTGACGGCCCTGCCGGTGCAGGTAAAAGCACAATAGCAAAAACCGCTTCAAAGGAATTGGGCTTTATTTACGTTGATACAGGTGCTCTTTACAGAACAGTTGGTCTTAACGCTATAAGGTTAGGTAAAGACACAAAAAGTGCAGAAGAGGTTGTTCCTACCCTTGAAGGACTTGAGGTTTCACTTCGTTTTGTTGACGGAGAACAGAGAGTTTTTTTGGGTGAAGAGGATGTTTCAACAGCCATAAGACAGAATGAGGTTTCTATGGCTGCATCTAACGTATCTGCAATTCCAAGGGTAAGAGAATTCCTTTTTGATCTGCAGAGAGATATTGCAAAGAAAAATAACTGCATTATGGATGGTAGAGATATCGGTACAGTTGTTCTTCCTGATGCAAAAATCAAGATTTACCTTACTGCATCCGCAGAAGCTCGCGCAGACAGACGCTTTAAGGAACTTACCGAAAAGGGTCAGGTTGTAGAATATGATAATATTCTCAAGGAAATCAAAGAACGTGATTATCAGGATATGAACAGGGAAATTGCACCCCTGAAACAGGCAGAGGACGCAGTTCTTGTTGATACAACCGAACTTACTCTTCCCGAGTCAATCGATTATATGATTAAGGTCATAAAGGAGCGACTTTAATGGCTGAAATTACATTAGCAAAAAAAGCAGGCTTTTGTTTTGGTGTTGACAGAGCTATAAAGTTAATTGAAAAACTTGTCAGCGAAGGGAAAAAAGTTGCAACCCTGGGGCCGATAATCCATAACCAACAGGTTATCGAGGATTTGGAGAGCAGGGGAGTTATCGTGGTTGAAAATGTTTCACAGGTTCCCCAAGACACCATTCTGGTTTTAAGAACCCACGGGGTTACCAAGGAGATTTTAGAAGAAGCAGAAAAAAGTAACTGCGAATTCATTGATGCGGCTTGTCCTTTTGTAAAGAAAATCCACAAAATCATCCTGGAAAATTCCGGCGAAAATGTTGTTACTTTAATAGCCGGTGACGAAAATCATCCCGAGGTTAAGGGCATAAAAAGCTATGCTAAAGGCGAAACATTTGTTATAAATTCTGCAGATAAATTGGATGAACTATTTGATAAACGTCCTGATTTGGCAGAAAAACCCCTTATTTTTGTTTCCCAGACAACTTTTAGTATAAAAGAATGGGAAAAAAGTGTAAAAAAAATCAAAATACTATGTACAAATCCGAAAATATTTGATACAATATGCAGTGCGACCGAAGAAAGACAAAATGAAGCGGCAGAACTTTCAAAGATTTCTGATGCAATGGTTATCGTTGGTGGGCGCCATAGCTCCAACACACGAAAACTTCTTGGCGTCTGCGAAAGAAACTGTCCGTCTTTTCTTATTGAAACTGCTGATGAGCTTAATGGTATCACTCTTGGCGGATTTAATTCTATCGGTCTCACTGCGGGTGCATCTACTCCCGCCGGTATTATAAAGGAGGTACTTGAAACCATGTCCGAAATTGTCAAAGACACAACTATAATTGAGGAGGAAAAAGTGCTTGACTCTGCAGCAGCTGAAGAATTTGATTTCGCAGCAGCTTTGGAAGAATCACTCAACAATATGAACGGCGACCAGAAGGTTGTCGGCACAGTATTGAACGTGACCAACACAGAGATACAGGTTGATATCGGCAGGAAGCAAACAGGCTATATTCCCTACAACGAATACAGCAACGACCCGTCCGCAGATCCCAAAGCAGAACTCAAAGTCGGCGATGAACTTAACCTTATCATCATGAAAACCAACGATGTGGAAGGCTTTACAATGCTTTCCAAAAAACGTTATGATGCTATTGCAGCATGGGATACAATTGTTGCAGCTGCAGGCACAGACGAAATTCTTGAAGGTGTTGTTATTGATGTTGTACGCGGTGGCGTTATTGTTTTATCAAACAATGCTCGCGTTTTCATTCCTGCATCACTTGCAACTGCAAGCCGTAACGACAAGCTTGAAGATCTTGTAAAGAAAACTGTTAGATTCAAAGTTATTGAAGCTGTAAGCAGACCCAAAAAGAAAGCTGTTGGCTCTATCCGTGCAGTTCTCAAGGAAGAAAGAAAGGCTGCAGAAGAAAAATTCTGGGCAGAAGCAACAGAAGGCGAAGTACGTAAGGGTGTTGTTAAATCACTTATGAAATTCGGTGCTTTTGTTGACATCGGTGGCGTTGATGGTATGGTTCACATTTCAGAACTTTCCTGGAATAGAATCAAAGATCCTTCAGAGGTTCTTTCTGTTGGTGACGAAATTGAAGTTACAATTAAATCACTTAACCCCGAAAAGAAACAGATTGCTCTCGGCTATAAAAAGCTTGAGGACAACCCCTGGGAAATCTTCAAAGCAAAATATGCTGTTGATTCTGTAGCAGAGGTTGAAATTGCTAATTTCACAGATTTCGGTGCATTTGCACACATCGTTCCCGGTGTTGATGGTCTTATTCACATTTCACAGATTGCTAACAAGCACGTTGCAAAACCTGCTGATGTTCTTAAAATTGGTGAAAAGGTAGAAGCTAAGATTACAGAAATCGACGAGGAAAGAAAGAGAGTAAGCCTTTCAATCCGTGCTCTTCTTCCTGTTGAAGAAGCAACAGAAGAAGCTGCTCCTGCAGAAGAAACTGTTGAAGAATAATTAAAATTTATGCCGTCCGCTTTAATTTTAAAGTGGACGGTTTTTATGAAAGTAAGGGTGTAGAAATGTATTGTGATAATTGCCACAGACAAAGTCCGGACAATTTCGTCAATTGTCCTTATTGCTCTGCGCCTCTAAAAAGTAACAAGCGGCCAAAACCGAAGAAGTTTACAAAAACTAAGGAAAAGAAAATTCCCATATCCTTTAAAACTACGATTATAATTTCGGTTGTTGTGGCTGTTGTACTTGCTATAAGTGCTATTATTACAGGTGTTTTGACAGGGTCTAAACCCTCCACAGCAATAAGCAAAATGGTTACAGCAATCCAGACAAATGATGCAAAGCTGTACTATTCCCTATATGATGACCAGATTATAGAATATTATAAAGAAAACTGGTATTATGGTGAAGAAGAGACCTTTGACGCGGTTACAAAACCACTTTTGGAAAGTCGTGCTTTTTATATAGAAAAATGTGGGGAAAATTTCACGTTGGAATACAATATTACTGATGTAACTTATATAACAGGCGATAGCCTTAATTCCTTTAATAAGTCCTTGGAGGTTTCCTTCGATTACGCTGTATTTCCATCAAAAGCAGCTTTTTTGAATGTTGAAATTGAAGCCGAAGGGGAAAAGGGCACCTACAAAAGCGTTTATGAAAATTTTGTTTGTCTTAAGATTGGCGGTAAATGGTATATACAAACAGCCGCAACAGATGTTTTAGCTGACAAATTGAAAGAGAATTAGATGGTAGATATTATGATGATATCTGCCATCTTTTTTTGTGGGATTTTGTAAAATAATAGCAAATTTTGAGATATTCTGTATTTTACACAAAAAAAATAAAAAAAATAAAAAAATATTTGACAAAATGCCAAATGTGTTGTATATTATGTGTAAGACTGAAAAAGTGTATGTTCGGGGTGGTTTGTTGAGTTCAAAAGTTTACAAGGAATATGAATCCTTGAGTAATGAAGAACTTGTAGAACTTTCCCAAAAAGGCGAGGGAACTGCCAGAGCTGTGCTTTCTGCCCGTTTCCTTAACACCCGTGGTGCAGGGGTTAGCGTATCATATCTCGATTCGGATGATTTCATTCAGGAGGGCATGATAGGTTTCCTTAAAGCTGTTGAAACTTATGATTTTTCCCGCGGTGTTCCTTTTGAAGCTTATGCTTTCAAATGTATGCAGAACTCAATAAATACTGCTGCAATTTTTTCTACTGTTGAAATTCCTGTTGGTATGAGCTCTGAAATGCCCGAAATTACAGATAAAGATGAAGATCCTTTAAAACAGGTGTTGGCAGGTGAGCATTTAAGCGAGGTTTTAGCCGCTTGTGAGGTAACCCTTTCTGATGTAGAAAAAACTGTTGTTTTTTTCAGAGCAGGGGGAATGTCCTACGAGGAGATTGGTGAAAAACTTAAAATGACGCCTAAATCCATTGATAATGCACTTCAACGTGCACGAAAGAAGTTAAAGAGTGTGTGCTCTGACTAAGTCAGTTTACATAAAAAAATTCAAGCGAGGTAGCAAAAATGTACGAAGACAAAACACTCGTATGCAAAGAGTGCGGCAATGAATTTATTTTCACAGCCGGCGAGCAGGAATTCTATGCTGAAAAAGGTTTGGTTAATGAGCCCAAAAGCTGTAAAGCTTGTCGTGATGCTCGTAAACAGGCTATGAGAGGCGAACGTGAAAAATTCACAACAGTTTGTGCAGAGTGCGGCGGCGTTGCAGAGGTTTACTTCAAACCCCGTGAAGATCGTCCTGTATACTGCAGTGAATGCTTCAGCAAGAAAAAAGAAGCAGAGGCTTAATTATTTATATATAATATTTAGGTGTCTAACCCTGTGGTTTTTACCGCAGGGTATTCTTTTTTGTGTTGAATTTATCGTATTTGTATAGTATAATAAACATATATGATTTTTCGGAGGAACATTTATGAAAAAGTTACTTTCTTTTTTTCTTTCAATTGTAATGGTACTTTCAATATTTTCTGTTGTTGGCTATGC
>JAZSBI010000120.1:0-9079 GCA_045602345.1 Acutalibacteraceae bacterium | reverse complement strand
CGAAGAGTTAAAGGCAAACTTGCAGGTATTGAAGGCTATTGCAATATGTCCAAAATGTGGTGCAGAGGTGCCTACATCCTCAATGTTCTGTAACGCATGTGGCAGCCCCATGCACAAGCCAGAAGTTAATAATGCAGCTCCCCCTGCAGACTCTGTAAAATGTAGCAATTGCGGCAACTTTGTAAACAAAAACATGAAATTCTGCACATCATGCGGCACTCCGGTACAACAACCGGTAGCACCTGTTGAAACTAAGGTTGAAGAGGTTGTTATTCAGGAAGATGTGATTGTTATTGATTCACAGGTGGAAGAAACTGTTATTGAGCGTAAATGCTCCAATTGTGGCGAAGTAGTTGCTGCAGATGCAATTTTCTGTGAAGTATGCGGTACAAAGCTCTAATACTTTTCTGTAGTAGCGTGAAATCGTAATGTTGGTGTAAAACCAACAAAAGTGAATTAAGTTAATTTTGGGGGAATGGCTTTATGCAGACCCTCTTCATTAAAAATATTTAAAAAGGTAGGCGTTTTTATGTCAAAGTTTTGTGGAGTTTGCGGAACTCAGGCAGAGGATTCTGCAAACGTATGTGGCAATTGTGGTACTGCTTTTAACGATCAGGCAGCAAACGCAGAAACAGCTTCAATTCCGGGAGCAGATGCAGTAAAGGATAAAATAAAGTCCTTAAAAACTGATGGATTAATGAAAAAAGGTATTATTGCAATTGTAGCTGCAGTTGTTGGTATTATTATCCTTTCCAGCATTATCTCTTCTGCAGGTTACAAGGGTACCGTAAAAAAAGTCATTAATGCGTTTGAAAAGAATGATGTAGAAAAATTGTGCTCATATGCAAGTGGTCTTAACTACTATGATGAAGACGAAATTGACGAATATGAGGAAAATTTTGAAGACAGAATTTCAGACAGATTAGATGATTACGAAGACGAAGTTGGCGACAACATTAAGATCAAGTATGAAATTACTAAGGTTAAAGAGATAGAAGACCGTAAAAAAGAAAAGTTCTTGGAGGCTTTTGAGGACTATGACGGTTATCCCGAAAAAATTGGTGATATTAAAGAAGTTCAAATGAAATTAACCGTAAAAGGTTCAGATGATGAAGAAACATACAAAGTTAAAGACTTTTATGTTATTAAAGAAAACGGTAAATGGAAAGTTTTGTATTTTAACGATTACTGGTTTTAATTTACCTTACTGAAAATATTTCGACAGATATATGTGAAAACAATGTGGAGTAAAGTCGGGTACAATCTGTAGTTTAATATAAATAGCTCCTTGGGTATACGGATGAGTATATTCGGGGGGCTATTTTTCTGTCTTTATAGAGAGGCTTTTAGATTAATTTATTCTTGCAATTTTTTCTTATAAATAGTATGATTATAATGTATATTTATGTTTAGAGGTGAGTTTATGTATCTTTGCCCCCAACCTAAAATTCTTGAACTAAAAAAAGGTATGTTGCATTTCTCTGTGGGTGAAATGCCTGTAATCGAAAAGAAGAGAACCCCAGAGCTTTCTGAAAAAGAAAGCTATCGCATCAATATTGATGAAAATGGTGTTTTAATCGAGGGTGCAGATGAAAAAGGCATTTATTACGGTGAGCTTACTCTCAAACAATTGATGCTTAACTATCGTGGTTGTTTACCATATTTGTACATATATGATGAGCCGGAATTCGCATATCGTGGATTTATGATAGATTCATGTCGTCATTTTTTTACAGTTGACGAAATAAAGAAAATGATAGATGGTGCAGCATTATTCAAGTTTAATAAGTTTCATTTTCATCTTTCTGAAGATCAGGGCTTCAGAGTTGAAATGGATTCTTATCCATTGCTTACAAGTGTTGGTTCTGTGAGACCTTCTTCAAATTTCGGAAGAGGTGAGAATGATAATACCCCTTATGGTGGTTATTACACAAAGGAAGAATTGAAAGATATTGTTGAATATTGCAAAGAGCGATATATTGAGGTTATTCCGGAATTCGATTTCCCGGGTCACACAACTGCAGTAATTTCTGCTTACCCTGAGCTTTGTTGTACAGGCGAGAAAATGGAGCCAAAGACTACTGCAGGTATCTTTAAAGACATTCTTTGTGTGGGTAATCCCGAAACATTAAAGCTTATTTATGCTGTTATAGATGAATTTTGTGAAATTTTCCCATCTGAATATTTTCATATTGGCGGAGACGAAGCACCAAAAACCCGATGGCTTAATTGTCCCAAATGCAAAGCAAAGTTAGAAGAAGAGGGGCTCCACACAATGGATGAGCTTCAGGGATGGCTTGTAAATGAAGTTGCGGCATATCTGAAGAAAAAAGGCAGAAAAGCAATTTGTTGGAACGAGTCCTTAAATGGCGGAAATCTTGATAAAGACAATGTTACGGTTGCCCTTTGGACAAATAAAATGGATAAAGGTATAGAGTGGGCAAATGGCGGAAATCCCGTAATTATGGAAAAATTTACTCCCTATTATGTGGATTACCCCTATGGTATGCATTCGCTGAAGGATGTTTATATGTTCAATCCCCGAAAGGTGAGAGGACTCACCTCTTTAGGTAGTGCATCTGTAAAGGGTATAGAATCACCTATCTGGACAGAATATGTAAGGGATTTTAATAAATTGAGTTATATGTGCTTCCCCCGTTGGCTTGCAGTTGCAGAAACAGCCTGGAATGGTGCACAGCCTAAGGGTTATCAGAGCTTTTTGAAATCTGCTGAGTTTTATTGTGATATTTTAAAGGGTATGGGACACGTTCCCGCTCCAAAAGGTGATTGGAATGTTCCCCCCCACGCTCGTTTAAGTAAAACTGTGGGCTTTTTCAAGAATAAAATTACACCTGAAAACATTAAGAATTTTTTAAAGAAAGATTAATAATTATGATTAAATATTCTGTTATCGGTACATCCTGGATTACAAATTCATTTATTGAGGGCGCAAATCTTTATAAAGATTTGAGTCTTGATGGAGTTTACTCACGCTCTTTTGAAAAGGGTAATGCCTTTGCAAAGGAAACAGGCGCAAAAAGGGTTTTTACAGACTTCAATGAACTTCTTTCTTCTGACACAGATTTGGTTTATGTTGCAAGTCCTAATGTGTGTCACTATGAGCAATGCAAAGCTTTACTTCTTAATGGTAAGCACGTGATTTGTGAAAAGCCTATAACAATTACCGTGAGGGAATTTAAAGAGCTTTGTGCTATCGCCCAAGAAAATAATCTTGTGTATTTTGAGGCAATTATGTATATGCACACGCCTTTAAGACAGGTTTTAAAGGATGCTGTTAGGAAAATCGGCACAATAAGAAGTGCAACTATAGATTTTTCACAGCTTTCTTCAAAATACCTGGCACTTAAAAATGGAGAATTACCCAATATTTTTAATCCCGAAATGAAAACGGGAGCACTTAATGATTTGGGGATTTATTGTGTTTATCCTGTAATTGATTTGTTTGGTATGCCCGTGGATATAGTCTCAAGTCAGTACTTTCTTGAGACCGGTGCAGATGGTAGTGGTAGTGCATTTTTCGTATATAAAGATAAGTTAGTTACAGTTACATATTCAAAGGTAGGACAAAGTCGTTCTCCTTCACAGATTATAGGCGATTTGGGAACGGTTACTATTGATAGTATATCAAAGCTTGACGGAATAAGGCTTTATAACAATGCCGGTGAGGAAACAATTCTCAATGGTGAAACTGAGAAAAAGTATCTTATGGGTAATGAAGCCAAAAGTGCAATAGATTTTATTTTAAACAGAAAAGAAACTGACAAGCTTCTCAGAAAATGTCAGTCTATGAATGAAAAAGTTCTTAAATGTATGGAAAAAATGAGGATAGAAAATGCTTGAACAAGAGCTTAGAGAGTTTTTGCTTAATAAAGGTGTAACCGATGTAGGCTTTGCTGAAATTGACAATGCAGATACAGGTGACTTGAAATATGCAGTCAGCATTGTTGTTAAGCTTTCAGATGCTATTATTGATGAAATAGAGGGTGCTCCAACCCCCACATATTTTAACCATTACAGAACAGTAAATGCTTTTATTGACCGTTGTCTTTTAGAAGCCGGATTATTTCTGCAAAGCAAGGGCTATAAATATATAACTGTTGCTGCTTCGCAGAGTATGCCCACCACACCATATAACGGCAGATATTCTCACAAGGAGGCTGCACATAAAGCAGGGCTTGGCAACATTGGTAAAAATGATTTGTTTTTACATAAAAAATATGGTGCAAGAGTGCGTCTGGGAACACTTTTTACGGACTGTCCTCTTGAGGGTGAAGGTATTTTAAGGGAAAATCCTTGTATTAACTGTGATAAATGCGTAAAAGCTTGTCCCAGTGGTGCAATTCTGGGTGTTAACTATTATGACGGAATTAAGCGAGAGGAAATGTTCAGTCCGTCAGTTTGCAGTGAATATATGAAAAAGGAATACCAGAAAATCGGCAGAGGTGCTGTTTGCGGAATTTGTATGAAGGTGTGTCCGATTTATAACCTTGAAAAATAAGAGGGGTAAGAATGGCAAAAATTTTAATTGCAGATGATGAGCAGCTTATAAGAAAGCTTATAAGTGATTGTCTGAAAAAAGAGGGTCACGAAGTTTTAGAGGCCGAAAATGGTGAGGAAGCTCTACATATATTTGAGACCAATAAAGATATCGCTTTGGCAATGCTTGATATAATGATGCCCGAAATTGATGGGTGGGAGGTTTGCCGTCGCATTCGAGAAAAAAGCGATATGCCGGTAATGTTGGTTTCTGCTCGTTCCCAGGATTTTGATCAGATTATGGGTTTTGAATCCGGTGCAGATGATTATGTAACAAAGCCTTTTTCGCTTACTGTTTTGGTGCACAGGGTTGATACTCTTCTTAAAAGAGGGGTAAATTTAGAAAGACGAAATAAAAATTCAGATGAAATCGTTGTTGATGGTTTAACAATAAAACCGTCATCCTATGAAGTTGAATTAGATGGACAGAATATAGATTTAACTCTGAAGGAGTTTAACATTCTCTTGAGTTTGGCACAAACACCCGGGCGTGTGTATACCAGAGGTAAGCTTTTAGATGAATTGTGGGGTTATGATTATGTTGGTGATACAAGAACGGTAGATTCCCACGTTGCACGTCTTCGCACAAAACTAGGTGATTGGGGCTTAAAGAATATTATTACTGTTTATGGAACAGGCTATAAATTAAAAGAAAAAGAGTGAAAAGGAGGTGCCGTATGAGACGTAAAAAAATGGGTATACGTGCCAAAGTGTTTTTGGAAATCGGAGCAATAATTGCAGTATGTCTTATCGGCATTTCGTTTGCAAACTCGCAGCTTCTTGAAAGTGTTTATATATGGAATGTTGAAAGAAGTCTGCGTACAATGGCACAGTCTGTTGAGGATGCCGGGGGGAATTATTTTACACTTATTGCTGATTATGAAAACAAACAGAGTGTAAGCATTGACCTGTATGATGCTACAGATAATTACCTTTATCAAGGAAGCGGAAAATTTATTTCATCCAACAAGCTGAATATTATAAGCCGAACAGAAAATGAAGATGGCAGTTATTTTAATGTGGTTTCCGAAGAGGGTAGCACAACACAGTATATCGTTTTTGGTAATGATTTTGAGAATGGTTGGCATATTGAAATAACTGCACAAAAAGACCCGATTCAAGAGAATGCTAACCTTGCTACAAGTGTTACAACTACAATAACAGTTTTGGCTCTGGTACTGGCTCTGGTGTTTATTTCAGGTTATTCAAAGAGGTTTACAAAGCCGCTTATTCAGATGAGTGAGGTGGCAAATCGGATTGCAAATCTGGATTTTTCTGCAAAGTGTAATGTTAACAGGGGCGATGAAATCGGTGCACTTGCAGAGAATATAAATATTGTTTCCGATTCACTTAATAGCGCTCTTTCAGAACTTCGAGAAAAGAATGCTCAGCTTATGGAAGATATTGAAAAAGAGCGTCGCATAGAGCAAATGAGAGCAGACTTTATTTCATCTGCATCCCACGAATTGAAAACTCCTATAGCAATTATTCGTGGTTATGCAGAAGGATTGAAAATGAATCTGGATTCTGAAAATGAAAGTGCTGTTGAATATTGCGATATCATTATGAGAGAGTCCGACAGAATGAATGTGTTGGTTCTTAATATGCTTGAGCAGTCTCTTTATTCATCCGGAGTAAAGCAACCGGAAAAAAGGCCTTTTTTTGTTAATGAGTTTATTGAAGATTTACTGAAAACGGTAACGCCTATTTTTGAAGAAAAAGGTGTTACTGCAAAATTTGTTAAAGGTGATAACTTTATTTCTCTTGCAGACAGCAGTCAGATGACCACAGTGCTTTCAAATATTGTTCTCAATGCTTGTAGTCATGCAAGCCAGGAGAAAATTGTTGAGGTTAGTACTGAAAAAATGAATGGGAAAATAAAGGTTAATGTTTTTAACACAGGTAGTCATGTTGAAGACAAGGACAAAGATGGTATTTTTACCTCATTTTATCGTGCAGACAAGGCCCATTCAAGAGCAGAAGGCAGATTTGGTTTGGGCCTTGCTATCGTTAAGTCGATTACAGATAACCATGGATGCGAATGCGGCTTTGAAAATAAAGAAAACGGCGTAACTTTTTGGTTTACTATGCCGGAAAATGATTATACGGAAGGAAAAACAGATGAAAATTAATTTTGTAATACCCTGCCTTTTGGGGGTTGAAGGAATAATTGCCGATGAGCTTCGTTTTCTGGGTGCAGAAAATGTTTGTGCAGA
Organism: Acutalibacteraceae bacterium; assembly: GCA_045602345.1. Classification (GTDB taxonomy): domain Bacteria; phylum Bacillota; class Clostridia; order Oscillospirales; family Acutalibacteraceae; genus DTU089. Next base: position 2,306 of record JAZSBI010000120.1, on the reverse strand, counting down.
AAATGGAAGGGTGCTGTTTTCAGGTGATGAAAATATGCTTGCAAGGGTGAATATCTGTTCTCATTTTGCAGAGCGTGTTCAAATCAATGTGGGTTCATTTACAGCAAAGACCTTTGAAGAACTTTTTCAGGGTGTTAAGGCACTCCCTTGGGAAGAATGGATTGGTAAAGAGGATGCTTTTCCGGTAAAGGGCTACTCCCTTAAATCTACACTTTTCAGCGTCAGCGATTGTCAGGCGATTATTAAAAAAGCCGTTGTAGAAAGACTTAAATCAAAATACGGTATATCATGGTTCAATGAAAGTGGTCCTGTTCATCAAATACAGTTTTCTATAATGAATGATCAGGTTACTATGCTTATAGATACCACCGGTGCAGGTCTTCACAAGCGCGGCTATAGGCTTTCTCAGAACGGAGCTCCCATTAAAGAAACTTTAGCTGCATCTATCTGTGCTTTGGCAAAACTTCGTCATTACCATACCCTTTACGACCCTATGTGTGGTAGCGGAACACTTCTTATTGAGGGTGCACTATATGCTCACAATATAGCTCCGGGACTTAACCGCCATTTTGCAGCAGAAAGATTCGATGTGCTTCCTAAGAATATTTGGAAAGAGGAAAAAGAAAGAGCAATAAGCCTTGAGAAGGTCGATACAGATTTTGTAGGCTATGGCTCAGATATTGATGCAGAGGCAATAAAAATTGCAATAGAAAATGCTTCAAGACTTCCCATTGGTAAAAAGCTTAATTTTGAAAAAAAAGACTTAAGAGATTTTAAAAAATTAAGTGAAAGAGGTACGGTTATTTGTAATCCGCCCTATGGTGAGCGTCTTCTTGATTTACAGGAGGCACAACGACTTTACAAGGAAATGGGCAGAGTGTTTGACAAAGCTCATGGTTGGAGTTATTATATAATCACTCCCGATGAGGAGTTTGAACAATGCTTCGGCAGGAAAGCAGACAAGAGCCGTAAACTTTACAATGGTATGATTAAATGCAGATTGCATATGTATTTTAAATAAAAAGATAAAACAAAAATCCCCTGAAGGAGAAAAAAAATGAAACATTTATTTATAGTTAACCCCGTTTGCGGTAAGGGCATTTCAATTGAAAGATGTACCGACGGAATTGTTAAAACAATGGCCGATTTAGGTATAGAAAATTACGAAATATACACAACAAAAGCCCCTCGTGATGGTTATGAATATGCAAAAAAAGAGGTTGAAAAGGGTGAACACATCCGTGTTTATGCCTGTGGTGGCGATGGCACTCTTTATGAGGTTGTTAATGCATGTGCTTGTCACGAAAACGCAGAGGTTGCAGCATTCCCTTTGGGTAGCGGTAACGACTTCATACGTATTTTCGGAGATAAAAAGGATTTAAGAAATGTTGCTGACCATGTAAACGGTACAGTTATGGATTTCGACCTTATTAAATGTGGCGACCAGTATGCAATTAATCAATGCTCAATGGGTGTTGATGCAGAGGTTTGCGCAAAGCAGGCGGATTTCAAAAAGCTCCCTCTTCTTTCAGGTGAGGCGGCATATACTGCAGCACTTCTTTACTGCTTCATCGGAAGAATGAAAAGCAGATTTACAATTCAGATTGATGACGAAGAGCCTTTTACAAGCGATGTGCTTTTCTGTGTTGCAGGTAACTCCCGCTGGTATGGCGGTGGTTATATGGCAGCTCCGAAAGCTCTCACCTATGACGGCCTTCTTGACTTTATCATTGTTAAAAAAGACTGTTTGAGAATTAAGCTTCTTACTCTTATTAACCCTTATAAAAAGGGTCAGCATCTTGATTGGGACAGAACAATTTTTAAAAGAGGCAAAAAGATTCATATTACAAGCGAAAAGCCTGCGGCAATGAACGTTGATGGTGAAACAGACTATGTAACAGAATGCACTTTTGAAATTATTGAAAAGGGAATTAAATTCGTTGTTCCTGCTTGCTCGGATTTTATGGAGAGAGTAAAAAAAAATAACGTGTAAAACACATTCACCCCATTAAAAAGTAAAAAACTTTTTAATGGGGTGAAATATTTTTCCGAAATCTTAACTTTTTTCTATAACCAATTATAGCATAAAAAAAGAAAAATTACAATACTTGCATATATCAGGGATTTATAGTATTATTAACTTTTGCAGAGACTATATTTTTTGTTTTTGGAGGTAGTGTTTTGCTCGGTAAAGATATGAAAATCGAAGAACAAAATGCAGAAAAAGTACAAGCTTTTTTAGACAATGAAATTGTGCGTTTGGGAGAGCTTATTGAAGAATACAAAGCCAATGTGAAGATGATGGG
>JAZSBI010000119.1:0-5316 GCA_045602345.1 Acutalibacteraceae bacterium | reverse complement strand
ATGTGGTGTGGTGACCCGTACGGGAATTGAACCCATGATTCCGCCGTGAAAGGGCGGTGTCTTAACCTCTTGACCAACGGGCCGTAATGGTAGCGGCAGCAGGATTCGAACCAGCGACCAATCGGGTATGAACCGAGTACTCTAGCCAGCTGAGCTATACCGCCATATATATGAACAACATCCATACCTACGTAGGCGAACTGCTCTCTTTCCGAAAGCCTGTTAATTATAATATGCAGACAAGCATTTGTCAATACATTTTTTAAATTTTTTCAAAAAATTTTTAAATTCCCTATAACCCATATAGTTTTACACATTTTTTGTGATTAATCAAAAAAACTCTTGACAAGTGGTGGTTTTATATGTATAATACTGTTTGCATTTGCGGATGTAGCTCATCTGGTAGAGCGCCACCTTGCCAAGGTGGAGGTAGCGAGTTCGAGCCTCGTCATCCGCTCCATATACGCGCCGGTAGCTCAGTTGGATAGAGTGTCTGGCTACGAACCAGAAGGTCAGGGGTTCGAGTCCCTTCCGGCGCGCCATAAAAAGCAGTATAGCAAAAGCTATACTGTTTTTTATTTTGTTCCAAAACGAATTTCTTGGGACTCGAACCCTCTCGCGGTCGGCGAACAGAAAACGGATTGACTTAAATTATTAAAAGTCAATCCGTTTTTTTATTAATGATTTTTTCCGTTTTTGTTGGATAGGTTTGCACGAACAAATACTTTGCCTTGTTCTATAAAAACCCGTTGTTGCTCAAGTTTCATAGAACGAAAAACGCGCAATAATTCTTCTTCAATTGAGCCGTTGCTGTTTCTGGAAGAAACATTGAGAAGATAATCTGTTGATACATCGAAATAATTAGCAATAATTTTTAATGTTTCAAAATCGGGTTGGCTACTTCCTTGCACATATCCCCCCATTGTAGACGGAGCAATATTCAAATCAATTGCAACTTGTTTTTGTGTTAAGTTACGTTCTTCAATCAAACCTCGCAATTTATCGCTAAAATTCAAATCAACCACCTCATATTCATTGTAAATGAACAAAACTGCAAAAACTTATAAAAACTGTATTTTAGTTGACAAAACGAGTTATTCGTTTTATAATTCAATTGTATTAGTCTTAAAAATACACACTTTTTCTTGCGTTTCGGTACAATTTTTCTGCATTTCGGCAAATTTATTGCAAACACCCCATATAAAACAATAAAATTTAAATGGAGATATTGTACTATGCAAGAAGTGCAATCTTAAAAAGGAGGTATATTTATGACAACCCGAAAAATAATCTCATTAGTTCTATGTTTGGCAATTTGTATGTCAATCTGTGCAAACTTCAGTTTAGTAAGAGCTGCAGATGCTACTTTGGATTTGCTGACCTTCACTCTCAGCGATGATGGTAAATACTACAAGGTAGGTGCAAAAGATAAAACAATTTCAGGTGAAATTGTAATTCCTTCTACATACGAAGGTTTGCCTGTATCTGAAATTGCTGCTGACGGTTTTAGAAACTGTAAAAGCATTACAAAGGTAACCTTACCTGACACCATTGTAAGGATAGGTTCAAGTTCATTCTATTATGCATCTGCACTTGAGGAAATCAATGTGCCATATGGTGTTAAGTATATAGGTAGCAATGCCTTTACAAGCTGTAAAAGCCTTAAAGCAATAACCATTCCCGACTCAGTAACACATATGGGACAATCCACCTTCAACATATCAGGACTTGAAAGTATTGTTATTCCCGACAGCGTAGTTTATAAGGATGTTAAAAACACAGCAGGCACTGCTCCATTTGACGCAGAAGGAATGTTTAGTGGCTGTTCTGATTTAAAATCAATTACTCTCCCCTCAAATATGACAGCAATCGGAAAACGTGCTTTTTCATGGTGTGAAAGCCTTGAAAATATTGTAATCCCCGGTAGTGTTACAGCAATTGACTCAGGTGCTTTCGGTTGGTGTGGAAAATTAGAAAATATTGCAATCCCTGATGGTGTTACAACAATCGGAACAAGTGCTTTTGTAGGTTGTGATAAGTTAATAAATATTTATATTCCGGATTCAGTTGAAAATATGTCTAAATCTGCATTCAGCACATACACCGGCGGACACAGACTTGCTTCTATCAGCTTACCCGGTGGCATAAGCCTTGAAGACACATCTGTATCTTCCTGGTCCTTGCCTGTAAATCATATTTTCTACCGCGGTACAGAAGAGCAGTTCAATGAAACTCTTGCAACACTCGATGCAGGCAGCAATTCATCTGTTAGCCAGATAAAAAATTTCGATTATGAAACAGTTCACTTTAACTGTACCGGTAATGAAACCTATACATTTGTGGAGAGTCTGGCAGTGCACTGTCTCAGAAGTGGCGGCCATATTTACAATTGCTCCGTTTGCGGTACTGTACACGACACCAAAATAGGCGGTTACGGCGACCATATTTTAGCTGAAGACGGCACCTGCACAATGTGTGGAGAAGGTATAGAAGATTCATCAGAACATCTCTCATTTACACGCCCCAGCGGAGCCGATTATTATTCAGTCAGCGGTTGTGATACTGAAGCTACAGGTGCAATTGTTATTCCAGATGAGCACGCAGGCTTACCCGTTAAGAGTATAGGTGTAAACGCTTTTGAAGGTTGTACTAAAATTACTTCTGTTTATATTCCTGACAGTGTAGAATACATAAGAAATTTTGCATTCTACAACTGCACATCCCTGAAGGCTATAATTCTTCCTTCCACCATAAAACAAATCGGTGGAACAAGAGGTTCATTTTCTAACTGTACCTCTCTTGAGGGCGTGTATATATACGATTTAGCTGCATGGTGTAATATAGATTTCCCCTCTTACACCTGTAACCCCCTTTATACAGGAGCAAATCTTTACCTTTGGGGTGAGCTTGTAGAAGACCTTGTTATTCCCGAAAGTGTAGATACGGTTAAACCTAACACTTTTGCAAAATATGCTGCACTTAAAAGTGTAACATTCCATGAAGACATAGAGGAAATCGGAGAAAGAGCATTCTTTGTTTGCCCAAATCTTACTGAAATAAACATACCCGATATTCCTGTAAAAATCAGAAAGGAAGCCTTCAAAAACACTGCATACTATAAAGATACAAACAACTGGGAAGATGGTATGCTTTACATTGGTGACCACCTTATCGTAAGCAATAGCGATATGGAGGTAATTACCGTTAAAAATGGCACTGCAACAATTGCAGACTACGCCTTTTACGATGCACCTGTTTCATTAAAAGAGCTGTATCTTCCCGATTCTCTCGCAAGAATAGGTGACTATTCATTTTACGGTGCCTGTGCTCTTAATGAGGTTTTCTGGGGTAGAGGCTTAAAGTATATCGGTGCTCACGCTTTTGAATCAACTCGCGAGTATGATGAACTTATTCTTCCGGGAAATCTTATAAGTATAGGCGATTATGCTTTTGCAGGCAGCGGATTCTACAAGGTGTATTTCCCCACATCCTTAACGGAATTTAACCCCACTGCATTCCATCTTACTGAAAATATTTGTGAAATTAAGTGTTCTTACAATAATCCTGCATTCGTAGCAGAAAATAATGTTCTCTTTACAAAGGATAAATCAAAGCTCCTTTTAGCATCCAAGAATCTTACAGAAGATTACATTGTACCTGAGGAAACAAAGGTTATTGAAGATTACGCCTTTATGCTTCTTGATGAAAATATAAGCGTAACTCTTCACGATAATCTTGAAAGAATAGGTAAAGACGCATTCGAATACACAAAATACACAGCAGGCAACCAAGACGCTTACTATATAGGTAACTATCTTATTGGTGCATATGTAACCGACCTTGTTGTTAAGGACGGTACTTTAGGTATAGCAGACGATTCACTTCACGATGTTGTATTTTTAACTATTCCCGAGTCCTTAAGATTCATAGGCGATTCTCTTGAATATGTGGGAAGTGTAGAAATCCCGTCTATTGAATCCTGGTGCAATATGGACCTGCAGCATCCCGACTCAGGAGAGATATACCTTCAAAATGCAATTTCAATATATATGAATAATGCACCTCTTACCGAAATTGAAATTCCTTACAACGTTACAACTCTTAAAGCATACCGCTTCGGTGATTGCAACACTTTAAAAAGTGCAACTATTCCCCCAACTGTAACTGAAATTGAAGATAATGCTTTCTTTAATTTCAACGAAAATTTTGTTATATACTGTCTTGAAGGTAGTGTTGCATGCTCTTATGCACATGCAAATAATATCAAATGCCATGAACTCAGTATTACATCCAAGCCCGGTTCAAATATTGATTATACCAACAAGGTAATCTACACCTCAACATACAATGCAAACAGAATTTCAGATTTGATTTACATTTCTGAAAGTAAAACTTCTGTTACATTGGGAAGTTCATATATCAACGGTAAGCATTTATGGGGAACAGGCTCCACCGTTACCGTTTATGATGACCTTGGAAGAGAGGATTTTACTCTGGTTGTAACCGGTGATGTTAATGGTGACAGTATTTGCGATGTTCTCGACGTCTCTAAAGCTAACCTTGCAGTTAACGAACAAGCAGAGCTTTCCGAGCACTATTCCTTGGCTGCAGACACAAATGCAGACAATAAAATTACGGTGGACGATTATGCAAGCATCGTAAACCTTGCACTTCAATAAAAACCCGGGATGGAAAGAGTTGCCCGAACCGTATTTTCAAGTAAGTAATTCTCTGTCATCCTGTGTTATATACGCCAATCAAAAAACAAATCGTTTCATGAAGTCAAAGCACAAACCCTTTGCCTAAAAGCAAAGGGTTTGTGTTTTAAAAAGCAAAACAATTTCATTAATTTTCAAACTAAAATCCAAACTAAAGAAATAATTTATAATTTATTATTGATTTTTCTGAAAGTTTATAATATAATATATCAGTCACATTTGCCGGTGTGATGGAATTGGCAGACGTGCTGGACTCAAAATCCAGTGGTAGCGATACCGTACCGGTTCGACCCCGGTCACCGGCACCAAATAAAGAGCCTATACTTTTGTGTAGGTTCTTTATTTTTTGTTTATAAAGTAAAAGTAGGGGTCGAACCCCACTCCAACAAAAGCGACAAGGATTACTCCCTGTCGCTTTTTAACTTGATTTTTAAAACTCAACCTTTAAAATATCCTGTTGGGTTTGTTCTTCAAAAATATTTTTATAAAGCAGGTGCGTATACAGGTCATCAAAATCAATATCAGCATCTACAACGTAATAAACAGTTATTGTTTTGCTATCCCCTGCACTAACAGGTACATAATAAAACCTGTTGCT
>JAZSBI010000118.1:0-7830 GCA_045602345.1 Acutalibacteraceae bacterium | reverse complement strand
GCCTGTTTGCTGTAGCCAACTACACCACCAACCATATTTGAGCCTTGCACATAAGCCAAGCTAAAGCAGTTGGTAACATTGCCATAGTTTTCGCCAACTAAGCCACCAACATATTGATTGTCTGCCACAATTTTGCCGGAGAAATAACAGCCCTCTATTGTTCCGTTATTTACTCCTGTAATACCACCAATTCGTGACCCTCCTTTAAACATAGAATCAACAATTCCAACATTTCGTACAACAGCACTTTCGCCTACCTGACTAAACAATCCCATATAGTCCTTATCGGCATATAAGCCGTAAACCACATTTCCATTACCTTCAAAGGTACCGTTGTAAGCATTTTCAGAGCTACCGATAGGCAACCATTCACGAAGTTCATTTACATTATCGATAAGATTACCATTTTCATTTAACACAGCTTCGTTAACTGTAATATTTGTAACAAGGCTTCCGTTAATGGTATATTCTCCGCCATTAACCTTTTCAGCAAACCAATAAAGCTGACCTGCATTGCCTATTTCATAAACATCATCAGCTTCATTATATACTGCAGGCTCATAGGCACCACAAATACAGAAGCCGTTATTATACAAATGTGTAATTACAGGCTCTTTTTCTGTATTTGAGTATTCATAAACATAATTTTCCTCACAGCATCCACCCGTAAGATTTCTGTAAACTACGAGGCTTGTGTTGTTAAGTGTAGGAAGAGCGTCTGTACCTATAGTCTGGAACCAAACCTTTTCCTGCTCCTCGCCTATCACATTCCAATCCTCATCATAAATCTCTGAAACAGGCTGAGCTGACTGAAGAAGATATGTAACCTCACCGCTTTCAAACTGTGCTTTTGTTTTTTTATCGGCACCGTTATCCTCATTTGAAAGGTCATAGCAATTTTCAATTGTACCGCCACCCGAAATAGCGTGTGCATCAGAGAAATTAGATAAAATCAATCCTGTGTTATAGCAATTTGTGATTGTTGCATCTCCTGCATCCCCAACAATACCACCAACACGAATACCGCCCTTAATGTAGCCTGTGTTATAGCAATTTGTGATAGCTGAGTAACTATAGACATTACCTATAATACCACCGGTTGCTGATGAACTGCCGTAGATTATAACGCTACCTGAATTGGAGCAGTTTTTAACCTCGCTACCTGAATGGTAAGCGATAATACCACCAATGGAACCGTTACCCTTTACAGTTACACTTGAATGGCAGTTTTCAACACCACCGCTATTGTAAGCAACAACAGCTGCTGTATTATCACCACCATAAACAAAACCGTTGGCAAGAGTTATATTTTTAATTGTGTAGTAGTCATTTGATGCGAACATTGCCACATTTCTCTCATCAGGAGTATTAATATAAAGTCCGCTTACTGTGTAGCCCTGACCATCAAAGTCAACCCAGGCATAGTCCTTAATAGGCTTCCATTGGCGAAGAACGGGACTATAATATTCAACTGTCGGATCAGTTGAATACGAACCTTCCTCATAGAAGGTATACCCCGGGTTCAGGTCTATATCGTTTACAAGAATCGCGCCAGCAGACGCGGTATAATATTCGTCATTTTCCTCATCATAAACGGGGCAGGCATTCCAATTTTCAGCATACCAGAAAAGCTGACCGGCATTTCCGATTTCTGCAACGTTAGAGTAGCTTTCCTCATTGTAAACTATGGGTGCAGGCTCGTAACCGCCACAAACTGTACAGAAGCCGTTACCGTCAAATGTATGAGCTTCTTTAACCACTTCCTGCACATAACCACATTCACAAGCGTGCCAATGGTGATGAGCATCAAAATCATAACCCTCGTAAGAATGAGGCGTTGTGCTTATTTCCACATCACAACATTCGTGGAAAAGCTTATGACCGTTTTCATCGCCCTCGGTCATATATGTATTCTGACTTGTGTGGTTATTATAGTCATAATCACCGTAGCTGTAGTGACAAACCTCACAGCTTGCCAATTCCTGACAGGTTGCTGTACCACCGGAGCAAATTCCTGTTTCGATTACCTGATACTGTGGGCATCCCTCACGAGTACAGATATAACGCTGATGCACTCCGTCAGTATCGCTATATTCCCACTTGCTAGGAATATGATTGTTATCATTTTCACCAAGAAGCTCGGTATTTGAATAATAAGCCTCTGTTCCACCACAGTCAAATCCTTTATAAACCTTTGTACCGTTCCATACGGGGTAAACATCAGTACCGATTGTCTGCCCCCAAATGAGTGTACCTTCACTTGTGGCACCGTTAAGAAGGTAAGCTACCTCACCCTTTTCAAACTGTTCAACAGTCTTACCGCCGTTGCCGTTATCGGAATCAGCAAGATAATAAAGATTTTCAGAGATATAATCATTTGCTAAAGCTGCATCAACCTGCGAACCATTTTCATAAACAAGTGCTGTTGAATAGGATTTTTTTGTAATACACGGATAATTATAATCCGCAATTGTGCCACTATAGCTTGCAACAAAAGAATCTGCAATTTCACCTTTAATTACAGTATCGGTAACGAAGCAGTTTTCAATTAAACCACTTGATGAGCCTGCAAAAGCAGCACTTCTCTTACCATTTATGTACGAATCTGTAATACCAAGATTTTTAACCATACCGTTGCTGATTGTACCGAAAAGTGCGGAATGACTTGCATTAATATCGTTAATATAAATACCTGATATTATATGGTGATTACCATCAAACACTCCGTTAAAGGTTGTGTTTGAGCCGTTACTTATAGGAAGCCATTTGCGGAGATTTTCTGTGTTCTCTGTAAGATTTCCGTTTTCGTCAACAAGATTTTCGTTGATTACAATGTCATTCATAAGAATAGCGTTGTAAACATTATTCCACTCATTATTATAACTGCTTACCTCTTCTGCAAACCAATAAAGCTGACCCACATTATAAATTTCATAGTAATTGTTTGAGTTAAGTGTTGCGGGCTGATACATTTTGCATATTGCGCAATATCCGTTTCCGCCATAATGTGGTTGTGCGGGATAAGCTCTTTTATTCGCATAGCCCACAAATTCTTCTGTTTCACAGGAATAGCCATAATAAACCTTTTCGCCACTGAAGTTCGGGTAAGCATCTTCACCGATAGTCTGCTTCCAAACACCGTCAGGAGATGAGTTGTTGAGAAGATATGTGATTTCGCCTGATGCAAATTGTTCGGCTGTTACTCCTATTTCGCCTTTGGTAACTTCTCCTGTATAAAAAGAACTATCGTAATAGCAGTTTGTAAACACGGCATATTCGTTACTGATAAACGGACCAAACTCGGGGTAACTCCCGTTTACCGTACCTATAAAATAGCAATTGGTAATTTCAATAACTCGCCTATTACTCATCTGACCATATCCAACAAAACCGCCTGCACTTCCCCTTGGCGTACTGACATTTGCCTGAACATAACAATCAGTTATTACACAACCCGCACCGGTAACAGCACAAATCGCACCAATTCCGGTTTCACGTTTATCATGACTTGCATAAAAGTATGAATCAATAATACCAAGATTTTTTACTGTACCATACATACCGATAAAAAATCCACCAAAATTAGCATTACTGTTGTTAAAATATAATCCTGAAATATAATGACCCGCACCGTCAAAAACGCCTGAATAAGAATCTATTGAGGTCCATTCCCGGAATTGTGAGCCATCACCATTAAGTGAATAATCATCTTTAAGAACATTTTTGTTTATTACAATATCATCTGTTAAAACAGCATTGGCTCTTTTATTCTGCTGAACATCTGCAAGTGTGCCGTTTACTAAGCCGGCAAACCAATAAAGCTGACCTGCATTAGCGATCTCATATACCTGGTCGGTATAGCCGTCACCGTCAACATCATATTTATCGCTGACCTCTGTTGCAGGGGTGTACTCCTCACAAACACAAATACCACCAATAAAATTATGGTTGTGAACATATCCGTTATCTGTGCGTTCGTACAATACGTTTCCTGCATAAGCATTGCCTAATTCAACGTTAGAAGCAACATATATATAATACTTGCCGTCAATAGTTTCAGTTCCGGTTATATCGTAGTATCCGGGCAAACCGTTAATCCTTGTAAGTGCTACTTGCTCTGTGCCGAAATCAAGTGTTTTAAGCGTAACATTATCACCGTTGGCATTTTTAACGGTAGTTGTTCCCTCAGCCCAGGAGCCTTTGCCAATACCAGAACAAGTTCCTCCGGAAACAGCCTTTATGTTACCGCCTGTAATGACAATGGTAGAAGCATCTCCATTACTACCTGTACCGATACCGGGAGCATATTTACCACCTGTTGCCGAAATTACTCCTCCGGTTATCGTAATTGTGTGACCACCGTTATATGTGCCGCCACCAATACCGGCACCACTGTTGTCGCCACCTATAGCATTAACAATACCACCGGTTATTGTAATTGTGCTACCACCTGTATATCTACTTGCAGCACTCATACCGATACCGGCAGCCCCTCCGCCACCGATTGCAGTAACCGTACCGCCATTTATAACAATAGTACCTGAATAACCATAATCCTGAATGGGAGAACTATTATAAGTTTCCTTGTAAGTTGCACCAATACCGGCACTACCTGTACCACCGGTACTGTCCATAGAACCACTTGGACCCGTTGCATTTATTATACCACCATTGATAATTATAGTACCTGTACGAACCGCACCAATGCCTGATTTAGCATTAAGCGTACCTGTTGAGCCAGTCTGTCCGTAAATTGTCAGACTGTTTCCTGTGCTTACTTCAAATTTAGAGTTGAGAGTGAGCGTCGAACCGTCGCAAAGAATAAGATGAACATCACCCGAAGCAATCAAATTACTTGAATAATCAGAAGGTGTTTCCATAGTAATATCATTATTCACTATATACCAACCGGCTTCAAGCGTCTTGGATTCTAATGTAATTTCTGTATATTCACCCGTATAAATCTGTTCAATGCCGTCTGCATCAATATAGCTTATGCCGTCTGTAGCAAAAGCGTTCAACGATATCGCAGGCACGTAGCTCATTACAAGAGCAAGGCAAAGTGCTATACTCAATATCTTCTTAAAAGTTTTATTTCTTTTCATATAGTTTCCTCCCTCGGAAAAGTTTAATGTTTGCGGGCTTTATAATCGCCAACGTAATTCCGTAATTTGCCATTTACAATTTCCATTTTGCCAATTTCAAAGCCTCTGGCATCTGGAATCTGGTATCTGGCATCTTATTTCATATTTACGTCATTATTTTATAAACTCATCTAACTGCTTCAGCATTTCTGTTTTTATTTTCTGATAATCAGTTTTTAAAATCCTGTCTATTACTTTTTCTCTGTCTTCCTTTGAAAAATCGTATATCTTTAAAAGGCAGGTAAGAGTTAAGTATATTTTATCTTCCAAGGTATAATCCTCTGTGCAAGGCTCTGCAAGAGCACTTCGTTCTATGCAACAGGTTACATTCGCAGCCCGTCTGAAACGCTTTAAATCCCAATCCGGAAGATATGAACCGAGAATATTAAAATTCTTTTCAGCAGTCCAATCTTTAAGATATGCCAATGTAATAGGCTCTGAATACATTGAATAATAAATATCCCTTATATTTTCTTTTTCCTCGCACAAAGCTATCTGCACAACAATTTCAAGACAATATGTAAATAAATCTTCTGCTCCCTTGTTTTTATTATATTCAATAAACTTGGTATGGTAGCTCATTATTTTCTTTGTGAATTCAAGAAGAATATCAGCCTTGGTGGGAAACCAGAAGGTAAGATTCCCGGGACTTATTCCTACATCCTCACAAATCATTTTTGCGGATGTATGGCGAAAACCATTTACAAGAAAATTTTTTACTGCTGAATCAATAATAGCTTGTTGTGTTGCATTGTTTTCTCTGTGTGCCATAACTGAACCTCGTATTTTAGTATATCTACTATTTAGTACGTTTACTATAATAGTACGTGTACTACTCTTTGTCAAGAGTTTATCAATAAAAAATTCCCACTTTTTTCAAAAAAGTGAGAATTTATCTATTTTTATTTAATTTTCAAAGGAAAGCGATGTAACTATTCTAAAAAATAACCTTCAACCACTTTTTCACATCCACAAGCCAAGCGGAGTTATATTCGAATATAGGTGTCATATCGTCAATGGTCTGGCTGTCGCAGGTGGAAAGTCCGTGACCGCCGAATGGGAAAATGTGAAGCTCAAAGGGGATGCCCTTTTCTGCCAAAGCACCTGCATAAAGAAGGCTGTTTTTAACAGGAACGCAACCGTCCTCTGCAGTATGCCAGATATAAGCAGGGGGTGTTGTTTCCCTTACCTGCTTATCACAGGAGAAGTACTCCTCTTCTTCAGCTGTTTCGGGCTGGTGACCTAAAAGGTTTACAAAGCTTCCCATATGGGCTGTTCGTGCATTTGCATTTATTACAGGATAACAAAGAACTGAAGCATTAACTGATTTGCTTTCAGGAAAAACCTCTCTTACCTCTTTGCAGTCAAACATTGTGGAATAATGCGCTGCAAGGTGACCACCTGCGGAAAAGCCCATAATTGCAATTTTTTCTGTGTCGCAATTCCATTCTTCAGCATTTTGGTAAATAAGCTCTACTGCAGCTGCTACCTCACGGATTTGGGTAGGAAAACGGTTTGGGGCAACAGAATATTTAAGCACAAAAACATTGAAGCCTTCCGGAAGAAAATGAACACCTACTACCTCTGATTCCCGCTCTGAACACATACCATAGCCACCACCGGGGCAAATGAGCATACAAGGTCTTTTCTGCTTTTCTCTTTTCATTTCCACCATATTATAGGGAAGATAAATATCAAGGGTAGGGTTTCTGCCCTCTTCACCTAAAAAATCAAAATAATTTTTCAATTCAAGTCTTTCGTGCTTCATAATTTCAGCTCCTGAAACAGTTTATATACTAGTAAGTATAATACATATATTTTTCCAATTCAATAACAAAGATTAAAAATATGTTGAAATTATACAATTTATATTTACAATCAACCTTTTTTATGTTATTCTTTTAACAAAGGTAGGTGAGTTTATGCAGACAAGCAAAATAAAAGAATTTATAAAAAATAATAAAGTTGTTTTGCTTTCAGGGCTTACTGTGTTCGCCGTATTTTTTTCTATTGCTTACTACGAGCTTAAGCTGATAAGCGACCACGGGTGGCACAACTCGCTTTCATTAAACATTTTAAGATTTTCTTTTGCCGGTGTTTGTTTGCTTGTTTTTGTTATTACCGCTATTAACCTTATTGCTACCCGAAGCAGAGAAAATAAAACAAAAAAACAATTAAGCGTTGCTGATACTCTTATTAACTGCATAACTCTGCTTGCAGAAGAAAAGGATATTAACAAGGCTGTTGACAGTCTTTTAAAAATTCTTAACGGTTATTTTGACGGTGACAGGGCTTATCTTTTCGAATTTGATTACGAAAAGCAAGTAACAAACAACACCTATGAATACGCCGCTGAGGGCGTTACAAAGCAGATTGATGTTCTTCAGAATATACCTCTTGAGGTTATTAACACCTGGATTAAAAAATTTAAAGAAACGGGTACCTTCTATATATCAAGCCTTGATAAGGATGTTGATAAAGAAAGTGATACTTATAAAATTCTTGAAATGCAAGGAATTACAAGTCTGATTGCAGTGCCACTCATTAAAGAAGATGTTATAATCGGCTTTCTGGGAATCGATAATCCAAAAATTAATTACGAGGATTTAACCCTCCTTTCCTCTGCTACATTCTTTATATTGGATAGCATTGAAAGAAGAGAAAGCCACGCAAAGCTTCACCGATT
>JAZSBI010000117.1:0-7335 GCA_045602345.1 Acutalibacteraceae bacterium | reverse complement strand
AGATTACAAAAATCTGTATCAGGATCCAAATGACAATAATATCGACAAGTAAAACAACAATACTTTAACATAAAAAACACCTCAATAAATTAGTAAAAATAACAATAAAATAAAATCAACAAATATCTATTTTGTATAGTTCAAGATGTAAAAATGTACAATGTAACTAAAAGCACCTAAGTACCTCTATCACCTTTCTTTGAAAAATTTTAAAATCTTCATAGCGTTGGACGGTAGCAAGATATTTTGATATAAAATAGCTATCCTTAGGATTACGTTTCAGAATTTCGAAGGAATTATATACTTCGAACTCAAGACGAGCTTCTTCAGAAAACAATAAACCGTAAATAAGATAAATTAAGCGTTCAGATTCATTCATGATATTCTAAATCCTCTAAAGTAACAATTTCACCAGTTTTAACATCAATAAGATTTCCGTCACAATCAACACGGTGACGAACATCTTTATCATACTTATCCCATTTTAAGGATTTAAGAAACTCACGCATATAAATTGTAGACTTATCTACAAGAACACGATACCAATCGTATCTATTAGCTTTACAGTACATAGTAAGCTCAGAAAAACTATAAAATTCGTATTTAACACAAAAATCCATAATCTCACCAACAGAAACATATTTATCTGAAGGTAAACCGATAAGCTCAAAATAATCAGAACCACAGAGAGCAAGAACATCTTCAACATTATACTGTGCTTTATCAGGGTTATCTAAATGACAAAGATATCTTGCATAAGAACGGAGAGAATTTACACGCTCACACCCTACCCCACCGAATGATTCAAATAATTCTCTGACCTGCTCAGGTGATTTTTTACCTTCAAACATTAACATAACATGGTAGTGAGGCTTCTTTGCTTCACCGGTTGGATTAAAGTCAGAATCATGTAATGGAGATATAAAAGCAGGTATGTGCAGCTCATCAGCAAGCTGTATCCAATTTTCAGGAGCTGAATCGGGATAAATAACTGTTGCAAAATTTCGAGAACGATTATCAGTAGCCATATAAAATCCTTTCATTTTTTGTCCAATGACCAACGACCACCTGTGGGGGTGTCGTAGTGCCCCCACAGGCTGAAGCACTCCCCTGCGGTCAAATTGGGGAAGCTGCAGCCCAAAAATCCGCTATTCGCTGTTCGGGCGGAAACGGATAAAAAGCTGGGTGATCAAGGGCGAATGTCACTACTGCCATTTAGCAACAGTGATAATTCTTTAAATTTGTACCTTTTAGCAAGTCGGGTGGACGCACTAAGGTAAACACCGGGACCGGCCCCGGTAGGCCGATTGACCGTTAAAAAAGCTCAAAAACCTTAAGCTTGTACCCGAGTGGCTAAAAAGTTATATCTGACATGTCAAGAACGTCAGCAGACGGAAGTACAGAAAGCTTCTCATCCCACAGAAGCGTATCAAGATGCGGTCGGCTCTCAAGTATACCTTCATCAAAAGAATCAAAATACTTATAGTACCTTCTACGCCATACAGTCTTATAATTCGAAGTAAAGAAAGATTCGAGAAGATTACAAAAACGATAACCTAAAGTAAGCTCAGATGTATGCTCATTGATATTGATTGTACGATAAATACGCTTAGCAGACGTAAACTCAGAAAAGAACGGTAATACAGTTTTTTGCATATACCAAAGTTCTTGAGTAAGAAGACGTATCTTCTTATCAACTGCATCATATCCTTGAGTAGCATAAATGATGTCATTACCTAAATGACGGTGAAGAATAAAAAAGTCTCTTATTTCATCAGGGAAATTTTTAAAATCACGATTGTCCGCGTCCATAGTAATTTCATCAAGAAGAATAAGAGATTTTATAATTTTGTAAGTTTTTAAATCATTAAAATTAAGTCTGCGAGCACCTTTACAATAAAAATTTGTATAAACGTTCTCGTATTTCCCTTTTCCCCTATTCATACGCTTTATAGCTTTAACTGCAATCTTGGTAAGTAGCGTTGTCTTACCAACACCGGGAACGCCAAAATAACCGGTTATCATATATTTACACTCCCCTACCGAGTAACATTTTTTTAAGGAGCAAAAACAAACCGAAAAAGCCAAATGCTCCGAATATCCACGGCATAAAATTCAATTCAAATAATAAACTAAACGGATTTATAAAAAACATAATAATACACTCCTTGCAGTTCTCCGCCGCACGGTAGCGGCGGAGAAAATCAGTCATTCTTATCTACCGATAAGACGCGAAGCAAGACCAATGACAGCACCGACAACAAAAATACCTACGGGAATAAGCATAAGCTCATTACCGTCTGCAGTCATAGTTGTAACGATATTGCCCATCCAGGTAGTAAACTGGGTAAAAAGTTCGCCAATACTTGCCAAACCGTTTGCAGCTCCTTCCATAATAAACTCCTTTCGGGTAAAAATTTTTTTATTTAAAGTAATTACTTTTTAAACCAGGATAAAACAGCAGAGAAAAATATATGGTAAAAATCATATATGACCATCCATATGATACCGAGAAGAACAGCCGCAACCATAGGGCCGTACTCCATAGTAAAATTATTCATAAAAAAATCTACAAGATTAGACATGCTTATTTACTCTCCTTAGTTGAGAAATGAGAATAACAAAAAATATAGAACCTACAAAGACCATAAAGAAGGTACCGTTATACATATATTTATAATCCTGATAGGTTGAAGAACTGAAACCGAAGTTTTTAATATTAGAAGTACACATATGAGAAGGTGTCAGACTGAAAGTTGAATCAGTACCGTACTGATATGTATATTGATAAGAAGTACCCGAGCCGGCTCGGTAATAACGAAGATACTGAACATCAGAACCTGAAACAGTGGTACCGTTATAGCTGAGATCACCCCAGACTATATAGTAGCTATACTGTGCATCACAAAAAACAACGTAATCAGCATTAATAAAATCGTCATAGCTCATAGCAAAGTTAACCAGGTTAACAGCCTGAGTTGATGTTGAAGTAACATCAGAATAGGTTGAATTAACAGTTAACGCTACTGATGAAAAACAAGTGCAGCTTACAAACAAAGAAATAAGACATATAAAAAGAATAATTTTTTTCATATAACACCTTAATCATCTTTTTTAGAATCAGATTTTGAACGTGGGTTGACCTCTCTACGGGAACTACTAATTTTAGAAGATGAAGAAACTAAAGAAAAAATAAGAGGAATCAAAGCATTAATAATGATTATTGCAATAATAAAAGATAATAGATTAGTACCCATAAACTCAATAGAATTAAGCAACCGAAAACAATCAGCAAAAATACCAGCAAATTCATTTATAAGATAAGCAATAGGGTCACTAATATCACGTGCCATCATTGTTTCTTACCTCCTGAACTCCTACCGAGAATAATATATATAACAGAAACAGTTATAGTTATAGTACCAAATATCTGAAGCCAAGGAGGAAAAGCAGCAATAAGACTTCCTGTAAGCTCAACAGCCTGACCGAGATATTCAAAAAGATTCATTAGATTATCAAGAAAATCAGTAAAATAATCAAAAACAGATTTAACTACATCAGTAAACCAATCAAAAAAATTTAAAATCTCAGACATATATTCACCTACCTAATATCAAAGCAATAATGCCGAATGTAAGAAGAGTGGAGATTAATAAATAAAGAAAAGTATTGTCTGTAATAAAAAGATTAAAAATATTAAAAACTACAACCCAAGTTGTAGAATCAAAATCAATAGTTAAATCTTTACCTAAACCGTCTGGATTATATCTATCAACTAAATTCGATTCAGCATCACCATACTCCCCTACTATTCCTGTATTTACATCAGGCATTGTCTTAGGGACGAAGTATTGACAGTATGTATTAGTAAAAACAGGTTCATAAGGAAAGAAATTAGAACCAGCTTCAAAACCTAAAGGATAATTAAGATAAACATAATTATAAATAGGGTCATTAGAAGAATCTAAAGGAATATCATAACGACCAGAAGAATTTAAAGAAGAATCAGCAAAGATATAATTAGCACCAAAAAAATACAAATCATATTTACCAGTAACAGTTGTTAAAGCAGAAGTATAAGAAAAAACAGATTGAACAGGTAAAGAATCAAGACGAGTAAAAGAAGATGAAGCGTCGTACCATGGAGTAATTACAGACATATCTGAAAGATTAAAAGAAGCACGATATAATGTAGAAGAAAGCATCTTAACATCTGTAGAATCATTTGGATTAAAACCAGGAGCAACAACACGACCTAAAACAGGACGATTATTAGTTATAAAAAGAACACAAAGATTATATCCAACATAAACCATTACATTACTACCATTTACACGAACACAAACAAAAGGAACTTTTACAGGTGTTTCAAAATAAAGAGGATTACCAGGTTTATTTAAATCATTAAGATTAGAAATTAAAACCTCCTTTACATAATCAGGTGCATCTTTCCAAGGAATCATATTAGGATTAAATTGCGGATAATTAGGTGAAGATGCTAAATCAGTTGTAGAAACATTACTATTTGATAATGTACCGTTAGGCATAATCATCAAATCATCATTGATTAAAAAATCATCTTCCTCAACAAAAGAAACAGCCGAGACGGGACACAAAAGAGAAAGAAGGAGAATAATACAAGATACAGCTACAAGACCGACACGTCTTAATGTATTCATATATTACTCTCCTTTCTTAAATTAGGTGGTGGCAGCTTTGGGAGGAATTTTTTCAACTGCCTGTACTGAACCGAATTGATTGAAAAAGATATTAACGTTGTCTTTTACAGAAAGAACCGGAATGCCCTGTATCTGAGCAGAAACAAATATCTCTGTAGTGGAATTACCGACAAGATTCTGCTTTACATCATCCGTAATCAGATAGAGCTTTGAGCCGACAACAGGACGGCCTGTTTTCTTGCTTACATAGTTAACGCTTTCAATACCTACAATTTTGTACATTTTAATTCACTCTCTTTCTTTATTTAGTAGGTTTATTTATATCAACACGTGAAGTGTTAATATCACAATTTAAACAAGACAAGCTACCGGAATTAGAACAGCAATTGCAATCGTTTTTTGAAGAACAACCGAAGCAATTTGTTACACCGAGATTCTTATAACAATCTGAATAAAAAACACAATTAAAATTATTCATACAATAATCCTCTGTATGTAAGTAAAACTAAAATTACAATATGTATAACTAAAAACAAGAATGAAAGAAGATAAATAATATACGGTACTCCGTTCTTATCTAAAAACTTCTCGTTTTCAAAAAGGTTATCAATACAGTGTTTAATCTTCTTTAACATCAATATCACCAACCTTGCTAAAAGTACCGTCGGGGTTGAATTTGAAATTTCCTTCAAGGTTATTCGGACGTGCAAATTTAGCAGAACAATAAGCTTCAAAATCAACAAGGTTTATAACTACTTTCGATTTATCAAGAATGATACGCTCAAGTACTTCAAGCCGTTTATCATAACGGCGCAAAGTACAAATAATCAAAAAAGAAACCAAAAGCGAAATCAAAAAAATCAAAAAGAAATCAAGCATAAGAATTACTCCCCTATTTAATATAGAGCCAGTCTATTCCTGGCAGCCAACGTACAACTTCGGAGTACGTAATCCGACAATAGATTTCTTATATACCGCTAACTACTGCATAGCGGGTAAAAGGGTATAGAGGGGAAAATATATTAAACCTCATCATGAGGAGTAATATCATTTAAACAAAAACGATTAGTCTGACGCGCAAAGATTAAATCATCAATAGAAGTAAGTAAAGATTTTAAATCAGAATCTAAAATAGAAAACTCTTCATAAGATAAACCTAAAGAATTACACAAATCAGCAAGATTATGACGAAGAAAAGAAATGTATTCATAAGACTTTCTTAAAACATTAGATTTCATAAAAAATACCCCTCAAAACAAATCAAAATTGCAGACAATAATCGTCTACGATTTTGATTATAGACGAAGTTCGTCTAAATGTCAATAGTCAATTTGCGTCTATGATAAAATTTTTTAAAGTAACCAAGTAAAGGCAGGTTATAAATAATGAATTTTAATGAAAGAATAAGAAATTTACGAATTGACGAAGATAAAACACAAAAAGATATTGCAATAATTTTTAATACAACACAGAGAAAAATATCAAGATTAGAAACAGGAGAAAGTCAACCATCATTACAGGACATATCACAATATTGCCATTATTTTAATAAATCGGCCGATTACATACTTGGATTTACTGATGAACCAAAACAGTTACCAAGGAGGTGAAAAAATGATAAAAAAGTTACTAGCATTTGTAGGTACAGCAATAATGTTTTTTGCAGCAATGATGATATTAACAAATAAATGAAAAAGACCCCTGATTAGGGGTCTTTGGTTATTTTATACAAAAAAAAGAAGAAAACAAATCAGATAATACCGCTGATGAGGAAGTCATCAGATAGGATCCTAAAGAAAATAAAAACAAAAAATATACAAAATGCACAAATTAGGGGTCTTTGAATTTTTGGCAAACATCAAATTTATTATCCATATAATGATATCTACAATTCCAGATACGACATTTAGACTTGTCAATAACATAACATTTTTTAGGCTTTATATACCACCAGCATTGAGAAGCATAAAAGAAAAACAAATAATATTTTAACTTAGATTTTACATTATCATTCACAAAAATCACCTATTTAGTAAAAATCACAATAGAATAAAATCAACAAATATCTATTTTGTATAGTTCAAGATGTAAAAATGTACAATATAGCTAAAACACCCTCTCGCCTATAAACTACTTAAAAAATGTTGAAAAGGTACATTAAATATGTTAATATAATGCAAAGAAGTATTGAGGATGTTTTTATATGCAAATAAAGATTCAAAATGGCGTTGTCGAACTTTCAGGTGAACCGATTTTAAAAAAAGTAAACATAGAAATTAATACTGAAAGTAAAATCGGAATTGTTGGCAGAAACGGTAGCGGAAAGACAACGCTCATCAAACTTATCAGTGGTGATTTAAGTATTTCTAAAGATTACCCTGAGCTGAACAGTAATTATATTATATCAGGGCATCCGGTTATCGGCACTCTTAGCCAGATCGCATTTAAAGATGATTCTATAAGTATGCTTGAAGAAATCAGGGGTGCTTATGAGGATATTATAAGTATTAAGAATGAGCTGAATCATCTCCAACATCAATTGGAGACAGACTCATCTGATGCTAAAATTCTTGAGTACACTACCCTATTGGATGTTTTTACTAATGCAGGCGGCTTCTATTTTGAAAAGGAATATGAGGCTGCCATAAAACACTTT
>JAZSBI010000116.1:0-5031 GCA_045602345.1 Acutalibacteraceae bacterium | reverse complement strand
TCAACTGCAAAAGCAATTCCCGCATCAACAAGTGCTTCAGGTCTATTCTCATACTTCTGAATCATTTTAACAAATTTACGTGGCAGACTTGCACCGCACATTGAAACCATTCTTTCAATCTGATTTTTATTTGTAACGGGCATAATACCTGCACTGATGGGAATTGTTATTCCTGCAGCATCGCATCTGTCCCGGAAGCGGTAAAAATATGAATTGTTGAAAAACAACTGTGTAACTATACTTTGTGCACCACAGTCTACCTTATTTTTAAGATTTGCGATATCAACCTTACCGTTTGGAGCTTCGAAATGTGTTTCAGGATAACCTGCAACAGAAACCCCAAAATCTCCTTTTTTATGAATGTATGAAACCAATTCGTTAGCATAAAGGAAATCTGTTTTGGGTTCAAGATCAGGAATCTTGTCCCCACGCAAAGCTAAAATATTTTCAATGTTATTATCTTTAAGTTCGGTTAAAACTCTGTCAACATCTGCTTTAGTTGAATTAACGCAAGTGAGGTGTGCCACAGCTTCAATACCATATTTGTTTTTTATGAGAGAAGCAATGTCACAGGTATAATTATTTGCTGCAGACCCACCTGCCCCGTAAGTTACACTTATGTAATCCGGGTGAAGATTCTGAAGCTCTGCAATTGTATTATAAACAGTTTCCACAGAGCCATTCTTCTTTGGAGGAAAAACCTCAAAGGATAAAACTGTTTTATCTCCGTTAAAAAGTGAAGAAATTTTCAAAACAATCCTTCTTTCCAGTAAATAAAAGAATTCTCTTATATTTTACACCCGTAAAACATAAAATTCAACACATTTCAAGAAGTGCTTTTGTAATATATAGTAAACACTCGAGATTCTCTGTGAAATTTCGAGTGTTTCTTAATTATTAGTTAGAAAGCAATTTTTGCTTCGATATAGCTTTCAAGCTCATCAATAGAAATACGAACCTGTTCCATTGTATCTCTGTCACGAACTGTTACGCAACCGTCTTCAATACTGTCAAAGTCATAGGTAATGCAGAAGGGTGTACCGATTTCGTCCTGACGACGATATCTTTTACCGATTGAACCTGCATCATCGAAATCAACATTGAATTTTTTTGAAAGTTTTGTGAAAATCTCTGTTGCCTGTTCGTTGAGCTTCTTTGAAAGAGGAAGAATTGCACATTTGAAGGGTGCAAGAGTGGGATGAAGGCGAAGAACAACACGAGTATCATTCTTTTCTGCATCAACAACCTCTTCATCATAAGCCTCTGTAAGAATTGTAAGGAAAAGTCTTTCAACACCAAGAGAGGGCTCAATAACGTAAGGAATATATCTCTCGTTTGTTTCGGGGTCGAAGTAATCAAGGCTCTTACCGGATGTATTAATATGCTGTGTAAGGTCGTAATCTGTTCTGTCTGCAACACCCCAAAGTTCGCCCCAACCGAATGGGAAGAGGTATTCAAAGTCTGTTGTTGCTTTTGAATAGAAGCAAAGCTCTTCAGGATCGTGGTCACGAAGACGAAGATTTTCTTCTTTGATGCCAAGAGAATAGAGCCAGTCGCGGCAGAAGCCACGCCAGTATTCAAACCATTCAAGGTCTGTACCGGGCTTGCAGAAGAATTCAAGCTCCATCTGTTCGAACTCACGAACACGGAAAATAAAGTTACCGGGTGTGATTTCGTTACGGAAGGATTTACCTATCTGAGCAACACCGAAAGGTACTTTCTTTCTTGTTGTTCTCTGAATATTTGCAAAGTTTACAAAAATACCCTGTGCGGTTTCAGGACGAAGATAAAGCTCATTTTTGCTATCCTCAGTAACCCCCTGGAAAGTCTTAAACATAAGGTTAAACTGACGGATATCTGTGAAATTATGCTTACCACAGGAAGGACAAGCAATTGCTTTTTCCTTGATGTAGTCCATCATCTGCTCATTTGACCAGCCTGCAACATTTGTGCCATCAAAATCTTCGATAAGATTATCGGCTCTGTGACGTGTTTTACACTCACGGCAATCCATAAGTGGATCGGAGAAACCGCCAAGGTGACCTGAGGCAACCCAAGTCTGTGGATTCATAAGAATTGCACTATCAAGACCTACGTTATAAGGGTTTTCCTGAATGAATTTTTTACGCCAAGCGTTTTTGATGTTTGTCTTAAGTTCAACACCAAGGGGGCCGTAGTCCCAGGTGTTTGCAAGACCGCCATAAATTTCGCTGCCCGCATATACAAAGCCCCTACCTTTGCAAAGAGCAACCAGCTTTTCCATAGATTTTTCTGTGTTTTTCATATACAAATCTGTCCTTTCAGATAATTAACCATTTTCACTTACAACTTACGTTTAGTTGTCTGTTTCGAGTTTTCTGTCAGAAACCTTGCCGCCAAACTGACTATAATACATATCAGCGTATAGGCCGCCTTTTTGAAGAAGCTCCTGGTGGGTACCCCTTTCTTTTACAGTGCCCTTATCTATAAAGAGTATTTCATCTGCCTTTTTAATAGTAGAAAGTCTGTGAGCAATAACAAAGTTCGTTCTGCCTTTCATTATTTCACTCATAGCAGCCTGTAAAAGAAGCTCTGTTCTTGTGTCAACGGAGCTTGTTGCTTCATCCAGAATAAGAATTTTTGGATCTTTTAAAAGAGCACGGGCGATTGTAAGTAATTGCCTCTGGCCTTGTGAAAGATTTTCGCCGTTTTCTTCGAGAATTGTGTCATAACCCTCAGAAAGTTCAGAAATGAACTCGTCTGCATGGGCAGCTTTTGCGGCAGCGATAACCTCTTCATCGGTAGCATCAAGTCTGCCGTATCGTATGTTATCCTTTATTGTACCATTAAACAACCAAGTGTCCTGAAGCACCATTCCGTAAAGAGAACGCAAATCGTCACGAGGAATATCTCTGATATCTGTTCCGTCAATTGTAATCTTACCTTCATTTACATCATAGAAACGCATAAGGAGATTAACAAAAGTGGTTTTACCTGCTCCTGTTGGACCTACAAGTGCCACAAGACCTCCGCATTTAACAGTAATATCAAGATTTTCCATTAAGGGTTTGTCCGGACTGTAAGAGAAAGAAACATTTTCAAATTTAAGAACATCTTTGAATTCGATTCTATTTTCATTCTTATCCGGAACTTCTTCCTTTTCATCAAGAATAGCAAATACTCTTTCGGAAGAGGCCATACTTGACTGAAGGTTGTTTACTATCTGTGCAAGCTGGGAAATGGGGGAAGTAAAAAGTTTGGAATAGGTAATAAAAG
This sequence comes from Acutalibacteraceae bacterium, assembly GCA_045602345.1. Lineage (GTDB taxonomy): Bacteria > Bacillota > Clostridia > Oscillospirales > Acutalibacteraceae > DTU089. The sequence continues at coordinate 1,776 of JAZSBI010000116.1, read as the reverse complement.
TAAGAATACCACCTATTGTAAAGCTTTCGCCCATATCGAAAAGCACTGTTCCATTAACGGCGAAAACACCGTTGTTTACTATAAGGTAACCGCCTATAATGGCAATCAGAATATAACCAAAGTTATCAATAAGGTTAATAAAAGGAGCAATTGTGCCTGAAATAAATTGAGCCTTTCTGCTAACCTCTGTTAATTCATCATTAATATCATTAAATTCGTCAACAGCTAACTGCTCCTGACCGAAAAGACGGACAATTTTATGGCCGGTATACATTTCTTCAACATGACCGTTAAGCTCGCCGGTTCTGTCCCACTGAATTCTGAAAAGCTTTTTTGAAACCTTCATAATACTCAAAGCAATTGCAGCTGCAGGGGGAACAATAAAAACAATAACAAGTGTCAAAAACCAGTTTGTTATAACCATCATTACGAAAACACCGACAAGGGTGATTATGGATGTTACAACAGAAACCAAGTTATGTTGAAGAGTATTACTGATATTATCAATATCATTAATAAGGCGGGAAAGAATATCGCCTTTTGCATTAGAATCGAAAAATTTAAGAGGTAAGCGTGAAAGCTTTGTATTTAAATCTTCTCTTAACCTGCGAACAACCTTTGCAGTAATCCCCGCCATTGTATATTGCTGAACAAAGGAGAAAACAGCCATACCGCCATATACAGCAAGAAGCATAAGTATATACGGAATAAGTGTTTCTGCAGAAATTTCTTGACCCTGTATTTTTAAAGCAACCTGATCATTCAAAACATCAAGGGCGTCACCAATGTAAGTAGGTCCTATAACATTACAAACTGTACTTAAAATACAGGTTATAAGAACAATTACACAACCGCCTTTATGCTCAAAAAGATATTTTAAAAGACGTTTCAACGTGTCTCCAAAGCTACGGGCTTTCTCCTCACCTTTTTGTGCATTACGGTATGAAGAATAGCGCAGCTTTCGGGTTTGCCTACGCATTTCAAGAACCTTCTGACGGTTCTCATCAAGTTTTCGTGGTTTTCTTGTCATTTTGTTGCCTCCTCTTCACTAAGTTGGGATGCAACAATATCCTTGTAAACATCGCAGGTTTTAACTAACTCTTCGTGAGTTCCTGTTCCCACAATTTCACCTTTATCAAGGACGATTATTTTATCTGCATCAATTATTGTGCCTACTCGCTGAGCCACAATAAGAATGGACGAATTTTTAAGATTCTCTTTTAAAGCTGCACGAAGACGAGCATCTGTTGCAAAGTCAAGGGCAGAGAAGCTGTCATCAAACATATAGAAGAGAGCTTCTTTTACAATGGCACGGGCGATGCAGAGTCTTTGCTTCTGTCCACCTGAAAGGTTTGTTCCGTTCTGAGAAATCATACTGTAAAGACCATCAGGAAGCTTTTCAACAAAATCTTTAGCCTGTGCAATTTCAAGAGCTTGCCATAATTCAGCATCAGTAGCATCCTCTTTACCATAACGGAGATTATCAGCAATTGTTCCGCTAAAAAGGAAGGCCTGTTGAGGAATGTAACCGATTTTAGAGTAAATAGAGGCAAAATCCATCTGACGGACATCATAGCCATCAAGGAAAACTGCACCCTCGGCAACATCGTAGAAACGTGGAATAAGATTAAGAATTGTTGATTTGCCCGAACCTGTTCCGCCAATTATAGCCGTGACCTTTCCGGGGTTTGCAGTGAAGCTGACATTTTTAAGGACGTTAGTCATTTCACCATCAGGATTTTTGTAGCTAAAGCTAACGTTACGGAATTCTATAAC
>JAZSBI010000115.1:0-20677 GCA_045602345.1 Acutalibacteraceae bacterium | reverse complement strand
TTTGCATTAACTCTTCTTTCTTCCTTCTCAAGCCAGATTGAAGACTTGAACTCGTTAGCTTTCTGAATAAAGAAAGTAGCGGGACGTGCATGAAGACCTACCTGATTTTTAACTGTTACATCTTTAACGTACATAATAATTCTCCCACATTCAAAATTATAACATTGAATTTATTTCTTACTATTTATGAGTGCAGAAATCTGCAAACCACTTAGTATATTATACCACCAAATTATTTTTAGTCAACGAAAAAAGATCAACCTTTTTCCCAAAAACCAATAATTCGGATGGAATACTAAACCTTTTTTAATTTCAAAGGCGTGTTTTGTGCAAGTTAACTACAATTGTCAGTCTTTATTATTAAAGATAAACAATTATTTAACATTCTTTTGCAAATCCTCAAGAAAAGCCTTCTCTTTTTTATCAAGCTCGGCATTTTCTAAAAGCTCTGGACGACGCTCAAAGGTTCTTTCGATAGCCCTTTCTCTCTGCCATTTTTTTATGTTGGCATGGTGTCCTGATGTAAGAACCTCAGGCACTTCCATATTATGCCAAACGGGTGGCTTTGTGTACTGAGGATACTCCAAAAGAGATGAATAGTGACTTTCACCAATAAAACCTTCCGGTTCAGAAAGAACTCCGGGAAGCATACGTGAAACTGCATCTGCAAGAATCATTGCAGGCATCTCTCCCCCGGTCACAACATAATCGCCAATAGAAATTTCCTCATCAACAATTTCATCAATAACCCTTTGGTCAACACCTTCATAACGTCCACAAAGAATAGCAATATTTTCCAATTGAGAAAGTTCTTTAACGCGTTCCTGTGTAAGCGTTTTTCCGCAAGGTGACATATAAATAAAATGGGGTTTTACACCTGATTGTTCACAAACACTCATATAACAATCATAAATAGGCTGTGCCATCATAAGCATTCCTGCACCTCCACCATAGGGAGTGTCATCTACCTGATTATGCTTATTTATTGCAAAATCACGAATCTGGTGAAAATTCATTTCCACCTTTCCTGATTTTCTGGCTCTGCCGATTATACTCTCGCTCATCACCGCTTCACACATTTCCGGAAAAAGCGTCAGAATATCAATCCTCATCAAAAAGCCCCCTTAAAGGACGAATAAAAGCAACATCATTTGCCACATCACATTCAATTACAACATCCTTTATGGCAGGAATAAGAACTTCCTTTCCGTCAGGCGTTTCAATAAACCAAACATCATTTGCAGCATAGCTTTCTATATCTTTAATTTTGCCGTAGCAAATATTATTGTCATCGTAATCTAAAACAGAACAACCAATTAATTCAGAAACGAACCATTTACCCTTAGGCAACTTCACATCGGAACGTTTCATATAAAGAATGGTATTTCTAAGCCTCTGTGCTTCTTCAACGGTATCAACACCATCAATTTTAAGCACAGCAATATTTCCATGAGGGCGGCAGGAAATAATATTAAAACTATCATTCCCCTTTTCATCACGGTAAAGAGTTTTGAATTTTTTTACAAATTCGGGCGAATCGCACCAAGGATTAAGGCGTACCTCACCTTTTATTCCGTGAGTGCTGACGATCTGCCCAATTTCAAGAAAATCTTTAATCATAACACCTAACAAAAAATGGGCTGTAACCAGCCCATTTTTCCTTTCTTAGTCGATATCGACCTGTACCTTAACATCTTTACGAATAGCTGCGGCACGCATAACAGTACGGATTGCTTTTGCAATTCTTCCCTGCTTACCGATAACTCTTCCCATATCGTCGGGTCCGACGTGAAGATGATAAACAACTACACCCTCTTCGTTGGGCTCGTCAACAGTGACCTCGACTGCGTCAGGGGCATCAACAAGGCCCTTTGCGACTGTTTCGAGTAATTCTTTCATCGTAGTCACCTTAATTATTTAATGATGTTTTCTTTTTTGAGAAGGTCACGAACTGTATCAGTGGGCTGAGCACCATTCTGAATCCATTTTGTAACTTTTTCTGCGTCAATTTTGATTTCTGCGGGTTCGCTGATGGGGTTGTAGTAACCAACTACTTCGATGAATCTGCCATCACGACGATAACGTGAATCTGCAACAACTACACGATAGAAAGGTGCTTTCTTTGCGCCCATACGGCGAAGACGAATTTTTACTGCCATTTTAATTACCTCCGAAAAGTAAATATTAATAAACTAATTTATATTAAACACCATGTGTTTAAATCACATTGGGAATCCACCCATGCCGCCCATACCGCCGGGCATTCCTCCGCCCATACCCATACGCTGCATACGTTTCATCATTTTTTTAGAGCCTTTGCCATTAAGCTGCTTATAGTGCTTTTGCTTTGAGCGATACTGGTTAAGAAGGCGATTAACATCTTCAACCTGAATACCGCAGCCTGCGGGAATTCTTCTTTTACGTGACGGATTGATTATATCGGGATTCTCACGTTCTTTTAATGTCATTGTGCGGATAATAGCCATTGTATAATCAATTTGCTTGTCGTCAACATCTGTGTCCTTAACTTTTTTATTAAGTCCGGGAATAAGTGAAATGATGTCTTTCATCGGACCCATTTTCTTCATTTCCTCAAACTGCATAAGCATATCGTTAAGGTCGATTTTGTTTTCGCGGAGTTTCTTTTCAAGTTGTTCCGCTTTTTTCTCATCAAGGGCGATTTCCGCTTTTTCAATAAGTGAAAGCACGTCGCCCATACCTAGAATACGGCTAGCCATTCTATCGGGGTGGAAAACATCCAAATCGCCAAGCTTTTCACCGATACCGATAAACTTAATGGGTTTACCTGTAACTGCTCTTGCTGAGAGGGCCGCACCGCCTCGCGTATCACCATCCAGCTTTGTAAGAACAAGACCATCTATACCAAGTGCTTCATTAAAGGAAGAAGCAACAGTAACAGCATCCTGACCTAACATTGAGTCGATAACAAGAAGAATTTCGTGGGGCTTAACCTCGGCTTTTATATCTTTAAGCTCCTGCATAAGCTGTTCATCTATATGAAGACGACCTGCAGTATCAAGGAAAACATAGTCGTAACCGTTATCCTTTGCAAGTTTGATAGCCTCTCTTGCAATTTTGACGGGATTTTCTGTGCCCATTTCAAAAACGGGAACACCGATTTGCTCACCAACAACCTGCAACTGCTTAATAGCCGCAGGACGATAAATGTCACAAGCAACAAGAAGTGGTCTGTGACCTTGCTCTTTTAGTTTGAGAGCAATTTTTGCACTGTGTGTAGTTTTACCTGAACCCTGAAGACCACACATCATAACAACTGTTGGAGGATGTGCCGCTGTAGAGAGTCTTGCCTGGGTTCCGCCCATAAGTGCGGTAAGCTCTTCGTTTACTATTTTAATAACCATCTGTGCAGGAGTGAGGCTTTCCATAACCTTTGCACCAATTGCACGTTCGGTAACAGTATTTGTAAAATCTTTAGCAACCTTATAGTTAACGTCTGCTTCTAAAAGTGCAAGTCGCACCTCACGCATAGCGTCACGGACATCAGATTCCGTAAGGCTACCCTTACTTTTTAATTTTTTAAAGGCATTGTCCAGCCTATCGGAAAGACCTTCAAAAGCCATGGTACGACCCCCTTTAAAACTATTTTTTATTCATCAAGAGAAATTATAGCAGATTTGATATTAATAACAGCATCATTAACTTCTCTTGAGAGAGAAACATTCATATTGTACTTATTGATTTCTTCGATATTTTCTATAACAATATCGAGGGCTTCGCTGATTTTTTTTGCTCGTTCTGCAAAGCCAAGTTTTTTTTCCATATCATAGAGCTGTGTTTCCGCACGTTTAACTGCGTCGCGTACACCCTGCCTTGTGATACCCTCGTTCTGTGCAATTTCGGAAAGAGAAAGGTCGTCGCTATAATAGTACTCAATGAACTTACGCTGATTTTCCGTAAGCATTTCGCCATAGAAATCCGCAAGCAAAACCACATCAAGATTTTTAGCCACATTGACACCTCTTTCGAACCACACTGTAAAGAACTTTAACTTTACAGGAGTGCATTATAACAGAGTACCCTCGGATTGTCAATAGTTATTTTCAAAAAAGTACAAACCGGAAATAGTTTCTGACATATTCCAAATACACTATACAACCACAACAAAAAAATGTGCCCGAAGGCACATTTTAAATACCGATGTTGTTAAGAATAAAGAGGTCTATATTAGACCAATAGGTTTCCTTATCGGCATCAAGATTTCTTCCATGAGTACCATTTTCAATAATAACCTCTTCCACGCCTTTTGCATTGCAATTTTCGTAAAGCCTTTTGCTTACAAGCGGTGGAACAACTGTATCATTCTCTCCATTAATAAACATTATAGGAAGCTCGACATCACCTAATACTTCGATAGTATCCGCAGTTTTAAGGCTCACCCCTATTTCCTTTTCAACAAAGCCAGACATTATTCCTGTTGTAACAATCGATGAAAAATGTGTTTCATTTTTTATGTATTCTTTCATCAAATCATTAAATGAGGTGTAACTACCATCGGAAATAACCAGTCTGACATTTGACGGCAATTCCTCCGCTGCTGCAAGTGTTACCGCATTAGCTCCCAGTGATACGCCAAAAAGGGCAATTTTGGCATTTTCATCTTTATTTATTATCCATTGAATCCATTCTGAAATATCATATTGGTCGCCCCAGCCAAAATAAATATTATCATAGGGACTTTCCCCGTGACCTCTCATATAAGGCATAATTATATTAAAGCCTAAATCGTAAAAATGCTTCGCATACTCAGTCATAGTTTCAGGACTACCACTATATTGGTGGCAAATTATCATATAACTATGGGAAACATGCTCATTTTCAACTTCAATTGCTGTCAAAGTTTTTCCATCTGCATTATCTACCTGAATTTTTTCGCCTTTCTCGGTAACCCATTGACTTTCTGTTTTTAATTGACCACCATACAAGTAATTTTCAAAATCTACCCAGCCATCTTTTTCCAGCAATAAGTCGGAAAAAGCTATTGCAGGTATTACATTTGCACAAACAATTGCAACCAACAATAACGCAACAATTGTAATTGTTATAATTTTTATTTTCTTGCCCATTTTGTATCACCCCTCTATACTCATGGTATATTATCACACTTTGGGTTATGAAATCAACTTATTGACATAAAATATTATTTGGTATATAATTCTCCAAAATTAAAATCGGAGTTCATGAAATGACATTAGTTGAAATTATTCTTCTTTCTGTAAGCCTTTCAATGGATGCTTTTGCAGTTGCTCTTTGTAAAGGTTTAGCTTTGAAAAAAATAAATCTAAAAAGCTGTGGAATCGTTGGTTTGTGGTTTGGTGCTTTCCAAGGATTAATGCCAATGATAGGTTATTTTTTAGGCAGCACCTTTGCAGACAAAATAACCTCCATAGACCATTGGATAGCCTTTGTCCTTTTAGCACTTATCGGTGGCAATATGATTAAAGAATCCTTCGACAAATGTGAGGAATGTAAAGATGCCTCTTTAGGCTTTAAAACGATGCTTGTTATGGCAATTGCTACAAGTATAGATGCTCTGGCAATCGGTGTCAGCTTTGCATTTACAGATTTTGAGCCTGATTGGTTCGTTTACATAGCCTTTGTCCTTATCGGCATTATAACTTTTACACTTTCTTCAATCGGTGTTAAAATAGGCAATATCTTCGGAACAAAATACAAATCAAAAGCCGAATTTGCCGGTGGATTAATTCTTATTCTTTTAGGTATGAAAATACTGCTTGAAGGTCTTGGAATAATTAAATAGGAAAAATGAAACCCTTTCTTTTAGTTTCAAACAGCTAAAAGAAAGGGTTATTTTTTAGAAACCTTTAATTTTCTTCAAATCACGGTAGTTGATTAATTCAATACCACAAGCCTTAATATGCTGAAGAGTCTGAGGGTCAGAGAACAATTTATGCTCCCACACTCTTCTATACCAAACACCTGTAATAGCTTTAAGATCATCACATTCAAGCGCCGGATGAATGTATGTTTCTGTTACACCATTAGGGAAGCTTCTGTAAAGCTCATAAATATATTCCTTGAAGTTCTCATAACTGTCATTCTGAGGACCATTCCATTCACCGGGAATAAGGTAATCGGGCATTGCAATTCCTTTGGATTTAGCATAACCGAGAACCTGTTCAAAAACTCCGCCTATAACATCAACATCAATTTTAACATCAAGAGTTTCATTCTTGAACATTTCGGGCACAAATGTACCGGGAAAGCGGAAAGGAAGACCATACTCACCCGCAATATCAAGAGTAAGATTAAGAATTTCAAAACGACCTGTTTCAATTCCGTAAAGCGAGCCCATATGGTTGTCAAGATGAGAGGGTTCAACGCCAAAGGATTTGAAACGTTCAATCTGAGCTCTGATTTCACCTTCTACTTCTGAAAGCACGCAATTCTTTTCAAAATCACCGGATTCGTGATACATAAAATCTTCAGAATCTCTCAAAGATTCCGTATTATTATGAGCAATGGGACTCCATCTGTAATTGCCCCACTCGCTTGTAAAGGTTAAATGAACACCAACTGCATATTCAGGGTGTGCAGCAGCCCACCTACCTGCCTCCTTTGCCCAGGGGCAGGGAGTCATAATTGTTGATGAGGTTATTCCACCTTTTTCAAACAAATCCATAACCGCCATATTGGAAGAATGATTCATTCCAAAGTCATCTGCGTTGATAATTAAATATTTATCCACTTCACTTTCCCCTTTCCAAGAAGATATTTATTTGTTTTTCTTATCAGCTTCTTCAAACAAATCCGAAATACCGGAAATTGTTCCCTTACCGCCGCTTTCAGAGACACCCGTTTTTTCACTTTGTTCTTTTTCGGCTGCTCTCTGGGATGCTATTTTTTTCTTTTTGAAAACAAACAAAAGAACTATTCCCAAAATAGCTGCTATCCAGATTATTACAAGCACAGCCACAAGCAAAGCAACGGGGATTTCATTCTCTTCTTCAGAATCAACAGCTGCATAAGATACGCTCTCTCCCGTTGTAGTCTGAGAAAGCACTTCGATAGCACTTCCACCATCACCAAGAACGCTTTGATAATAGAGCACCTCTGCAGCATTGATAACATCTTCTGTTACGTTTCCGTCAACAGTTAAATTGTTTTCATGCTGAAGTTTTTTGATAATTGCAACGGTATCATCATCAAGCACACCCGTTATACCATTATCTTTTAAGCCATAACCGGTGTAAATAAAAATCCACTGAAGCCATTTTATGCCGTCATCTTCATCACCTGCAGAAAATTCACCTGTAGGCTTTTTATACGGATTAGATGTTGCTGCATAATCAACAGTTTCGCCTTCAGCTTTATCAGATTCTGATGTATTGCTTTCAGTTTCCTGGGTTGTAGTCTGCGTTGCAGCAGGTACAGGAATAATCAAACCAATATCTGCAGCGGTTGTTTGCACTTGAGTAGCAACAGGTTTTTGCCCTGAGCCGCCACCCAAAACACCACCAAGTATATCACCGAAGCTATCACCGATACCGCCTAAAGCATCGCCTAAACCTCCAACAACATCTCCCAGACCATTTGATGAACCTCCGCCAAGGCCACCAAGCGAATCACCTAAGCCAGAGGAACCATCGCCAATACCACCAACAACACCACTAACGAGTTCACCTAAAGAGCCTTTAGTAGTAGATTCATTATTTTCTGCATAAAAAACCTTTACTGTTGCAGTAGTTAAATCTGTTTTTACTGTACCATTAACACCAAAAACAGCAACACAAACAGACAAAGCAATCATAATGCTACAAAAAGCTGTAATTTTTCTATTCATCAATATACATCCTTAACTTTATTTAACCGGGGCATTATAACACAAACACAAACATTTTTTCAATAGAACGTAAATACATTCCCCATTTACAACAGTTTTGCACCATGCTTTTTATACACATATGACAAACACAATTCACGAAAAAGTCACGATAGGCTCAAACTGTGAACTATACGTAAAACAATTAGTAAAATATGTTGGAACATAAAAGACTGATAGCTTTACAGTTCCATATTCTCAAGTTCTGCAATAATTTCCTTCTGTCTTTCATAGAAGAGCAGTTCTTTGTTGTGGTTAAAATACTCTTTGCAACCATAACGGCTTATGAAATGAGCCCCGTAATAGCTTATGGTAAGTTCTGTTACAAGAATAAGTATTTCTTGTCCCTCACCGAATACTTCCTCGCAAAAGGCAAAGACATTTGAAAGCCTTTTACCTGCTGCATCTGCAGTTTTTTTCAATTCAGCGCGCTGTTTATCAAAGTTTTCCTTAATTAAAAGGAAAGCCTTGTTATTATCCTCGGGTTTATTTTCTTCAATAACTGTAACAAGTTCTTCAATAACAGCAATTGTTGAGCGATATTTAAGTTCATCCTCAGCAGAGAGGCTTGATGCACTCTTTTCAACAGAAATAAGGTCTTCGTACTTTCTGATTTCTTTCTTCAAAGCACTCACTGCATCTGCATCAGGCTTTGCAAGTTCAACTTTAACGCCTTTAAGGGCATTAAGAAGCTCTGTCAAAGAAAATTCTTTACCGCACACATGGCGAAGCTCTACTGTTACTGCATCAAGCAAAAGACCGATCAGGCTTAAACGCTCATCAAATTTCGCATTCTGAGCACGTATTTTTATACCGTCATCCGCTTTACCCTTAAGAATGGTATCAACCTGATAGTCAGATTTATATTTATTAAACAAATCGTAATAAGCAGAAAAGCTTTTGGCAATTTTTTTGTTTTGAATATACTGTGCTACAAATCTTTCTGTTACAGCAATCCCATTCTGCTCGTAAAGGTGAATCATATCAGATAAATCTGACCAGCCACGAGCGGTAACAAAGCTTTTGCCGTCAACGGTGGTTTCTATTTTGTAGAAATCTCCCTTTTTTATGTCCAGATATGTAATAACTGATGCATGGATACCCTTTTTGTATGCATATTCCTTCCAAACATCAAATTCAGGTTCAACGTCAATCCTTTTAAGTCTGTCCCATGTAACGATATCGAATTCACGAACAGAATTATTATATTCGGGCGGATTGCCAGCAGTTACAACAATCCAGCCTTCAGGCACCTGATGGCGACCAAAAATTTTGTATTGAAGAAACTGTAGCATAGCAGGGGCAAGAGTTTCAGAAACGCAGTTAACCTCATCAAGAAAAAGGATCCCCTCCTTCTTACCTGTTTTTTTAATCATTTCATAAACTGATGCAATAATTTCTGACATTGTATATTCAGAAACGTCATATTCTTTACCGCCGTATTCCTTTCTCTCGATAAAAGGGAGACCGATAGCAGATTGCCTTGTGTGGTGAGTCATCGAATAGGAAACAAGACTTACCCCCAATTCTGCTGCAACTTGTTCCATAATGGCGGTTTTACCTATACCCGGTGCACCCATTAAGAAAACAGGACGCTGACGCTCAATGGGAATAACATAATTCCCGAATTTATCCTTTGTGAAGTATGCCTTCATAGCATTCTGAATTTCGATTTTAGCCTCTTTTATATTCATAGTTAAACCTCCTGTTTACATTTACTCAGCAATAAATTTTATTTTGCTTTTGTTTGCGTATTCTTCCGCACAACTTCCTGATGGTGCATAAATGGTAAGACCCTGACACAACAGAAATATCCATTCACCAAAATCGGTCACACTATTCGGAAGTCTGATTGAGGTAAGATTTGAGCAAAAGCAAAAGCAATTTTTCTTTATTGTTGTTACACCTTCAGGAATTATAATTGAAGTCAGCATTTTGCAACACCTGAAAGCGTCTTTACCTATACTGTTCACACTATTTGGAATGTCAACCATCTCCAAAGCTACACACTCGTCAAACACCTTATCTTCTATAGCTTCTATTCCTTGGGAAACACGTATGCTTTTAATATTTCTCCTCGAATCCCTCTGTGCTTTCCTTATTCCGGTAGCCTCGGGGCTAAAAGCTTCTTCGCCAATTGCAATAACCTTATAGCCACCTATGACAGCAGGCACTACTACTTCTGTGGCACTGCCCTTGTACCCGGTTATTGTAATTTTATCGTTTTCTATAGTAAAATTAAATAGCTTTTTCCATTCAGTAAGGCTACGTTCTTTAATACCCAATTCTTTTTCTAATTCCTCGGTTTCGTAGCGTTCCTGTTGTTCAGCCGAATATTTTTCATCCTTATAATTCAGCAGGAATGCTTTTAGTTTTATTGCTTTGGTTGATTTTTCAATATACTGGTTTAAATCTTCAAGCTTAATCATTTTATAAAGACTGAATAATTTCTCTACAACCTCAGCATCATCATTTTTAATTGCTATAGACAAAATTTTGTTTTTGGCAGCTTTTATTTTATTGCATATCTTTACATTGGTCAAAAAAGATACAGGTACCTGTTCTATAAAAGAATACACAAAAAGCATTTTATGTTCCGTTTCAAAAAAATGATTCCACGCCACTTCCGATGCGGAGCCATCAAAGGCTTCTTCCTGTACAGGTAACTCTATTTTCTCAAGCTTGGGACACTCTTTAAAGGCGTTATTACCAATACTCTTTATACCGAAAGGAATTCGAATTGATGATAGTCTTTGACAACAATAAAAAGCATTTTTACCTATATGCGACACTTCACCCTGTAGTATTATTGATGTAAGACTTGTACAAAACGAAAAAGCATCTCCGCCAATATTTGTTTCACCATTAAGAATTGTTATTGACTCCAATCCTCCGCACCAATGAAAAGCACCTGTACCAATAGTCAGCTTTCGCACAGAAAACACTACTGATTTGAGCTTTTTACACCAAAAAAACGCTTTTTCTCCAATATCAAGCTCATCACCACAAATAGTAAGCGATAAAATATTGTCACAACAAGCAAATGCCTCAAAGCCAATATCTACAACACTTTCAGGAATATGCAGCAAACTTATTTCTGAGCATTTGTAAAATGCACGTTCACCTATAGTTTTTAAGCCATCAGGAAGTTCAACAGTTCTAAGTTTTTTACATCCTTCAAAAGCATCTTCGTCAATGCTTATTAAACCATCAGAAAACTCAATTTCAACTAAATTAGAACAAAAAGAAAACGAACCCTTTTCAAGATGTGTCAATTTCTCGGGTATTACTATTGATTTTAAACTTGTGCACCAAGCGAAGGCTTTAAAGCCAATGCTTGTTATATTGGCCGATAATATAACTTTTGTGAGATTTACACATTCAAGAAAAGCTCTGTCTCCAATAGTTGTTACGCTGTCAGGAATATGAATTGATTTAAGGGAAGTGCAATTTAAAAAGGCATCATTCCCGATAGCTACTACGCTATCAGGTATTTTAACATTTTCAATAAGAGTACGCCAGGAGAAAGCTCTTGCGGCAATATTTGTAACACCGTCCGGAATAACAACATCCGCATCTTCGCCAACATACAGCGTAAGCACTCCGTTTTCAATTATAAAATCGTTTAAGCCACCCATTCAAAGCTCCTTATATTTCATCTTTCTGAAGGACTAATTTTATTGCCCATGGTGGTACATCGGGACTATTGTATTCATCATCAACAAACACAAATGCTGTGTCATAATCAGGCTTTTGTGCAGGAAAACTGCCATAACCATCAGTAAAATAAATAAGTCCTTTAAGGTTTGTAAACTCTTTATCATTAACAAGTTTGTTCACAAGTTTAAACACCGGTCTAAAATCCGTACCGCCAAGACCCTTGATTTGCATAGTTTTCAGGTATTCATCAAATTCTTCCTGGCAGGTAATTTTCACATGCTCCTGAATATCTGCATCGCATTGAATAATATGCAGATTTATTTTACTGAAAAAGCTTTCCGTACTTTTAAGTATGTTATATGTTTTTTGTACAAAGCTCTGTACTAACTCCCCGGAAACCGAGCCGGAGGTATCTATAGCAATAACAAATTCTTTTATTCTTTTTACTTCTTTGTACTCAAGTGGCTCAATAAGAGGCATTTTCTCATAAAGCTTCAATCCATATGTATAAAAAATGTAGTCAAATTCATCGTCGTTAATTTTCATTGTTTCCCCAAGAACAGCAAACTTCTTGAGAAATTCGGTATAATCATATTTTTCACGATTAACGGCTTTTAAATTCTGCACAAGACTTCCTGCTTTATCGCCCTGTTGTTTTGAAAAGGTTTCAAGATCTGTCTGCATTCTTTCGGAAATTTCCTTCCACATCTTGTTTAGTTGACCTTTTCCGCCGGAGCCTTCACCCGCCTCTTCGTCACCATCGCCATTGCCGTCAGAACTACTATTGCCTTTGGAAGCTGAAAGAGGAATACCGAATTTCTCGGAAATTTCACTATCGGTCATATACCATATCTCGTGGTTATCAGAATAAAACAATCCTCTAAGCTCTGCTGCCTCTCCGGGTGACAACTCATCAATCAGATAACTATAAATTTTCTCCGCTGTAAGAAACTTAACCTTATCTTTAATTTTTTTAATTTCTTCTTGTTGCAACATTACTTTTCCTGTATCAACCGCTTTCAGATAAAGCTCGTTTATAACATTTTCAACCGCTATGTCACAAGCAAGGTCCCACATAGGACGATTAAGAGTAGGATTCATAAACATATGTCTGAATACACAATGCATAACAATATGCAGATAATCCCTTACGGGTGCACTTTTTTCTCTTTTATAGCTCTTAAGAACATGTATTGGATTATACAGTAAAATTTCACCATTTGTATAATAACTGGATTCCTCACAAGGGTAGTACACAAAACCGCTTAACGCCATATCAAGAAACCGCAAATTCACAAGCAGTGTGTTTTTGGAAAGGTTCAGTACGTCCTGAGCCAATTTTTGCATTTTCAAAACTTTTTCCTGTTCCATGTTACACACCTTCCAACAAAATATTTATTAACCTTTATATTATACCACATTTCTCACTTTATTACAACGAAATACACCCTTTTCATGTATAAAACAACACTAATTCAACCACTACACTTATCTTTCGAGTTGTTTTAACAATTACAATGTGATAAAATAAAAGTACAATGCTTTGATAATTCATTTTAGAATAGCATTTATCAATTATAATTCTGATATTCTACAAACCCAAAAACAAAGGAAGCATCAAATGAGTAACATTAAAAATTTTATAATTGAGAATGGTATATTAAAAAATTACATTGGCTCAGACAAGAATGTTGTAATCCCTGACGGGGTTACAGGTATAGGTGACAGAGCCTTCCTTTTTTGTTCAAAAATCGAATCAGTCACACTTCCTGACACCATTACAGATATCGGAGTAGCTGCGTTTTATGGTTGTTCCGGGCTACAAACTTTTACAATTCCTTACGGTGTAACCAACATCGGTAACGATACTTTTCGCGATTGCATAAATTTAACAACAGTAACACTCCCCCCTACTATTACAAATATTAGTGAAGGGGCTTTTCAAGGGTGCTTCAAACTCAATGACGTCGTAATCCCTGATAGTGTAAAAAGTATAGGTATGCACGCTTTCTCTCTTTGCACAAATCTTACTTCAATTGTAATTCCTGATGGTGTAACGAAAATAGAAGACTCTACATTTTCGAGTTGTTCAAACCTGGAAGCCGTTATAATTCCCGATAGCGTAACAAACATAGGTAAATACGCTTTTCGCTATTGTCAAAGTCTTGAATCAATCACAATACCAAATGGATTAAAATATATCGGTAATAGTGCATTCAAGTATTGTTCAAGTTTAGCTGAATTCACAACTTCAAATAACCTTTCCTATATCGGTGCAGAGGCTTTTTGGCATTGCAAAAAGCTTACAACAATTACTATTTCCGGCGGTATAACAGGTATTGGTAGAGGCGCATTTGAAGGCTGTGCCAATATTACAACACTAAACTTGCCAAAAAATATTGACGTTTTCGAAGACTCTGCCCTTCAGATAATCTGGAACTACTTTAAGGATTCAGAACAAAAACTTACACTGATGCTTTCTTTTCTGGACCAGTTACCCGAATCAGTTTTAATAAACGAGGCAGTAAGCAGAAAGCTCAAAGCTAACAAAAATAAAATTATAGCTACCGCAATCGAAATGGACAATGCAGTAATTGTAGAAAAATTGTTTTGCTTATATAAAAAAATCAATATTGACGAACTGAATGAATTCATTGAAAAAGCAGCCACAGCAACAAAAGTAAAAGCATTCCTTTTAAACTACAAAGGCAGCACTTATTCCACCGAAAAACAGGCAAAACACGAAAATGATAAACTTGAAAAAGAGCTTGGTATTAAAAACCGTTCTATTGCAGATTGGAAAAAAATATTTTCTTTTCGCGTAGATGATGAAGGTATCATAATAACCGGGTACAAGGGCACTGATACGCATGTGGTTGTTCCCGAAAAAATAGGTAAGTACCATATTATTAACATTGGTAAATATGCTTTCAGCCCCGGTGCCCCCAGAACAAAAAACGAAACAAAAGAAGTCCGAAAAAACATACAAAGTGTTATAATTCTTGCTAAAATAAAAAGTATTGAGCACAGCGCTTTTTATGATTGTGAAAAGCTCACATCAATTACCATCCCTAACACCGTAACAACTGTTGGTCAATGGGCTTTTGCCGGTTGCAGAAGCCTTACAGAAATCACTCTTCCGGACAGTGTAACATTCATTGGCAATATGGCATTTTGGAATTGCACAAATCTCACATCATTCACAATTCCCAGCAATGTAACAAACATTATAGGGGCTACTTTTTACAAATGTGAAAACCTGGCAGTAATTAAACTATCATGCGGATTAAAACACATAGATATAAATGCTTTTTCCGGATGTTGCGGAATAAAAGAATTCCGTGTAGATAAAAACAACAAAACTTATTCAAGCTCAGACGGAGTTTTATTCAACAAAAAAAAGACAAGATTAATTAAATACCCAACAGGGAAAGCTGAAACTGAATACACTATAGCTGATGGTGTAACAAAAATCGGCAGAGAAGCTTTCCGTGATTCTAAAAATCTTACAACCATAACAATAAGTGATACTGTTACTAACATAGGCATCCATGCTTTTCATAATTGTAAAAAGCTAAAATCCGTCTGTATACCAAACAGCGTAACAGAAATATCACGTGGTGCATTTGCCTATTGTGAAAAACTTGAAGCAATCACAATACCCGACACCATCACCAAAATCAACCGTGATTTGTTTTACGGCTGTGAGAGCCTTTCTTCCGTCACACTGCCCCATACCATAACACAATTTGGAGAAAATGCATTCCGAGACTGTCCCGGTCTTGCAGATAATGATGGTTTTGTTGTTGTAGGTAACACCTTATACGGATATTACGGTTCAGCAAAAAACGTAGTAATCCCCAACAACGTAACAACTATTGGCGATAAAGTTTTTGCAGAATGTGAAACTCTTGTATCCGTTACAATTCCTGATGGCGTAACAAAAATAGATAACGAATTATTTTTCTTCTGTGAAAATCTTATGTCCGTAACACTTCCTGCAAGTGTTACAAGTATTGGACCGACCGCCTTCTTATTGTGTGAAAAGCTTACACTACACGCCCCTACAGGAAGTTACGCCGAACAATATGCGAAAGAAAACCGTCACATTTTTGTATAAGCATAAAAAATGGGATGTAAAAAACGAAAGTTTTTTACATCCCATTACTATTTTATTCCCTCATAAAAGGTCCCTCGAGATTATCGGGATCAAACTTTATATTCTTCCGTTGACACCATTTTTGAATAGCTTTATACAAATCTGAATCCGGAATGATTGATTTGTTTTCACTTTCCTTTGCTTGTACTAAAGCATCATCACATACCTCAACAGCACCAACCATTTTATCGCCACTGTAAATCACTGCAACAGGGTTTGAATAAGCATCCCAATTCACAAGACAATTCTTCATTCTTTCCCCTGCAATAACGCACTCTCCTTTAGTCCTCAAAAATTTGAATCTGAATTTATCTACCACGCACTCGCTCGTATTTTTAAAAGAGCTTGACAAAGGAACGGAAATATCAATTCCATTGTATGAAATAAATCTAAAATCTTCAAACAAATCCATGCCATCAAGCCATTTTTCCTGCTCTTTTTGCTGTACATAGGTACTTAACGAAGCATAATATGTACCATAGTTTATAAACCTATCAGAAGCGGAAACTTTTTTAAAGAAACGATCTTTGCCCAACACGCGGGAATAATCTGTTAAAAAAGCTTTAACGGATGGTTCGTAATAATGCATCATGGACAAAAACTGTATAATCTTAGGCTTATCCAAAAAAGTGCAAAACAAATTCACATCCTGAAACACACTGAATAAAAACTCACATTCTTTCAAATAGAAAAACAAACCACTGTTTTTGGCAAATAACCTTTTAACAGATTTACAAAAAGGAATGTCCGCTTCTTTCAATAGTTCCATTGCCATCTGTGGATTTTTTAATCTTTTAGTTATAGCATTGAAACTGGCATCTAAAACTCTTGTTCCCTTCCAGAATGGAACAGCCTCATAAAAATCTTTGGTAAATCCCCTGAACCTGAGAAGAGTTATAAACTTATCAAAATCAAGCTCTTTTGTAGTAAACGGTATTTTTTCGCCTGATATTTCCTCAAAGAGCCTTTTTATTGTGCGTTTTAAAACCCTGTTTTTAGTAAGTAATTGTACTAAAACATCCTCTGTAAAATTCGTTTGAAAACCAATAACTGTTGCGGTGCATATAATGGAATCATCAGTTAAAAGGTCAAATTCAGCAGTACCTGTACCGAAATCAAAAACCAGTTGTTCATATAAGGGAAAACTGATATTTGCTACACCATTTAACCATTTAAACGAAAGTAATTCTGCAAGATTTTTTATTTCTCTTCTGATATACAGGTTGCCATCAATATAGTTTAATAACAAATCTGTATAATCCTGTGATTTAAGTGAGTTATAACCGCATTTTTCACATATATATTCCTCTGAATAATCATAAAATTCCTGAACATACAAATCCTCATCCGGCTCATCAATCATAGTGAGTTGTATTTCTGCCCAAGCTGATATTTCAACCTCGCTCTTTTTAGGAAAAGCGCTAAAAGATTTAAAGCAATAATGAGCATATGCAGGAATTTCTTTGCCGCAATGAGGACACTTTATGTGATGTGTTGTCAGTATTGCTCTGTCGCCTGCACGTTTTGCACGACTTATGTACTTTTGTTTTCCGCTTCTTAATATACCACAGGCGGTAAACAAATCCACCTCTTCATTTTTTTCAATTATTCTATACCCCAATGGGATTTTTAAACCAATTTCAGTTCTATTCATAGTGCACCTCACACAATAATTTTCCACTATACCCTACCTTTTGTCAAGACAAACTGCATTTATTTTTCAACAATAATATAATATCACACTCAATGTACTACGAATGGTACAGCATTTATAACAATTTTAATTTGTAAATTTATCTAAACGTTTTGAACCTTAATTTTAAAAAAACGAGTTGAAAGTAAACACAAAATCAAACTATAAAAAAGAAATGGGCTGACTAAAATGTCAGTCCATTTCAGTTTTAATTAAATAAATTGCAAATGACCATATCAGTTATTTGGTGCTTTTTCCACAATCTCAATATCACCTTTTTCATCACCGTTTACATACTCACCATTTTGGTAATAAACCTTTGAATTGATATTTACAACAGCATCTGTCGGCACATATAAAACTGCCTTCATACCTTGTGGTAAAACAATGTCGATAATATAATCTTCTCCATTCTTTTCATAATCCAGAGTGATTAACCCTTTTACGCTGGGAACGGTACAGTTCATATTATCGTACAATGAGTATTGAGGATTGATTTCAACTTCTTCGTAGCCTGCCCCAATTGGAGTGATACCTGCAAAATGCTTGCTCATTATAACAAGAGGTCCACCACTCCATGCGTGATTTTTAGTACCTCGCCAAGCATCCCAGAATTCCCAGAGAGTAGAATAATCCGCACTCACCATACCCTCATACCTGTCTTTAATTCTATCCCTTGCTGTTTCATATTCGCCCATTTTGCAAAGGGCTTCAAGAACATAGTATTCCATATACGGACTGGAATTCTTAGTGGTTGTGAGTACATTTGTAATAGTTTCATATTGCTCTTTGTCTGCAAGCCCCGACAAAACTGCAAGTGCATTGGCTCTATCATCTGGCTTTTTAGCATCTTCGCTTTTGAAACCTTCTTCTGTCCAAAGAGTTTTATACCCCTTCGAAAGAGTTTCTTTCCTTTCGGTAATAAATGAAATGTCATCGTCTTTTCCTAAAATATTTGCCATTTCCTCTGCGGCAGAAAGAGCAAAGTAAACCCATGCATTTTCTATGGCTGTCATATCTGCTTTATTTCCCCAATCAGGCCAATCCCATGAGCCTTCACGGTGAACAACAAGATTATTTTCACCCATTTCCCAAAGCTTCAAGTAATCAATGGATGCACCATAGACCTTTTCTATAAAAGCTTTGTCACCGGTATATTCATAGTAAGTAAGGAAGCCCACAATTCCTGCAAGTTGTTGAACAGGAAGTTCAAAATAGTCACCACTTATAGGTACAACAGTTTGAAGTACTTTTGTGTCGTCAATGTGAGACAGCATCGCTTGAACGCCCTTTTGATACAGCAGGTAGGAATTACTGTCCATAGAGTACATTGTCATAATCATTTCACTTGTAACATCGCCCCACCATTGGGCTCTTTCTCTGTCGGGACAATCCATAAAATTGTCACGCATGGTAACATAAAGTGTACGCAGAGATTTTTGCCACAGTGAATTCATAAATTCATCATCGCACTTGAAATTGCCACAGAATGAACTGTCATACCCTGTTTCGCGGTACATTAAGGAAACAACTGTAACACCTTTAGGTATTTCATAGGTAATATGCTCTCCGTTAACCCAACCCAAAGACTCAAATTCTTGCTCTCCCTCTTTAGTTACATAGGTAGTTGAAACCGCACCTATTAAAGTATTTTCAGTTGTTATGCGAATTTTTTTCCCTTTAGGTGCTATGATTTTAAGATATGGAGTAAGCTGAGCGTTATATGGAATATCTACGGTAATTTTTTCACCAATAGGATTTTTCACGGTATAGTTTTCATAATCCTTTGAATTCTCATAAGCCTTAAGACCGTAATCCTTCAAAAATGGTATTCCTCTCGGGTAAAGATTACCATATTCCCCCTTGCCACCGTCAGCATATTCGGTTGCATTTTCCCAAGCGGAAGCATCATAAGATGCATTTAGCCAATCGCCCAACTCTTTCCTTGCATCATAATAAATACTGTGTTCGGCAATCCTGTAATTTGGTTGATAAAAGGCACTGTCAACATAAGCTGTGTTTCTTTTCACCTTCCAGCTTTTGTCGGAAATTATGGTGATGTCCTCATTTTTAGCTTCAAAAAGAAATCCGCCCTGACCGCTACTATTATATGAATAGTTTTTATCATCACCCCAGAACCACACCAAGGCACAAATTGAGTTTTCTCCCTCTTTGAGATAAGGGGCAATATCTATATTGTCATAATAACCGCTGTTTTCATCGGGGCCACGTTTCACGTTACCTTCAAAAACAACAACTTCTCCGTTTATGTAAAGCCAGTATTTAGAATCAGCTGAGATGTTAGCAGTAAGTTCTTCAGGCTTTCTTTCAAGACTTACCTTTTTATTAAAGCACATCCAGACATTTTTCTCTATCAGGTTTTCGTTGTCCCAAATCCATTTAGCTTTCCAATCTGTTTTCTTTTCGGCGGAAAGCACTTGGTATTCGGGAATACTGTCGGGAATCTCATAATCATATGTATACGGCATTGTCGCTTCCCCCAATAAAAGAAGTGAAGAAAATTGTGAAAGAACAAGAATTGCTACTATTACAAAAGCGATAACAGGAACAATTATCTTTAATTTTTTAATAGGAACCCGCCCCTTTCTAAAAACAAATAAATTTAAAAATTGAATTCAGGACAATTGTTATATGGTTCGGGTAATGCTTTTCCAAAATCAATCCATCCAAGATTTTCAACCAATATAGACTTTTCCTCAGGGAAAGCCCATTCATTTAGATACTCTATAAAATCTTCCTCGTTGTACCATCCTTTTTGTCTGTATTTCTTTGCGTCAGGACTCGTCCTTAACCAATCATCACAAAAGCCTATGCAATATTCGTTCAAATTATCTGCAACAATATCCGGAACGGAATAAACCTTTCGTTCACCATCAGCACTAATTACTACATTTTTCAAATTGTACACCCCTCAAAGCCAAATTACAACAACTCTCTCAATTTATCAAGAAATGCCTCTTCGCCAAAAGTATTGACCTTGAAAAGCACAGCCTGACTTCCGCCCGATGTAATTGCCGAAAGATAAATAGGTCCGTAACCGTTTTGAAACAATGTAACATTCATACTAACTCGGTTACCACCTGCATAGCTGTATCGCTCAAAAACACGAACACTGCATCTTGCATCACCATCAAAAATATCGCTTGAATCTTCAAGGGATGCCGACATACTGCCATTCAGTATTCCATTCTCGATTGTCTTTAAAATCTGTCCGAAATCACCATTAAGAACCTGCTCTAATTTTGCCATTGCTCTTCCTCCT
>JAZSBI010000114.1:0-2683 GCA_045602345.1 Acutalibacteraceae bacterium | reverse complement strand
GAGCAGAAGGCTGCAAACTGTAAATATTGTGGAAGTGCTTTTATTGTTGAAGAGGCAGTAAATAATTTTAATACATACTTTAATGTTACTAATATTTATAACACAAGCCACAACTATGGTGACGGTGCTGTTGTTAATGTTTATGAGGATAAATCCAAGGATTTTGTTATTGAAGGTGGAGTTTTAAAGAAATATCAAGGTGCTTCAGTTGATGTAGTGATTCCTGATGGGGTTGTAGAAATCGGAGAAAATTGTTTTAAGGGTTTAAAAATTAAATCTGTTGTTATGCCTGATAGTGTAAATATCATTAGTTATCATGCTTTTGAGTGCTGTACAAACCTTGTTTCAATATCAATCCCTGATAGTGTAACAGAAATAAAGGGGTATGCTTTTAATGGGTGCAGGGGCCTTAAATCAATAGAAATTCCTGAAAGTGTAACATATATAGGCTTTTCTGCTTTCGAATATTGTGAAAGTCTTACATCAATTACAATACCTAATAGTGTAACAGAAATAGAGGGCAAGACTTTCATGGGTTGTACAAATCTTAAATCTGCTATAATCGCTGAAGGTGTAACAAGAATAGCGTATTGTGCTTTTGAGGGTTGTACAAGCCTTACCTCTATCACAATCCCTAACAGCGTGAGAAAGATTGCAGGGTGGGTGCAGTATACAATAACTTGGCCAGGTGCATTCGGAAATTGCACAAGTCTTACCTCAGTCACAATATCTAATTCTGCAACAGAAATAGGTGAGGGTGCTTTCGCTAACACTCCTTATGAAAAAGAACAAGCAGCTATAGCAAAGGCTAAAAGAGAAGCCGAAGAACAAGCCGAAAAGCAAAGACTTATTGCCGAATGGAAACAAAAAGGCTTATGTCAACATTGTGGCGGGTATTTTAATGGTTTATTCATCAAAAAATGTGCCGAGTGTGGAAAAGAGAAAGATTATTAATTACAAGATTTAAGGAGTAAAAGTTATGGCATTAGTACCCGCAGAATGTCCCGAATGTGGTGGTATTGTAAAAGTAGATAATAAAGAGCGATTAGCTATTTGTCAGTATTGTGGAAAGCCTTTCGTAGTGAAAGAAGCAATTCAGACATTCAATAATTATTACAATAACATTTACCACATCACTAATAACACTAGTCACAACTATGGCGACGGTGCTGTAGTTAATGTTTATGAGGACACACACAAGGATTTTGTTATTGAAGGTGGCGTTTTAAGGGAGTATCATGGTGAGTCATTAACACCTGTTGTGCCCGAGGGCGTTATTGCTATTGAGGGTGGAGTTTTTGCAAACAGCGCAATAACTAAAGTAACTTTACCTTCTACACTTAAAGAATTACGTTCCAATGATAAAGAGGAAGCTCCGTTTTCTGGTTGTAAATATCTTGAAGAGATTAATTTACCGGAAGGTTTAAATTTAATTTGTAGTAGTGCTTTTTGTTGGTGTGAAAATCTTAATTCAATCAAAATTCCTGATAGCGTAGAATGGATAGGTGGAAAGGCTTTCTACCATTGCACAGGGTTAACATCAATTACAATTCCCAATAATGTTTCTTTTATAGGCGGTCATGCTTTTGGTGCTTGCACAAGTTTAAAAAAAGTATATTGGAATGCTAAGAGTGTTGATATTTGTTACGAATATACACCTATTTTCAGTGCTGCAGGAACATCAGGCTCTGGATTTGAGCTTGTGTTTAGCGATAATGTAGAAAAAATACCTGCTTATTGTTGTTCAAATTACAGCAATGATTCACCAAATATAAAATTGGTAACTATCGGTAATAAAGTAACAAGTATAGGTAAATGTGCTTTTTATAGAAACAAAAGTATCACATCAATTTTGATACCTGATAGTGTAACAAGTATAGGCGATTCTGCTTTTGCTTGTTGTGATAACCTTGTCTCTGTGACAATTGGTAATGGTGTAAAAAGAATAGGTGAATATGCTTTTTCTTACTGCAAAAACCTTAAAAATTTAAATATTTCTTTCGATTTATTAAAAAAATACCAAAATTGTTTTTCGGTAGAAAGTTTTAGAGAATTTACAAGAAAAAAAGGTGTATGTCAATATTGTGGTGGGAAATTTAAAGAAGGTCTCTTTTCTGTGAAATGTAGTGAGTGTTATCGTACCAAAGATTATTAATAATATCTTGGACAATCAGACAATCAGGGCAGACAATCAGGGCAGGGCAGACAATCAGGGGACGGTTCTATGATTGGTTTGCTTTTTTACCTGCCTGCCCGTATGGTCAATTTCATAATTATCCCAATAAATAAGTTCACTGACGGTTACGAATTCGTAGCCGTCTTTTTCTAATTTTGTAAGGATTTTATCAAGTGCATCAGGAGTGTTTTCGACTCCGTTGTGAAAAAGTATAATTGAGCCATACTGCACTTTTTCTGTTACACGATTATACATTTCATCAACGGTCAGCAACTTCCAGTCAAGGCTGTCACAATCCCACTGAATCATTTTCATACCAAGGCTTTCGGCAACTTCTATGCTTTTGTTGTCATAATCTCCGCTTGGGGCTCTTACAAGCTTTGGTGCAATGCCTGTTATGTTTTCGATTTTCTTGTTACAATTTAAAATTTCGGTTTTTATTTCCTCTCGGCTGATTTTACTGAAAGCAGCGTGGGTGTCGGAATGGTTAGCAATTTCGTGCCCGTT
>JAZSBI010000113.1:0-7404 GCA_045602345.1 Acutalibacteraceae bacterium | reverse complement strand
CGGGCGCAGTTCCCAAAAAATTCTTGTTGTCTTCCATCTGATCAACCTCATCGTAATAAAAGTAAACCCCCGCAAAACCAAAGGTTTCGGGGGTTTTGATGTTTTGAAATAATACTGATTATCTCTTTGAGAACTGGGGTGCACGACGTGCGCCTTTGAGACCGTATTTCTTTCTTTCTTTCATTCTGGGGTCACGAGTGAGAAGTCCTGCTTTCTTAAGAACGGGACGTACATCGTCTTCAGACTGAAGAAGAGCTCTGGCAATACCGTGACGGATAGCACCAGCCTGACCTGTAACGCCACCACCGTTTACGCGGCAAACAACATCGTATTTTTCGAGAGTCTCTGTAAGAGCGAGAGGCTGACGAACAATAAGTTTAAGTGTTTCAAGACCGAAATAATCGTCGATATCTCTGTCATTGATTGTAACTTTACCTGTACCGGGATATACACGAACACGTGCAACGGATTTTTTTCTTCTACCTGTACCGTAGAAATATGCTTTGCTTTCGTACATAATTAGTGCCTCCTCCCTTAAAATTCTCTAACGATAGGCTTCTGAGCGGTCTGTTCGTGTTCTGCACCAGCATATACACGAAGACGAGCCATTGCAGCTCTGCCGAGAGTGTTATCGGGAAGCATACCCTTAACAGCTTTCTGCATTGCGAACTCGGGTTTTTCTTTCATGAGAATACCGTATTTAACGGATTTCATGTTACCGATGTAGCCTGTGTGATGATGATAGTATTTGTCTTCAAGTTTGTTACCTGTGAGAACAACCTTAGCAGCATTGATGATGATAACGCTGTCGCCACAGTCTGCGTGAGGAGCGAATGTGGGTTTGTGCTTACCACGAAGAAGAACAGCAGCTTCAACAGCAACTTCGCCGAGAGTTCTGCCTTCTGCGTCAAGAACATACCACTGGCGCTCGGGTTTGCCTTTGGGCATATAAGTAGACATAACAGTTACCTCCGTAATAGTTTTGAGGGTTTTCCCCTCTTCATTGCCTTGATATATTATCACAAGGACATTTCAAAGTCAACAGTTTTTTTAATGAATTTTAAAATAATTCTTGCAATCTCGTGTTTTCTTCGTTTTTCTCTTGTTTTCATAGGTTTTTCTCACGTGGCAAATTACATAATTTTATAAAAAACAATGTGGAATTTGCAACAAAATACAAAATCCACATTGTATAATCTGTATATCTACTTAGCTAACTTACTGTAATCCTTAACGATTTCAATTTTATTCTTCTTACGTTTTTTCTTTTTCCTTTGATTTTTCGTACCAAAATAAAGAACAACTAAAACAAGGATTACAAAGACTACCACAAAAACAAAAACCTTTGATGTTGCAATAGCTTCAATCCAATTAAACATCGCCCACAAGTAGTTCTTTTTAACTGTCTGATATGTTACAAGCTGAACCTGAGCTACTTCAACGTCTTTATACATCAGCTTGCCTGTTCCCACAAGCTGTCCCTTTTCAACAGGCGAATCTATCTCTTCGGGGAAGCCCTCAGGCAATTCAATAACTAAATCATCATAATTTAAATCCTTATGAATAATAGCAATAACGGGAGCTGCAGGTACAAGGCCAACATAATCTACACCCCTGCCATACTTGACCTTTACCTCTCCCATAACGTTGGAGTTGTCTGCAAGAGTAGCCATTTTAATATTATTAAATGCCCATTTAAGCATATAGCGGCACATAAGGAATGCTGTATTCCATTGCTTGCCGTCCATAACCTTGTCGGTAACGCCACGCATAGCAATTGAGATGTATGTATAACCATCCTTTGTTGCACTGGAAATAAGACATGCACCGGCTTTATCTGTGGTACCTGTTTTCAGTCCTCTTGCACTCTCATAATAATAATCAGAATAACTGTTAAGAAGCGGGTTTGTATTGTAAAGATACCTAACATCACTTTTATTAGTCTTAGGCATTGTTTTGCCATATTTTGATGACATTTTAACAATAGTATCATTTTCCAATGCCTTTTTAGCAATCAGATACATATCTGTTGCGGTGGTTTTATTCTGGTTTTCGCCCTCATAGCCTTTTACCGACTCATCATCAAGGCCGTGGGGATTTGCAAAATATGTATTTTCACATCCCAAGCCCTGAACAAAGGTATTCATTTTCGCAACAAAATCTTCTGTCTTTCCGCCACCAAATTCTTCTGCCAGAACTGCTGCAGCATCGTTGGCACTGGGCAGAAACAGACAATATAAAAGCATTTCAAGTGTTATTTCTTCATCCGCCATAAGCCCTGCAACAGAGCTACCTGTGCCATCCAGACTATGAATGGCATCATAGGAACAAACAATTTTTTTCTGTAAATCTGTACACTCCTCAAGAACAACCAGTGCAGTTACAATTTTTGTTAGTGAAGCGGGTGCAGTTATTTTATCTGCATTTTTGCTGTAAATAACAGTATCTGTGTCCACATTTACAAGAAGTGCTATTTCTGTTTCGTATTCTGGTGCGGCTATATCATAGTTGCCGTTCTTGGTTGAAACTGAGTTTTCCTCTTCACCCTCTGCAAAAGCAGGTACAAAACAAGAAAACATTAAAATTAAACAATTTATAAAAATCAGTAATTTTTTCATAGACAATCACCGTGAAATGTTATAGAATAGTTTTATAAATAAGTAAAGGATTTTATTATACGCACCTGGCGGTGCCAGAACCCTCCACCACACCAAAACAAGTTTCGGCGTGGTCCCCCTCCCTTCACCAGGGAGGTACCTTAAGTATATCATTTATCTCAACAAATTAAAATAGTATTTTACAAAAAAGGAGTATAAAAATTATGGTTTTTGTTACCGGTGATACTCACGGCGATCCCGAAAGACTTTCCAAATCCTCTTTAAAAACTTTAAAAGAGGGTGACACACTTATAATTTGTGGTGATTTTGGTTTTATATGGGACAAATCCAAGGCGGAACAAAAAATTCTTAAAGCGTTTTCCAAAAGGAAATATAATATTTGCTTCATTGACGGAACACACGAAAACTTTGACCTTTTAAACGCCTACCCTCTCACCACATGGAATGGCGGTAAGGTTCACCAGATTTCCGACAACATTTTCCACCTTATGCGCGGGCAGATTTTTACAATTGACGGACTTAAAATTTTCACAATGGGCGGTGGCGAAAGCCCTGACCTTGATTCACGTATTGAAGATAATCCTTGGCTTAAATACGAAATCCCCTCAAAGGAAGAGCTCCTTGAGGGTGCTGAAAACCTGGAAAAAAATAATTGCAAAATAGATGTTATTATCACACATGAGCCCTCCTCCACCATAAAAGGATTTTTAAAGCTTGGTGAAAGTGAAGCTGTGCGTGTTACAACATTAAACGCTTATTTTGACGAGCTTTCAAAATGCAGCGAATTTGATCGTTGGTTTTTTGGATGTCTTCATCTTGACAAATACATTTCAAACACCTACATAGGTGTTCATAAAGCCATTGTTAACGCCCACACAGGCGAAAGAGTCAAATTTTAAATAGGATGATGTTATGAAAAAACAAATAAACAAAAAGAAAGTAAAGAAATTTATTTTAATTATCGTTTCAATAATTCTTGTTTTATCAATAATTGCCGGTATTATTGCATTTATTGCAAACTACCCCGATGAAAGAACACCTGTGTTCAATGACACTAATGTAAAGACTGAAAAGCAGGCTTTTGACGAAGGTGAGTTCAAAATGGGCGAATTTGATTTAATAGTTGCAACCAATGGCGATGATAATGCAGAAGGAACATTGAAATCACCTTTAAAAACATTGCAAGGTGCAAAAGAAAAATTAAAATCCTTAAATATTCCGAAAGATAAAAAAGTTACCGTGTGGTTCAGAGAAGGTACATACACAATCTCGGACACAGTTACATTCGATGAAAACGACAAAAGCAATGTTCTTTACCGTTCATACCCTGATGAAGAAGTTGTTTTCTCCGGTTCAAAGGAAATCAAGGGTAACTGGAAAGAAACAAAAATTAATGGTGTTAAAGCCTTTGTAACAGATATGCCCATTAAAAGTGATGAGGATTATTTCCGTTCACTTTTCAAGGACGGCAAAAGACTTTCCACTTCAAACTACCCGAAAGAAGATGTATTAAAAGTCAAAGAGCCAAAGCTTGACGAAGCAATTGCACCCGAAACTGACCCTGACTTTTTTACTCATTCCGTTGTTTTCTATGGAAATGTAGCTGACTTAAAAAAATTCAGCAACCCCGAAGATATTGTTGTTAAGCTTATGCACTTCTGGTGTGATGATATTTTACCGGTGCACTCTATTGATGAAAAAACCGGCAGAATTGAAACCACTAAGCCCTCAGCAATGACAATCAGAGTTGATGATAACTACATACTTGAAAATGTAAAAGAAGCACTTAGCCTTCCCGGTGAATGGTACCTTGACAGAACAGAAGAAAAGCTTTATTACATACCTCAGGATGGGGACACACTTAAAAACACCGTTGTTTATGCCGGTTTAAATGAGCAACTTTTCACAATAAATAATGCCGAAAACATTTCTTTCCAGGGTATTAATTTCCAGAACACAGACTGGAACCATATAAACGGCACCCACACAGGTAACCCCTTTGAAGAATCCCATCCGTTATACAAAAATATAAAATACGGTTCAGAGCATCCTCAGGCTGCTTTTGAAGTACCTGCAGCTATCTATATTGCAGCTTCAAAAGGAATCAATTTCACAGACTGTAACTTTGAAAACATTTCTTATACTGCAGTTAAATTTGAAAAAGCATCAAAGGACTGCAATATAACAAGCTGTTTATTTAATGAAATTGGCGGTAACGCAATCTTTATTCACGGTGATTTTGTTGTTCCAGCAACCACACAGAATATTAATGTTACAGACACTCATATCAGTAACTACGGAAGAATTTTCAACAACTCAATCGGTATTCTTCTTACACACGCTATTGACTGCGACCTTACACACAATGAAATCCACGATGGATGGTACACAGGTATTTCTGTTGGTTGGAACTGGGGCTACACAGACAACCCTACCAACAACATAAATATCAGCAACAACCTTATTTACAACATCGGTAACGGTTGGCTTTCCGATATGGGTGGTATTTACACTCTTGGTATTCAACCCGATACTGTTATTTCCGAAAATGTAATCTATAACGTAGGTTGTGACGAAGGCGCATACGGCTATGGCGGTTGGGGTATTTACCTTGACGAAGGCTCTTCTGAAATCCTTGTAGAAAAGAACCTTGTTTACGATTGCTCTTCACAGACCTTCCACCAGCACTATGGTAAAGATAATATGATAAGAAATAACATCTTTGCCTTCGGTGGCGAGGGTCAGTTCAGAATCACAAGAAATGAAGACCACAACTCCTTATTCCTTTATAACAACATACTTGTTGGTGATGATACACCAATGTATTGGAACACTATAAGCCTTGATTGGTTTAAAGACGATAAGAACTTATATTGGGATTACAACACATTCGGAAAAACAGTTTATTCAGGCAACTCAACAAACATTTTTGACAGCGAAAACATTCTTGGTATGTATGGCAGAGGTTATTATAACAATGCAATTTTAGCAGACCCGTTATTCAAGGATGCTGAAAACAGAGATTTCACACTTGCTGAAAACTCACCTGCTTTCGACGGCGGCTTTGAGCCCTGGGAATATAATGCAGGAACAATAACTAAAAGATAAAAGAAAAGCAACTCGCTCAACCGAATTGAACGAGTTGCTTTTTATTTATTCATCTTTTATTCCAAACATTAATTTAAGAATACCTCTTAAAAACTTAGGACTGCGACATACAACAACTTTCACAAAGCACCACTCCTTATGTATTTGTTACATAATATGAGCGATATTAAAAAGTGTTACAGCTGCCATTCCTTTAAGTCTTTAACTTCATTATACATTGCTACATAATTGTT
This sequence comes from Acutalibacteraceae bacterium, assembly GCA_045602345.1. GTDB lineage: Bacteria > Bacillota > Clostridia > Oscillospirales > Acutalibacteraceae > DTU089. The sequence continues at coordinate 1,445 of JAZSBI010000113.1, read as the reverse complement.
ATGACGGCTTTGATGTATAAAACCCTCTTTTAAAGCCGCTAAAATGCAACAACCTTTTTCAACTGTATGGGAGCAGGAAGCAAATTTACATTTACCCAGATATTCAGAGAATTCAGGGAAACAGAAAGGTAAATTTTCTTTTACAATAACCTCACTACTCTGCTCAATATCAAGGGACGAAAAACCAGGAGTGTCTGCCACAAGTCCGTTACCGATATGGTAAAGGGTGACTTCTCTTGTGGTATGGCGACCTCGTCCTAATTTATCGCTGACCTCACCTGTTGCCAAAGCAAAGCGTTCATCAATGCAATTTAAAAGAGAGGATTTACCGACGCCTGTATTACCTGTAAACACAGTAATACCATCCCCTATCATTTCTTTAACCTTTTCAACGCCTTCCCCTGTTTTGCAACAAACCGAGCAAACATCTATACCCGCTTTTTTATAAATTTCCTCAAGCTCACTTGTATCACCAAGGTCGCTTTTTGAAAAAACAACGCAAGCTCTGATGCCCTTATCAACTGCAATTGCGGTTAATTTATCAATAACAAGAATACTCGGCACCGGCTCTTTAACCGAAGATACAATAATAAGTGTATCAATATTTGCTACGGGTGGTCTTAAAAGAAAATTCTTTCTTTCGTAAATTTCATCAATAGTATTTTCCCTATCCTGACGAATGGTGATTTTAACATTATCACCTGCGAGCGGGGTGATTTTTTTCTTTCTGAAGGCTCCCCTTGCCTTACATTCGTAAACCTGTCCGGCGGCTTCTACATAATAGAACCCGCCGATACCTTTAAGAATAATTCCTTCAAGCTTAACCAAAATTTATACTCCTTCTACCTGACCGATATAAAGCTCGATTCTCTGGTCAACAGAATAAATTGAGCCAAGCGGATTCATGATTGAGCTGGAAGAAGAAACGCTGGGATTCTGGCTGATAACTATTCCGTTTTTGGATTCATCGGCAACAGGAGTACCGATAACCTCGATATTCCAGAAACCTGCGGAACCGAGAGCGGATTTAGCCTCGCTTTCAGTCATACCGACAACGCTCGGAAGCTTTGCGGATGTGAAGTTAATACCTGTTGAATAGGAGCCGCTGACAACGGTTGCAGGGCTGGTTGTGAAGTTAACGATGCAGGTATAATGCTCTCTGCCGTCAATATAAATCTTGATTGATTTATTTTCGCCGCTGCCCTCAAGGTTAAGAGTGTATTCGCTGCCGTCAAGAAGAATTGTTGACTCCTGAACAAGCTCGTTATTCATGAACACTTCCATATCGCCTCTTGATGATTTGGCAGGAAGATTGAATCTGATTTGTGCCTCTGCAGAAGCAGGGATACCGTTACTTACGGTAAGGGTTACCTCTGTGCCGGGTGCAACCTGATCGCCTGCTTTGGGTGAATGTGCAATAACTTCGCCGGCAGGCTTGTCGCTGT
>JAZSBI010000112.1:0-10096 GCA_045602345.1 Acutalibacteraceae bacterium | reverse complement strand
TCCATTGCAAGACCGAAATCCTTAACAAACTGTTCAAGACCTGCTCTGTCAAGCTTAATGAAGCCTTCAAGAGTTTTAACCTCTGTGGGAATTTCATACTTCATTTCAAGAGTTTCATATTCCTCAAGAGTAGCTTCCCTTGCTTCAACAGGGTTAATAACGTGTTTTTTGATTTCAGCAATGTCCTCAGCAGAAAGGTCACCGTAAAGAGCATAAACCTTTGCAGATTTTACTGTGGGTCTGTCACCCTGAGAAATAATCTGAATACACTGTGCAGCAGAATCTGCTCTCTGGTCAAACTGACCGGGAAGGAATTCAACTGCAAAAACAGTTGCACCCTCTAAATTAACCTCACTTGTAGCTATATCAAGCTGAGGCTCGGAGAAAACTGTTTTTATTGCGTAATCAAAAAGCTCCTCTGTGATATTTTCTGCATCATAACGGTTTATAACACGAACAGCTTCAATATTTTTGATACCTAAAAGTGTACGGGCATCACTTAAAAGAGCTTTAGCCTCGTGAGCAAGTTCTTTTTTCTTTTCTACATAAACTCTGTATACCATATCTGTTAATCCTCCAAAACTGCAAGAGCTTTTGCACCAATATCATTACGATAGAAAGCGTTGTCAAAGCTGATTTGTTTTACAAGTGCGTAAGATGCTTCAACCGCAGCCTTAAGGTCACCCTCAACAGCGGTAACACCCAAAACACGACCACCGTTTGTAAGGAGCTTGTCATCCTTAAGAGAAGCACCTGCAACATAAACATTACCCTCAATTTCTTCGGGAATATTCATTTCAAAGCCTTTTTCATAGCTTACGGGGTAACCCTTTGAAGCCATAATTACACAACAAGCACTTTTATCGCTGAATTTAACCTCTGTTTGAGCAAGGGTACCATTGGTGGTTGCTTTCATAATGGTAAGCAAATCGCTTTCAAGAAGGGGTAAAACAACCTGAGTTTCAGGGTCACCGAAACGACAGTTGTATTCAATAACCTTAGGACCGTTAGGAGTAAGCATAAGACCGAAATAAAGGCAACCCTTGAAAATTCTTCCCTCTCTATTCATTGCCTCAATTGTAGGCAGGAAGATTTTCTCCATACATTCCGCTGCTACTTCCTCTGTGTAGTAGGGGTTGGGAGCAATTGTACCCATACCGCCTGTGTTAAGGCCTGTATCGTTGTCCCCTGCTCTTTTGTGGTCCATTGAAGAAATCATAGGAACAACTGTTACACCATCTGTAAAGGAAAGCACGGAAACCTCAGGACCTGTAAGGAATTCTTCAATAACAATATTGTCACCGCTTGTGCCAAACATTTTGTCCTGCATAATTGACATAACAGCCTCAACTGCATCCTCACGGGTGTTTGCAATAATAACACCTTTACCCAGAGCCAGACCGTCAGCCTTGATAACTGTGGGAATGGGAGCAGTTTCAAGATATTTAAGAGCCTTTTCAATATCATCAAACACTTCGTATGCCGCTGTGGGAATACCGTATTTTCTCATAAGATTTTTTGAGAAAACCTTGCTACCCTCAATAATTGCCGCATTGGCTCTGGGACCAAAGCAAGGAATTCCCTTTTCTTCAAGTGCATCAACACATCCGAGCACCAACGGGTCATCGGGAGCAACAATTGCGTAATCAATGCTGTTTGTAACTGCAAAATCAACGATTTTATCAATATCCTTTGCACCGATATCAACCAAAGTTGCGTCTTTTGCCATACCGCCGTTGCCGGGGAGCGCAAAAATTTCTTTTACATTTTTGTTTTCTTTTATTTTCTTGATGATAGCGTGTTCACGTCCGCCACCACCTACAACCATAACTTTCACTATTTTTTCACCATCTTTTATAGTTTTTTCAACACAAAAATTTGAAAGAAAATCGTTCAGAGTGCCGTTTTTTGTGAGCGGTGCTGTATGAAGATACTGCCCCGAACACAAGGCGGTCTACGGGCGATTTTACTCAAATTTAATTAGTGGTGGAAAAGTCTCATACCTGTAAATGCCATTGACATATTGTACTTATTTGCACATTCAATAACAAGGTCATCACGGATAGAACCACCGGGTTCTGCAATATATTTTACGCCGCTCTTCTTCGCACGTTCAATATTATCGCTGAAGGGGAAGAAAGCGTCAGAACCGAGAGCAACACCGTCAATAGTTGCAAAATATGCTTTAACATCTTCATCTGTAAGGGGTGCGGGCTGTGATGTGAAATATTTCTGCCAGTTACCGTCTGCACAAACATCCTCTTCGTTTTTGTTGATGTAGCCGTCAATAACATTATCTCTGTCGGGTCTGCCGAGAGTGTCCTTAAAAGGAAGGTTAAGAACCTTTTCGTGCTGACGAAGGAACCAGGTATCTGCCTTTGTACCTGCAAGGCGTGTGCAGTGAATTCTTGACTGCTGACCTGCACCAACACCGATAGCCTGGCCGTCAACTGCATAGCAAACAGAGTTTGACTGTGTATATTTAAGAGTGATAAGTGCAATTATAAGGTCGCGAACTGCACTTTCGGGCATATCTTTATTTTCTGTAACAATATTTTGAAGAAGCTCACGATTGATTTCGAAATTGTTTCTGCCCTGCTCAAAGGTGATACCGTAAACCTGCTTGTGTTCAATGGGAGCAGGAACATAGTCGGGATCAATTTTAACAATGTTGTAGTTACCTTTTCTTTTGGATTTAAGAATCTCAAGTGCTTCGGGCTCGTAACCGGGAGCAATAATACCATCGGAAACCTCACGCTGAATAAGCTTGGCGGTTGTAACATCACAAACATCGGAAAGTGCAACCCAGTCACCCAAGGAGCACATTCTGTCTGTACCTCTTGCCCTTGCATATGCACAAACAAGGGGAGATTCGTCAAGTCCTTCAATATCATCAACGTAGCAAGCCTTTTTAAGCTTGTCTGAAAGGGGCACGCCAACTGCTGCAGATGTGGGGCTAACGTGCTTGAAGGAGGTTACTGCAGGAAGACCAAGAGCTTCTTTAAGCTCTTTAACCAACTGCCAGCTGTTAAAAGCATCAAGGAAGTTGATGAAGCCGGGACGACCACAGAGAATTTCAATGGGGAGTTCGCTGCCGTCAGCCATAAAGATTTTTGCAGGTTTCTGGTTGGGGTTACAACCATATTTTAATTCAAATTCTTTCATTACAATAATCTCCTTATTTATTCTTGTTAACTATTCTTGAATCATATTTACCTGTTTCAAGGTCGATGTATCTTACAAAAAGGGAAACCTTATTATCTTCGTTAAGGTTTTTCCAAATAATATCTGTTAATGTGTCGATGTCAACATCAGGAAGCTCAAGTGTTTTGGGCTCACCCTCAAAGCTGGGAAGAGGATTTCCGTCACATTTGTAGGTGTGAATGAACTTTGCTTTTCCGGGAAGTGGATTTGAGTAAGCAAATGTGTATCTCTGACAGGAAGAGCCGTCACCATCAGCAGATTTAAGAATGGACATTGCATAGTTCATATCACCGTTTTCAAGACGGATGATACCTGAAATACGGGGTGTAAAGTTAGGTGCATCATCTTCAAATTCACGGGTACGAAGAGACTGTTCAAAGGTCATCTGCTTGTCCATAAGCTCGTAAATTGTATCTGTCTGGTCACCGTTTGTAACGATAGTTTTATTGCCTAAAACTCTGACAGGAGCATAGATAATAAGGTGTGGGTCAACCATTTTTGACTCATCAAAAGCCTGGGTTCTGATACCCTCGCCATCTTCAACAAAAACTCTGTTTCTGCTGTTTTCGCTTCTGCCCATAATGAAGTAAGCAGTAACAGCCTTTTTAGAATCGGCACTCTTACCGATTATAATACCTCTGCCGTGATAAGCGAGAGAATTAAGTTCATTTTCAAGATTTCTGATTTCCATTATTATCTATCCTTTCAATAAAATCATTTACCTTTTCTATCCCTCTTTTTTTGTGAAACAAAAAAGGAGGGGGGACCACCGCAGGTGGTGGGTGGTACAATCTTGGCATTGAAGTAAAAGTATTGCAACCAACTGACCGCGTTAGCGGTGGGTGGTACAATCCTTACATCAACGTAAAAGTATTGCGAAGCCTTAACAATGTTTGGAAGCGAAGCTTCCCGTTCACTTTGCGCTTTGCCTTTCGCATTTCGCACTTACTTTATAACCGTCTTCCCCTCAACTACTTCAACCTTTCCATCACAGAAAAGCTGAACAGCCTTGGGAAGTATTTTCCACTCTGCCTGTTCCATAATTCTCTTCTGGAGAGTTTCGGGGGTGTCCCCCTCCTGAACCTCAACAGCTTTCTGAAGAATTATAGGACCTGCATCACATTCTGCGGTAACAAAATGTACCGTAGCACCTGAAACCTTTACGCCCTTTTCAAGAGCACATTCGTGAACATGAAGCCCATAAAAGCCTTTGCCACAGAAAGAGGGAATAAGTGCAGGGTGAACATTAATCATTTTATTTTTGAAGGCATCACAAACATTCTCATCAAGAATGGTCATAAAGCCTGCATACACTACAAGGTCCGCCTTTTCTTCAAGAAGTGCATCCCTCATAGCAATACTGTATGAAGCAATATCGGAATATTCTTTTCTTATAAGGGTTCTTGTTTTAATGCCGTTATTTTCTGCACGGGTAAGAGCGAAAGCATCTGCCTTGGAGGCTATAACACAGGTTATTTTACCTGCACCAAGCTCTCCCCTATTCTGTGCATCAATAAGTGCCTGAAGATTTGTTCCGCCACCTGAAACAAGAACAACAATATTTTTTGTACCGGGCATTTTGCTACCTCAATTATTCAAGTATAATTTTGTCTTCGCCCTCGATAATTTCACCGATTACATAAGCATCAATGTCATTATCTTTAAGGGTTGCAATAGCAAGTTCTACTTCGTTTGCAGGTACTACTATGCACATACCAACGCCCATGTTATATGTATTGAACATATCTCTTTCGGGAATGTTGCCCCATTTAGCAATTACATCGAAAATGGGAAGAACCTTAACAGCAGACTTATCTATTTTTGCACACAAGCCATCGGGAATGCTTCTTGGAATATTCTCGTAGAAGCCACCGCCTGTAATGTGTGAAATACCCTTAACATTAACCTTATCAACAAGAGCAAGAACAGGCTTAACATAAATCTTAGTGGGAACAAGTAAAGCCTCGGCAATGCTTTTGCCGCCTAATTCTTCACGCTCTGTGTAAAGCTCGGGGTTATTGTTATCAATATCAAAAACCTTACGGCATAAGCTGAAGCCGTTTGAGTGAATACCTGTTGAAGGAAGAGCAATAACAACATCGCCAACAGCCATTTTATTGTTATCAATCATTTTAGGTTTATCTACAATACCTACTGCAAAACCTGCAAGGTCGTAATCTTCCACAGGCATCAAGCCGGGATGCTCTGCAGTTTCGCCACCGGTAAGCGCACAACCTGACTGAACGCAACCCTCTGCAACACCGCTGACAATTTCAGCAATTTTTTCGGGAATGTTTTTACCGCAAGCGATATAGTCAAGGAAATACAAGGGTTTTGCACCAACGCAAACAATATCGTTTACGCACATAGCAACTGCATCAATACCGATTGTATCGTGTTTATCCATAAGAATAGCTAATTTAACTTTTGTACCGCAACCGTCAGTACCGGAAACTAATATAGGATGCTCCATACCTTTAGCACAACCAAGGTCAAAACAACCTCCGAAGCCTCCAACCTCATCCAATGAGCCTTCGTTACGAGTTCTTGCAATGTGTTTTTTCATAAGCTCAACTGCTTTGTAACCTGCAGTAATGTCAACACCTGCTGCTGCATAACTTTCTGATCTTGAATTATTCATATCTATTCTCCTATAAATTATTTATAAATTAATAAATCAGCCTTTACCATTCCAGCAATATGTGCAAAGGTCTTCCTCGGGAAGCCCGATTGCTTTAACAATACCCTCTAAAGACTGGAACTCAAGAGAAGCAAAGTGAAGCTTTTCACAAATAGCTTTTCTCATTTTTGCACCACGCTCAGTGGAAGCATCACTGTATTCGTCAAGATGCTTGAAGCCTTCTTCGCCCTCAAGCTCCATAATGGTAGCTCTTGAAATAAGGTCCATATCACTTGTTCCTCTTGAGAAGTTAAGGAACTTACAGCCATACATAATGGGGGGACAAGCTGAACGCATATGCACCTCTTTTGCACCGTTTTCATAAAGGAATTCAACAGTTTCACGAAGCTGAGTTCCTCTTACGATACTGTCATCAACAAAAAGGAGCTTTTTGCCCTGAATGAGCTCGTGAATGGGAATCTGTTTCATTTTGGCAACCCTGTTACGCTCCCTTTGGTTAGAGGGCATAAAGCTACGGGGCCAGGTGGGAGTATATTTAATGAAGGGACGGGCGAAAGGCACACCGCTTTCATTTGCATAACCTATAGCGTGAGGAGTACCGGAATCAGGAACACCGCTGACATAGTCAATATTCTGAGCCTCGCCTAATATTTTATCGGTCTGCGCCATAATCTTTCCGTTTTCATAACGCATTGCCTCAACATTTCTGCCCTCATAGCAGGATGTGGGATATCCGTAATACGACCAAAGGAAAGCACAGATTTTCTTTTTATTTCTTGCAGGAGAAAGAACTTTTACTTCATCTGCAGAAATTTCAACGATTTCTCCCGGTCCTAATTCCTTGTAATCCTCAAAGCCTAATTTCTTATAAGCAAAATCCTCAAAGGAAACACAGAAGCCATCTTCACGTTTTCCGATAAGAACGGGAATTCTGCCAACCTTATCACGAGCAGCAATAATATTGCCGTCTTCCTTAAGGATAAGGATTGAAGAGGTTCCGTCAATCATGTCCTGAGCAAAACGGATACCCTCTGCAAAATCAGTTTTCTGGTCAATCATAGCAGATACAAGCTCGGAAGAGTTAATACCCTCGCTTGTCATTGCGCCAAAGTGACCGCCACTGAATGAAAGATACTGTTTAACAAGCTCTTCGCTGTTATTTATAATACCAATAGTGCTGATGGCATAAAGTCCGTGATTAGAGCGCATCAAAAGAGGTTGTGCATCTGTATCACTTATACAGCCTATTGATGAATTACCGCTCATCTGGTCGAGAATATTCTCGAACTTTGTTCTGAACGGAGAGTTTTCTATTTTATGAATTTTTCTTTGTAAACCTAATTCCTTGTCGAATGCCGCCATACCTGCACGACGGGTTCCCAAGTGGGAATGGTAGTCAACTCCGAAAAAGGTATCAAGCACAGCATCGTTTTTAGATACTACACCAAAAAAACCGCCCATTTTACACCTCTGATTAAATGCAAAATGCAAAATGCAAAATGCAAAATTAATGGTCTGCGACGCAATTTATAATTAAATTTTCAGTCGCCTTAATTTATTGTTAATTGTATTTCTCTTCTATCGCTTTGTTCTTCTCAAGAACTGTTGCAGTGTCTTTTGCTCTTTTTTCTGCCAGCTTCTTTTCAAGCTCGGGCTCACCAAGGGAAAGAATTTCAATTGCAAGTAATGCGGAGTTTACGGCACCGTCAATAGCAACAGTTGCAACGGGAATACCGGAGGGCATCTGCACAGTTGAAAGGAGTGCTTCCATACCGCCTAAATTCTGTGACTTAATCGGGATACCGATAACGGGCAAGGTTGTGTTTGCAGCAACCGCACCTGCAAGGTGAGCAGCCATACCTGCCGCTGCAATAATAACACCAAAGCCGTTTGCACGGGCATTAGCACTAAAATCCTTTGCTTCAACAGGAGTTCTGTGAGCAGAGAAAACGTGAACCTCAAAAGGCACCTCAAACTCTTTAAGAGTGTTTATTGCTTTTTCAACAACGGGTAAATCGCTATCGCTACCCATAACAATTCCGACTTTTTTCATATAAAACATCCTTTCAAAAACCAAAAAGGCGCACTCGTTCAGGGGAAGAACAAGTGTGCCCAGACGGTCGGCTGAATACGATTTAAAACCGCTTCCTGCTCCTTTGTGGTGCTCCACTTTTACTCCGTCAGTAGCAGGAAAAATTCACTTAAAATCTATGATTACATTTTATCATAACAAGTGAATCGGGTCAAGGCACATAAGGTCTAATAAAACCATACAAACCAATAGTTAATATGTTGATTTTGACAATTCAAATATAATCACTTTGCCTGTGTCTCACAGTAAATGCAACGATAAACGCCATTATCCTTATCTGTAAGCTTGAAAACGTGGTTAATCTCCTGCTCAGTAGAGGTAATGCAACGGGGATTTTTGCATTTAATAACATTTGTAAGCTGCTCGGGAAGTTCAAGGGTACGTTTTTCAACAAGCTCACAATTTTTGATTATATTGACTGTTGTACCCGGGTCAACATAACCTATAACATCAATATCAATAGCAATATCTGCATCAATTTTGATTATATCTTTTTTGCCCATTTTCTTACTTGCAACATTTTTTATAATTGCAATTGAGCAATCAAGGTTATCAAGACCAAGAAGGTCATAAAGCTTCATACCGCGGCCTGCAGTAATATGGTCAATAACAAAACCATTTGTAATGGAATCTATATTCATTTTTCTGCCTCCTCTAACAATTTCAAGATGAGAGCCATACGAATATATTTTCCGTAAAGCACCTGCTTAAAGTAACACGCTCTTGGGTCATCATCCACAGCAACGCTTATTTCGTTAACACGGGGAAGCGGATGCATAATGCACAAATCCTTTTTAGCATTAATAAGTTTTTTGGGTTCAAGCACATAGCTGTCCTTAAGGCGTAAATAATCCTCCTCGTTGAAGAAGCGTTCACGCTGCACTCTTGTCATATAGAGAATATCAAGCTCGGACATTACGCTTTCAAGGTCAGTTGTCTGCTTGTAAGGAATATTGTTCTTTTTAAGAACATCCTTTTTTATATAGCTGGGGAGCTTTAATTCGTCAGGTGAAATAAGTACAACATTAATACCGCTGTATCTTGAAAGAGCAGTAATAAGAGAATGAACTGTTCTACCAAATTTAAGGTCACCGCAGAAACCAACCGTAAGGTTTTCAAAGCCACCCTTTTCACGCTGAATTGTAAGTAAATCTGTAAGTGTCTGTGTGGGGTGATTATGTCCACCATCACCAGCATTAATAACGGGAATTGTAGCATTCTGTGCAGCAACAAGGGGTGCACCCTCTTTAGGATGACGCATTGCAATAATATCTGCATAGCAGCTTATTGTTTTTGCTGTATCTGCTACACTTTCACCTTTTGCGGCAGAGGAATTGTTTGCCGCAGAAAAACCGATAACACTACCACCCAACTCAATCATAGCAGCCTCAAAGCTAAGGCGTGTTCTTGTAGAGGGCTCAAAGAAAAGGGTTGCAAGTTTTTTTCTTTTACACTTTTCACAGTATTTATCGGGGTTATCTATAATATCATTTGCCGTTGCAATAAGCTCATTTACTTCTTCAACGGTTAAATCGAGAATATCAATCAAGCTTCTCATACTACTAATCCCCTTTTCATTTCTATAAAACTTTTTTGTACCACAAGAAAATTAATTGTTTAAATCCTAAAGAAAATTGTTCACAGTGGTTTTTTATGCGAGTGGAGCCGTATAAGGATACTGTCCCGAGCATAAATGCGTGCTGTGGGCGATTTTATCAGGATTTTGCTCCGTTGATTGCAAGGTAGTTTTTGATTCTTTCAACATTTTCTTTGTTTTTCTCGTCTTCTTCGAGATATTCAATAATATCGTAAACGTCAACAACAGAATATACGGGGAAGCCGTATTCTTCGCCAACCTCTGCCATAGCAGATTTTTCTGTCTGACCTTTTTCTTTACGGTCAACCATAACGAAGGTTGCAGCAACCCTTGTACCCTTAAGACCTGAAAGGATTGACATGCTTTCACGAATAGCAGTACCTGCTGTGATAACATCTTCAACGATTACGATTTCTTCACCTTCCTGGGGTTTGTAGCCAACAAAAACGCCACCTTCACCGTGGTCTTTTTCTTCCTTACGGTTAAAGAAGAAGGGTACGTCCAGGCCCTCTTTGGAAAGAGCACACGCAACAGACACGGCAATCGGAATACCCTTATAGGC
>JAZSBI010000111.1:0-1820 GCA_045602345.1 Acutalibacteraceae bacterium | reverse complement strand
TTCGTAGCATAAAACTAAAAATTTTTTATAACTTGCGGTCTTTTTATTGTTTAAGGGGTTCTTACAGGTATCAGTCCTGCAGGAACCCCCTTGATTTATATTGTTTTATGCGGTCTGCGCTTTTTTTACAACCCCTTTTTTAGCTGCCGGTCGCCGGTTGCCAGCTGCCAGAATGTAAAAGCACTGCGAAGCTTCACTTTGCACTTTGCATTCTGCAGCCGCCAGATGTAAAAGTGGCAAGTTGGAAGTGGCAGGTTTCGGGGCGCAAAAATGCTCCATATAAAAATGTAAAATTATTGCGAAGCCTATCCCTCTTTTTTGCTTTGGCAAAAAGGAGGGGGGACCATTCCTCAACTTATAAAATATTGAAATATATAGATTTCGGATGGTATAGTTTTTTATAAATATAGTTCTGGCGGAATGGTGGGTGGTACCATTGATATTCTTTCCATAACTTTGTACCACCCACCACACCGATTATACTCATCACTACAACTACAAAAACTCGAAATAAACAAGTAGCATATCAAAACAAATTGAAGTGTGGTCCCCCCTCCTTTTTCGTTACACGAAAAAAGAGGGATAATTATTCCACTTTCTTTAATCCTTGCGAAGCTTCATTTTGAATTTCGAATTCCGAATTTAGAATTTAATAACATTAGCACACAAAAAGTCACTACACCAAGAACAATTCCTGCAGAATCCACAGCAAAATCAGTCAGCTGGAAAGCTCTGCCCGGTACAAAAATCTGGTGTATTTCGTCAGTTAAGGCATAAATGCAGGAAAAAAGTATACTAATGACAGGTTGGAGCTTGTCCTTTAAAGCGAAAAAGAAATTAACCATTAAAAAGCCTAATCCTGCAAATTCGCAAAAATGTGCAAGTGTTCTTATAAGAGCTTCGTCGGCGGGTTGTCCTATAATGGCTTCAATAAGTCTTGTAAAAAATCCGCTTGTTGAAGATGATTCTTCACCACTTTGTGCCGATAAAACAAATATTGTTATAAGAACCGCCACCAACGCTATTGCCGATAAAGCTATATATACTTTTCTTCCTTTTGAATAGTTCATTTTTACCTCATTTGTTTTTTGATAAATAAAATTTACAAACGTCCTTTAAACAGCATTCCTCACATTTTGGACGCCTTGCTATGCAGACTGCTCGTCCGTGGAGAACGATTCTGTGACAGAAATCGTTGCTTTCTTCAGGTGGTAAAATCTTTTTTAACTGCATTTCAACATTTTTAGGGTCCTTGGAATCCGTAAGCCCTAAAAGGTTAGTAATTCTTATAACGTGGGTGTCAGCAACAACAGCAGGTTTTTTATAAACATCACCAACAATAAGGTTAGCGGTTTTTCTGCCAACGCCCGGTAGCGTTGTTAATTCTTCAATCGTGTCGGGAAGAACGCCTTTGTGTATGTCCCTGACCGCTTTCGCCATTCCCACTAAATCCTTGGCTTTTGCCCTGTAAAATCCGCAGGAATGAATAAGCTTTTCAACATCTTCAATATCTGCCTCTGCAAGTTCATTTTCCGATGGGTATTTTTTGAATAAGTCAGGGGTTACAAGATTAACTCTTGCATCGGTGCATTGTGCAGAAAGACGTGTTGCAACCAATAATTGAAAAGGGGTTTCTGCATTAAGCTGGCAAATTGCATCAGGGTAGTCTGTTTTCAATAATTCGCAAATTTTATTTGCCCGTTCTTTTTTAGTCATAGCCTATGCACCTCACAAAGAAAACAATGGCTATATTTTAGCATTGTTTTACGAAAGTGTAAAGTGGAAAGTGCAAAGTGTCCTTTGCAGCTGCCGGTCGCCAG
>JAZSBI010000110.1:0-2488 GCA_045602345.1 Acutalibacteraceae bacterium | reverse complement strand
GAAAAAGGAATTTCAGTTAACAAGAACTCTTCTTCTGATACAGAAATTCAAGCAATCACAAGCGCAACAATTACTTCACAAGCAGTTACAGATGCGGTAAATAGTGCATTTGATGTTTTATCACAAATAAAAGGAGGTGCCGAAAATGGCTAAAAGCGAAAAATGTTCACTTCGCAAGGAGTTTACAAAAGGTCTTCTTCGTGAAAATCCTGTTTTAAGACTTGTTCTCGGCACTTGCCCCACACTTGCAACATCAACCTCAATGGTTAACGCTATCGGTATGGGTATTGCCGCAACTATTGTTCTTATTTGTTCTAATATTGTTATTTCCGCATTAAGAAAAGTAATTCCTGACAAAGTCAGAATCCCTGCTTATGTTGTTATTATCGCATCCTTCGTTACCATTGTTCAGATGATAGTAAAGGCTTTTGTTCCTGCACTTGATGCAGCGTTGGGCGTTTTCCTTCCACTTATTGTTGTTAACTGTATTATTCTCGGAAGAGCAGAAGCATTCGCAAACAAAAACCCTGTTATTGCTTCCGCAGTTGACGGTTTAGGTATGGGTATTGGCTTTACTGCTGCCCTCTTCTGTATGGCTCTTGTAAGGGAATTCCTTGGTAACGGTACACTTTTCTCCGACGCACAAAACCTTCTTAGCGTATTTGGTGATAATGTTTTAGGCGGTTTCAATGGTATTACGGTTCTTAACACACCTATGACATTGTTCATTCTTCCTGCAGGCGGTTTCTTTGTTTTCGGTATTCTTATTGCTCTTGCAAATAAAATCAGCGATAAGAAAAAGCTTCCCCGAGCAGAGCTTCACGGATGCGAAAGCTGTCCCCTTGCATCCACCTGTTCAAAAGTAGTTTCAAAAAGGGAGGATAATATGATATGAATGCTACACAGATTTTTTCAATAATCCTCACCGCCATCCTTACAGAGAACTTTGTTCTTTGCAAATTCCTTGGTATATGCCCTTTCTTGGGTGTTTCTAAGAAAGTTGATACAGCTTTGGGTATGAGCGTTGCAGTTATCTTCGTTATGTTGGCATCCACAGCAGTTACCTTCCCTATCAACACTCTTTTAGTAAAACACGATTTGGAATATCTTCAGACCATCGTCTTTATTCTTGTTATTGCCGCTCTTGTTCAGTTGGTTGAAATCGTTTTAAAGAAGTATATTAAGCCTCTTTATAATGCTTTGGGAATTTATCTCCCTCTTATTACTACTAACTGTGCAGTTCTTGGTGTTGTTCTTCTTAACCTCGATAAATTCGGCGGTATGGAACACTCTTTCGCTCTTTCAATGGTAAACTCTCTCGGTGCAGGCGTTGGCTTTATGGTTGCAATGCTTATTTTCGCAGGTGTTCGTTCAAGACTTGAAACTGCAGATATTCCCGAAGGTCTTAAAGGTCTTCCCTCAACACTTATTGCTGCTTCTTTAACATCTGTTTCCTTCCTTGGTTTCTCAGGTGTTGTTGAAGGCATATTCGGTTAAGGAGGTAGAAAGAATGAATACAATTTTATTACCAATCCTCCTTGTTGCAGGTATCGGTCTTGTTTTAGGCTTAGGTCTTGCGATTGCTTCAAAGGTTATGGCAGTTCCCGTTGATGAAAAAGCAGAGGCTATTACAGAGGTTCTCCCCGGTGCAAACTGCGGTGCTTGCGGTTTCTCAGGTTGTGCCGGTTATGCCGCAGCTCTTTCCTCAGGTAAAACTGACCAGACAAACCTTTGCGCCCCCGGTGGTACAAAGGTTGCAACAGAAATTGCAGGTATTCTCGGCACTGCTCCTGCCAGCGTAATGCCCACAACAGCAGTTGTTATGTGTATGGGTAATTCCTCTAACTCTCACGATAAAATGACATATAAGGGCGTTAGCAGCTGCAGAATGGCTACTCAGCTTTTCGGTGGTGCGAAGGAATGTGCTTATGGTTGTTTAGGTCTTGGTGACTGCGTTGATGCTTGTGAATTTGATGCAATTCATATCTGCGATGGTGTTGCAAGGATTTCAACAATAGCTTGTCACAGTTGTAAAGCTTGTGTTAAAGCTTGTCCTAAAGGCCTTATCACAATGCTTCCACTTAATGTTACCCAGGCTGCTGTGCTTTGTAACAACAAGGAAAAAGGTGCAGCGGCAAGAAAGCATTGCAAAGCCGCTTGTATTGGTTGTATGAAATGTGTTAAAGCTTGTGAACACGATGCAGTTAAGGTTGAAAACTTCCTTGCGAGTGTTGACCCTGAAAAATGTATCGGTTGTGGTAAATGCCACGAGGTTTGCCCCGTTGGATGTATTGATTTGATTACGCCAAAAGGCTGATTAAAAACCACCTCATTTTGAGGTGGTTTTTTATTGCGGAATTCGGAATGCGAAATGCAGAATGTCGGGTGCTGCGCACGGCATTATAATAAATTTTATTATTGTATCTTTCTTCTTTATTAATTTATTTGTTAGTTAAAAGAATAAATATTAAAGAGAAAATAATAATTG
>JAZSBI010000109.1:0-3720 GCA_045602345.1 Acutalibacteraceae bacterium | reverse complement strand
CAAAATTCTCACTTACATTGTATAACTTTTATAAAAAATCCTTTTAAAAAAGGCAAATTTTTTCAAAATAAAACATAAAAATTTGAAATTTTTACTTGATTTTAAGGAAATACTATGGTATAATATTACGGTATGAAAAATACACACATATCCTGATTTTGTGTGAGTTGCCGATTGTTTGTCCGGTCCACGCAAAAAGTGATGGGTATGGAGGAATTAAAAAACAGGAGGAATTTTAAAATGGCAAACGTAATTTCAATGAAACAGCTTTTAGAAGCAGGTGTTCATTTCGGACACCAGACAAGAAGATGGAACCCTAAAATGGCTGAATACATCTTCACAGAAAGAAACGGTATCTACATCATCGACTTGCAGAAAACCGTTAAGAAAGTAGAAGAAGCTTACTACTTCGTAAGAGACATTGCAGAACAAGGCGGCGAAGTTTTATTCGTTGGTACTAAAAAGCAGGCTCAGGACTCTATCAAAGAAGAGGCTGAAAGAGT
This sequence comes from Acutalibacteraceae bacterium, assembly GCA_045602345.1. GTDB lineage: Bacteria > Bacillota > Clostridia > Oscillospirales > Acutalibacteraceae > DTU089. The sequence continues at coordinate 3,217 of JAZSBI010000109.1, read as the reverse complement.
TGGTATGTACTATGTTAACGCAAGATGGCTCGGCGGTATGCTTACAAACTTCAACACAATTCAGAAGAGAATTGAAAGACTCGCTCAGATTAACAAGATGGAAGAAGAAGGAACATTCGACCTTCTCCCTAAAAAAGAAGTTATAAAGCTTAAAGCTCAGAGAGACAAGCTTGAAAAATACCTCGGCGGTATTAAAGACATGAAAGAACTCCCTGCTTGTATGTTCGTTGTTGACCCACGCAAGGAAAAGATTGCTATCGCTGAAGCAAAGAGACTTGGTATTCCGGTTGTTGCTATCGTTGATACAAACTGTGACCCTGATGAAATTGATTATGTAATTCCAGGTAACGATGACGCTATCCGTGCAGTTAAACTTATTGCTGGTGCAATGGCAGACGCTATCATTGCAGGTCGTCAGGGCGAGCAAACAGTTGCTGTTGAAGAAGCAGCTGAGGAAACTGTTGAAGACGCAGAATAATTAAAATAAGGCGGAATCTTTTTCCGCCTTGATAACTTTATAAAGGAGGTAACACCTATGGCATTCACAGCTTTAGATGTTAAAAACTTAAGAGAAAAAACAGGCGTTGGTATGATGGAGTGTAAAAAAGCACTCACTGAAGCTGACGGTGATATGGATAGAGCTTTTGAAATCCTTCGCGAAAGAGGACTTGCTGCATCTGAAAAGAAGGCAAGCAGAATTGCAGCCGAAGGCGCTATTATCGCTTATACTGACGAAGACGCTAAAGTTACAGTTCTTCTTGAAATTAACTCTGAAACAGACTTCGTTGGTAAGAATGATAAATTCCAGGAATTTGGTCTTAATGTTGCTAAAACAATTGCAGCTAACAAACCCGCTTCAGTAGAGGCTCTTGCAGACCTTACACTTCTTGGTTCTGACAGAACAGTTACAGAGAACCTTAACGACCTTATTCTTGTTATTGGTGAAAACCTTAAAATCCGTCGTTTTGAAATCATCGAAGGTGATGTTGTAACATACATCCATGCAGGCGGTGCAGTTGGTGTTGCTGTTAAGTTTGAAACAAACCTTGCTGATAAAGCAGAGTTTACAGCAATGGGTAAAAATATTGCTATGCAGATTGCTGCTATGCGCCCCGAATATCTTGGTAAAGAGTGCATCTCCGATGATGAACTTGCTAAGATGAAATCAATTACAATTGATAGCTCACTTAACAAACCTGAGTCTCTTCCTAAGCCCATTCTTACAGCCCTTTTTGATAAGGCTGTTGCTGAAAATCTTTTCAGTGCTGAAGATGTTGCTGCTTATGAAGAAAACAAGAAGAGTCCTTATCTCTTCAACTTCCTTTCAAAAGAGGCAGTTGCAACTCTTGCTTCTCTTGCTATTGCAGGTAAAGAAGAATATATTACTAATAAAATCTTTGCAGGTGCAGTTGAAGGTCGTATTAAGAAACAGATTAAAGAAATCTGCCTTCTTGAGCAGACATTCGTTCGTTCTGACCTCTTTGATGGTACAGTTGCAGGTTATGTTGCAAATGTTGCAAAGACAACCGGTGCTGATATTAAGGTTGCAAGCTTTGTTCGTCTTGAAAAGGGCGAAGGTCTTGAAAAAAGAGAAGACAATTTTGCTGACGAAGTTGCCAGCATGATGAAATAAGATTTCAATTGAGGGCGGCTTTCATTGAAAGTCGCCCCATACCTTTTATTAAATGTGTTAAATTCCAATTTTGGTAAACTATATAAAGTGGTGAGATTATTATGGAAAGAAAAGTCGGTACTGTATCAAGAGGTATTCGTTGCCCCATTATCCGTGAAGGTGATAACCTTGTTGATATTGCAGTAAACAGTGTTGTTGAAGCTGCAGAAAGCGAAGGCTTTGAGCTTCGTGACAGGGATGTTGTTGCTCTTACAGAATCCATCGTTGCAAGAGCTCAGGGTAACTATGCCACAGTTGAGAATATTGCTGATGATGTAAAAGCAAAGCTTGGTGGAGAAACAATAGGTGTTATTTTTCGAATCCTTTCAAGAAACCGTTTTGCAATCTGTCTTAAAGGAATTGCAATGGGTGCAAAGAAAGTTGTTCTTATGCTCAGTTATCCCAGTGATGAGGTTGGTAACTCTCTTTTAACATATGACCAACTTGATGAAGCTGGTATTAACCCTTATTCCGATGTGCTTACTCTTGAAAAATACAGAGACCTTTTTGGTGAAAATAAGCACGAGTTTACAGGTGTTGACTATGTTGCTTACTATTCCGATATAATAAAAGAAGCAGGCGCAGAGGTTGAAATTGTTTTCGCAAATAACCCCCGAACAATTCTTGATTATACTGACTGCGTTCTTACTTGTGATATTCACACCCGTGCAAGAACTAAGCGAATCCTTAAAGCTGCAGGTGCAAAGGTAGTTTGCGGTCTTGATGATATTCTTACATCTTCCGTTAACGGCGGTGGTTGCAACGAAGCTTATGGTCTTTTAGGTTCAAACAAATCAACTGAAGATACAATTAAATTATTCCCAAGGGAATGTAACGGACTTGTTAAGGATATTCAGGCAGAATTCCTTAACAGAACTGGTAAACACATCGAAGTTATGGTTTACGGTGATGGTGCATTTAAAGATCCACAGGGTAAAATTTGGGAGCTTGCAGACCCTGTTGTTTCACCTGCACATACCGATGGCCTTATCGGTACTCCTAATGAACTCAAGCTTAAATATCTTGCAGACAATGACTTTAAAGGACTTTCAGGTGCAGAGCTTAAAGAAGCTATTTCCAACAGCATTAAAGCTAAATCAAGCAATCTTGTTGGTAATATGGCTTCTCAGGGTACAACACCCCGTCAGCTTACTGACCTTATTGGTTCACTTTGTGACCTTACCAGTGGTTCAGGTGACAAGGGTACACCCATTATTCTTGTTCAAGGCTATTTTGACAACTATACTGATTAATATTTTACGGAGGTTTAACTGTTATGGAAATTATTAAAAGACCCGATACAATGCAAAGAATTACAACAGTTGAACTTGCAGAGGCTTTCAATGCCGAACAAGTTGATGAGATTCGCAAACAAGTTGGCGATAAAAAGGTTCTTCTTGCTCTTTCCGGTGGTGTTGATTCATCAGTTGTTGCTGCACTCCTTATTAAAGCTATTGGCAAACAGCTCGTATGTGTTCACGTTAACCACGGTCTTATGAGAAAAGGAGAGAGTGAACAGGTTATTGAAGTATTCGGAAAAGCACT
>JAZSBI010000108.1:0-4963 GCA_045602345.1 Acutalibacteraceae bacterium | reverse complement strand
CTTCATTTTTGCATTATCAATCTGATGCCTGATATACCGTGACATGCTCATATTTGCTCTTTCGGCATCCTTTGTGAGCGTTGTAAATTCTTTCTCATTCAGATTCAAAAATATTGTTTTTGTCAAGTTCATTTTCTCACCTCCTGTCTTTCGGGTTTTAGGGGGCAGTCCCTAACAAGTGGGATTTGTATGCACAAATCCAGTGCTTGCTAAGACTTATACCACGCTTTTTTACTGCTTTTTCGGTTGGTTTGCTAAAGCATTTTTTCACTTCCTTTACTTAAATTTTTTGCATTAAAAATCCCCGAACTTAAACTGTAAGCACGAGGATATGTATTCAGGTTGATTTGTTTTGTTAGAATATGATATAATGAATTTATATAATTATGTTCTTTCAACACGAAAAATGTGGGATGTGAAATATTATGAGTTCTAAAAAACCAAAAACTTTATATCATTATTGCAGCTTGGAAACATTTATATCTATTATAAGAAATTCATCTATTTGGCTATCTGATGTAAAAAAATCTAATGATAGCAAAGAATTAATATGGCTTCGCCAACATTATTATAATTATATCTTGGATAAATATTGTCACACTGACGATGCTGATATAAAATCAATTTGTGAAATCATTTTGTCATTATCTCCACAAGACGGATTAAAAATTTGTCCATCATGGTTATTACCATCCTCTGGAGAGACTGCTAAACAAATTTTAGATATATTTAACAGCTTTAGAGTATTTACATTTTGCTTAAGCCAACATGCTGATTCCCTTGGACAATGGCGGGGATACGCTGATGCAGGTCAAGGTATAGCCATCGGATTTTCAAGAAAATACCTAGAGGCGATTTCTGGACACGGATTATCTTGTCCTTTGTTTAATTTTATGTTAGCAGATGTTTCTTATAAAACGGAATTTAAATCGCTTTTTGATTCTGTTTTTTCTTTGCATGATAAAACTAATATATCTGAGTTTGTATTTTATAACTTGCTTGATATTACACATATATCAGCATTATTCAAACATCCTTCATTCAAAGATGAAAAAGAATGGCGAATCATATATTCTATGAGTGATTGTGATTTAGATAAAAATAGACTGCATTTTGAGGATTTGGACTTAATTGCTTCTGATAAATATAAGAATAATTTTTCAACACCTAAAATTGATTACATAGTTAATGATGCAAAAATCATTCCTCATTTGGAGATTAAATTAAAAAACATTTCAGAAGCAATAGATTGTATCGTAATTGGACCAAAATGCAATGCAACAGAAAACGATATACGACATATGTTAATAAATTTCGGATTATTAAATGATATGAAGGATACTCGAATTAAAGTAGTTCGTTCAGAATCAACATATCAGTAATAACGGTTATTTTTCTGCTCTCACATTGTGAGGGCAGTTTTTATATATTCCCTCTTAAAGTAATGGGAATAAGCACTACAAAAATGTTCCCAGAATTCTCTTTTTTGCCGTTTCACCCGAAATAGTTCCTGCCCCGGAATCTCACCGCAGCGTCTGCACGCTCGCTCTTACGAGGTCTTGGCGTAGTATCACTTTTGGACGGTCATTCAGTTGTCAAAGCACAAGAGAGAAAACATCCCTCAAGGGGTAAGGGTTTAGAAAGGCAAAAAATCAACCAAAATCGAAAACTTTTTTATTTTCGTTAAAATTGCACAATAAAAAAGCCGTTACATAGACAGCACAAATAGCGGGAGGACATTTCTTCCTCTCGCACAGTTTGCACTGAAACTATGTAACGGCTTAAAGTTTAAGCTCTGATTGTCCGTATGTTACTAACCGAGTATCGGACTATACCCTTTTCGGTCAGATAATATGTGTGGCATAAAGCCAATAAGTAAAAATATGTGTTTCAGATTATATTTAGTTGTAGGGCAAATGCATTATTTACCAGTTTATTATTATACAGAACATTTGTTTTCTTGTCAAGAACTTTTTCGAAAAAGAAAAGATGGTGTCGGGTTTACCGACACCACAATGCATTGTATAGTATTTTTTAGATTACTTGTTAAAACCTCGATATGAAGTTTCGCTTTAAACACAGCTATTTTTTAAAACTTTTTGATAATAATTTTTCTAATATCTCTCCGTCATGCTGATATGCCTTGTTTATTAATGAGTCAAACTTGCCATAATTTAACCCTTGAATGTTTATCATAGCAAAAATACATCTTGACAAATGTTTTGTAACATGATGAAATTTGAAATCCACAATTTCATTATCAATTTTGTAATATAATTCGTTCAATCTATAACGGTCAAAGATTATAGAGGGTTCATTTGAAATTTTAAGACCGTCAAGTACATATGTGTCTTTTTTGCTATACCCATTTCTTTTTACATTTTCTTCCTCTTCGGTTAAATCATTATCTTCATCAGATTCAAAAATAAAAATAGGCGAAAAGTCAGATTGATATTCAGGATTATATATTATGAGACTCTTAAATTTGAATATTTCTTCTCCACAATTATCTTTGCAAAACAGTGAAAAATGATTTTGGTCAATTCTTTTAATTTCTGTAACATTGCCTGAACATGTACCATCATATAAATCTGTACCAAAACTAAAGCCTTGAGAATATAGTTCTTCAAAAAATTTTGTACAAATATCAATATCTTGAATTCGTTTTGCTTCATTAATTCCCATATTAATTTTTAGCTTTTTGAAAGTGTTTGCAAGCGTTTCTATTACTTTTGCTTTCAATGATTGGTCATGTTCGTAAAGCCAGCTTTTATAATTTTCGTAATTGTTTATTAAATCACTATAGCCACTCATTGTTTTATAATCTAAACCTATTTGATTAAAAAAATAAATATCCAATTCATCAATAAAACCATCAAAGAGCGTTATTATTTCTCTGTCATCTATAGTTATTTCAGCGTGTGTTATTCTATTTCTGTATAAGTTTAATAATCTAATTTTTTCTTTGAATGAACTTGAAAAATTATGATTACATATATCGTTTAATCTTTCAAAAGCTTCTTCGTATGTTACTGTATGAACTTTATCAATTACCGAAGTTTCAAAAACACTGTTTAAGCTTTTTTGGTTTTTCTCCTTATATGCTTTTTTTATGTTATTGTCAATATTAGAAAACACTAAGTATTCACTATGCTGGGATAGAATTTGTTTCATCAGAATTTCAACACCGTGATGTGTATGGATTATAGCACCTTTCAGTGCGATCGATTTATCATAATCATCACTTTTAGAATCTACCAGACTATCATATGTATTTAATGATTCGTACCCTTTTCTTAATGAGTCCAATCCATTTTCTATAAGCGTTAATTTCATATGTCTTCCTCGCTTTTTGCAACTTTTATGTTATATCATTTTTTATGTGTTCAAATATTTTGTCATAAAAGTCCCATTTTCTTGTGTTTATTACATAGGTTTTTATGCAAGTAAAAGCTATTATTAATAAAATTGACAAAATTTTATATGGCATATCATTTGTTTCATCAAAAAATGAAATTCCTAGAAAGCCACCTGTTAGAATACCTAGAATTATATCAATAACATCGTGTTTTGACAATGATGTGTAATTTACCCACAAACAATTTATATATGCAATTTTATCATTAGTGTTGTCAAGCGTTTCAACCTTTTTCTTTATGATTTCATATATTGTAATATAATGATAAGTACTATATTTATGGCACTTTGTAAACTCTATATCTTTAACGGCATCATTTGCAAATTCAGAGCTAATACCATAAACGGCTTTATCTGTAATGCTCTTAACAATTTTTTCTTTTGTTAGTTGGCCCATTGTTTTTCTCCTTTAATTGTTTTTATGTTATAGGTCAAATTAATATAACAATTCATTTATACAATAACGTCAAGACTCATCTCCTGCAATCGAATTAACAAAAATGCGTGTTTTTTCGACAAAAATGCTTATATTTTGACATATAAAACAATGATATTAGAAACCCGCACTGTAGTTGTTATTGCTACAATGCGGGTTGCAATTATTATTTAGTTACTTTTTAGATATATTTTATATCTTTCAATAAACTCTTCATACTCATCTTTTTCTGTTATCCAAACGATAACGAAATATTCCTTCACGCCGAGTTGAGTAAGTGCTTCAAAGCGGTGGTTGCCATCACAGAGTTCAAAACTGTGGTCAACATAATGCACTATTAGAGGTGGCATATCGTCATTTGATTTAAGTGTTTTCTTTAATGACTGTACTCTTTTTTCAAACCATTCTGCATTGACCTGATACTTTATGTTTTCTTCAGGACCGCAACAACGAGAAAATAAAGACAGTGGCATTGTTAATGGTCCTAAATAATATCTCTCAAACAGTTTTAATCCGTCTGAAAAAGCTTTATTGTGACCATCCGAAAGTAAAAACAGATGAACCCAATCTTCAAGTTTGCCAGCTTCGGCAAATTCTTTTGCAGACAATAAAGAACACTTGTATGTCAGTTCTTTGTTTTCGCTTCTGGTGTAAACAATTTTCTTAATCGACTCTACAGAAAGGTTATATTCATCAGAAAGATTTTCAATAGTAGATCCTGATATAAGCTTTTCTTTTATCTCTTGGTTTCGTTCTGCAAGATACTGCTTATAACCTGAAGTTTCACCCCAAGATCGTTTACCTATAGTTTCAGGTACATAAATAAGCTTACCTGCAGCAAATTTCTGCACTCGTTTGAGCAAATCTTCCGGTAATATATCGGCGGCATTTTCGTAGTTCATTGTTTTCAATCCTTTGTGAGTTTGGATTTTATCCACCTGTCAACATATTCTGCTGCTTGTTCGGGAGTAAGATTAGAGGTATCAAGCAAATCAATATTAGGCTCGGTTTTATCGTGGTTTTCTTTCAACCAATTATTGAACTGCATTGAAGAATTGATCCAATTTTCATCGGTAACTTTTCTGCCGTCTGTCATTCTTTCCATCATAG
>JAZSBI010000107.1:0-5199 GCA_045602345.1 Acutalibacteraceae bacterium | reverse complement strand
GCACAGAAGCTCCAATATGTATCAACCTCAAGCTTACAACCATTTTCTGAAATAATGTCCATAGCATTTTTGCCATCTTTAAGGTCAGCAAACTCCTCTGTGTGGTTATGGTAATAGGTATCCATACCCATTTCTCTTGCCTTTACACCTGCGGTACTGAGAACATCACCTGTGTTCTTTGCTTCCTCGTAGGTTGAGTGAGGAGCACCGCCAACACCAAGATATTTTGCACCGAGAGTTTTACCATACTCAAGTGTTTTATCAAGATTTTCGGGAAGATAATCATCTAAACCAAGATGGCTGCCAACAACCTCAAGGCCTAATTCCCGGCATCTTGCACTAAGTTCTTCTGCAGAAAGGTCGAAATAGCCTGCAAATTCAACGCCGTCAAAGCCGATTTCTTTAACCTTGCCGAGAATTTCCAACATATCATTTCCGTCTTTAATATGGTCACGAACGGAATAAAGCTGTACTGCGAATTTCATATATATAACTCCTTTTATATGTGCTATGGGCGATTTTAATCAAAGTAAACGGGTGCACCAGTCTTTGCGGATTCGTAAATCGCTTCAAGTATTCTTGTTACACAAAGAGCCTGACGGGGTAAAACAACAGGATCTGTATTTGTTCTGATAGCATTAATCCAGGAAGATGCTTCCATTTCTGCAGGTGAACCATCCTTCTGTCCTTCAAAGAATGCGGCACCGCCTGCTTCAAGGTTAGGCTCTTCAATACACTGACGCTGATGCTTTATGTAATTGATTCTTGCTTTATCGTCAATAGTATCTGCACCGCCCTTATCACCACAAACCATATAACAAGCCTCATGATAATCTGCAATATTAAGAGCCCAGCTGGATTCAAGGTTAATTACTGCACCATTTTTCATTTTTATAAAACCGAAAGCTGAATCCTCAACTGTGTATTCCTTAGGATCCCATTTGCCCCAGGCATTACCTTGCTCTTCCTGGTCTGCAAGTTTACGGAAGGTCTGACCAACAACCATTTCCGGCTCATAGTTATTCATAACCCAAAGAGTCATATCAAGGGCATGGGTGCCGATATCAATAAGGGGACCGCCACCCTGCTCATATTCATTAAGGAAAACGCCCCACGTGGGAACTGCACGACGACGAAGCGCAAGTGCTTTTCCGTAATAAATTTCACCGAAATCACCGTTATCTGCACATTTTTTAACATAAAGATTCTGTGGTGTCTGACGATTCTGGTAGCCGATAGAAAGTTTTTTTCCTGTTCTTTCAGCAGCTTCACACATAGCCTTTGCCTCTTCATAAGTTTTTGCCATGGGCTTTTCGCACATAACGTGCTTTCCTGCTTCAAGAGAATCAATAGTAATAAAGCTATGAGAACGATTCGGGGTACAAACATGGATTACATCAATACTTTCATCTTTAAGGAGCTCTTTATAATCCTCGTAAACCTTTGCATCGGGAGTGCCGAATTTTTCTGCTGCTTTTTCTGCTCTTTCCTTAACAATATCGCAGAAAGCAACCATCTCAACGCCCTCAACTTTTTTAAGAGCGGGCATATGCTTACCATTGGCAATACCACCACAACCGATGATACCTATTTTTAAAATTTTATCCATAATTTATACCATCCTTTCAGACACAAATCTTTACTTTATATTATATTTGTTTTGCCATATATTTCAATAATTTTAAAGCATTTGTAATGCCAAAAAAACACCCTGATATTTGGGAATTTTTCACATATAAATCTTGTTGCAAACATTCTTTCAATATAATATAATTCTACATATACTGATAATATAATTCTACATATACTGCGTTCCAGGAGATGTGTTATGGGAAAGAAAAAAATTTACACAATTGCAACAGCTCACCTTGATACTGTATGGAGTTGGGATTTAGAAGAAAGTATCGACCAATACATAAACGACACATTCATTCAGAATTTCCGTTTGTTTGAAAAATACCCCACCTACAAATTCAATTTTGAAGGTTCATACAGATACGAGCTTATGGAAGAATACTACCCTGAGCAATTCAAAAAAATGACCGAATATATTAAGGATGGTCGTTGGAATGTCTGTGGCTCCGCCTTTGAAAATGGTGACGTTAACGTCCCGTCTCCCGAAGCCCTTTTCAGAAATATTCTTATAGGTAATTCCTATTTCCGAAACAAATTCGGTAAAACCTCCTGTGATATTTATCTTCCTGACTGTTTTGGGTTTGGTTGGGCTCTCCCCAGTATTATGCACCATGCAAACCTTAAAGGCTTCACCACCCAGAAATTAAGCTGGGGCGGTGCTTTCGGTGTGCCCTTTGATACAGGCAGATGGCGTGGTGTTGACGGCAACGAGGTTTATTCTACCTTAAAATTAGGTTCATATAGTAAATCTCTTGATAAATTGCGTGACTGGGATTTTATGGAAGAAAAGTTCAAAGAAAATGAGCAATATGATTTTCCTTGGACAACTGTTTTCCACGGCGTTGGTGACAGAGGCGGTGCGCCTAAAGAAAAATCTGTTGCCTATGTAGAACAGGAAATCAAGAAAAATGATGAAAGCGATATTGAAATCATAGCCGCAACTGCGGACCAGTATTACAAAGATATTGATGAACAGCTTACCCCCGAACAGAAAGAAAAACTTCCTGTATGGGACAACGAGCTTGTTATGAGCGAACACGCTATAGGCGGCTACACCTCAAGGGTAATGAGCAAACGCTGGAACAGAAGAGCAGAAGAACTTGCAGATATGGCTGAGCGAAGCTCCGTTATGGGTGATTGGCTTGGCACTTACGACTACAACAAAGAAAGCCTTACCCGTTCCTGGAAGAGAGTTCTCTCCCACCATTTCCACGATGATATGCCCGGCACATCCTGTCAGCGTGTATATACACGCTCCTGGAATGATCTTTACGTTTCAATGAACCAGTTTCAAAGTGAAATTGAGGGTGCTGTTTGCTCTGTTGCAAAGCTTATGAAAACAAGCAATTGCAAAGGTACGCCCATTACTGTTTATAACCCAATTGAAGCAGACAGACACGGTGCTGTCACAGTCCGTATTAATAACATAAAAAGCGAATATGTTAAGGTTTTTGATGGTGAAACCGAAGTTAAATCACAGTTCAAAAAACTTGGCGATAACAAATTTGAAATCACATTTGTTGCTGATATAAAAAGCCTTGGCACAAAAGTATATGACATCCGTGAAAGCAGTTCTTCCTGCGGTGCCAAAAGTACAATTTCAATTGGCAACAACACCCTTCAAAACGAAAAATATATTGTAAAACTCAACGAAAATGGCGATATTTGCTCCATAGTTGACAAAACTCTTGATAACAAAGAAATTCTTAAAGCTCCTATTGAAATTGGTCTTTTCAATTACACGGGCTCATGGGACTGGCCTGCCTGGGAAATGAATTTTGACGAAGCAAACAAAAAGCCTGACAGAACACCTAAACTGGTAAAAATTGAAGAAATTGAAAATGGTTGTGCAAGAGCAGCCTATAAAGTGACACAAAGGGATGACAGAAGCACCTTCACTAATATAATTGCCCTGTCCGATGGCGGTGAAATTGTTGAGGTTTATTCCGAAATTGAATGGCACTCACTTCAGACCATGGCGAAAAATGTATTCTCTTTCACAGCAAACAACGAAAAGGCTCTTTATGACCTTGGTCTTGGTGCTATTGAACGTGGCAACATGACAAAGCAATTATATGAAGTACCTGCTCAAAAATGGGCAGACATTACAGATAAGAGCGGTGAATTCGGTGTTTCCGTTATCAGCGAATGCAAATATGGTTGGGACAAATTTGATAACAATACCCTCCGCCTGACTATTGTACATACCCCCAAAGGCAACTATCGTATTGACTCCATGCAGTCAATGATGGATTTGGGACTTAACAGGTATTCCTATGGTATTTTCAGCCACAACGGCAAAGTCGGTGCAGCTACTCAGCTTCAGGCAAGAATGTTTACTCAGCCTATGTGTGCAGTAATTTGTGACAAACACGAGGGTATTTTAGGCTCAGAATATTCTTTTGGCTCAATTTCTACAAATGATGTTATCATCCGTGCAGTAAAGAAAGCCGAAGAAAGTGATGAAATAATTGTCCGCCTGGGCGAAGGCACAAAGAAGAACATTGAGAACTTCACCCTTTCTTTAGGTGACGGAATCGAAAGTGCAAGGGAAGTTTTCGCAAGTGAGGAATACCGTGGCGAAGCAAAGGTAATTAACGGACAGCTTGTTACAGACTTCAAGCCTTATGAAATTAAATCCTTTGCACTTAAACTCAAAAACTGTTCCTACAATACAGAAAAAGCAATTTCCAAGCCTGTTGACCTGAAATGCAACAAACAATTGATTACCAAACAGGGTGAAATTGGTGACTTTAAATACACTATTCCTTACGAAATTACACCTGATAATTTCACCTTCGGCGGTATTCAATTTAAAATCAACAAAGATGGAAAAAATGCTATTGTTTGTAACGGACAAAAGTTGACTGTTGATAAAAATGCAACAAAAATTGTGCTTGTGTGCAACTCAGTTGATGGTGACAAAAAAGCTAAATTCAAATTGGGTGCAGAATCAGTCAAAAAGCTTATTCCCGATGGTTTCCAAAGACCTGCTCGTTGGGATATGTATGATTTTAAGGAAACTGCAAAAATAAAGGATTGTAAAGTAGCTTACGAATTCACCCACTCTCACAAGGATTTCGGGGATGCCACAGCAAAATCAATGTACTTTTTTGCAATAGAGCTTGATTTAAATGGTGCAACAGAAATCAATCTGCCCAAGGACAAGGACATTGTAATTCTTGCGGCAACCCAGGTAAAAGGTACTAACGGCAATCTTGCAACACCCCTTTGCGAGGAAGTAAAGGAAAGAAAATTTAAATTCAAAATGACCCGCAAAGAGAAAAAGCAATACAAAAAAGAGAGAAAGAAAAAGAATCTCCACGACAAAAAGTTCTATAACAGAAAGAACTGGGGTAAAGATTATTAAAAGGGGTTGTAAAAAAAGCGCAGACCGCATAAAACAATATAAATCAATGGGGTTCCTGCAGGACTGATACCTGTAAGAACCCCTTAAACAATAAAAAGACCGCAAGTTATAAAAAATTTTTAGTTTTATGCTACGAACAAATCTCGCCACTCGACGTACCTTTGTACGCCTTCGGGTAAACAAAAACAAGTCTG
>JAZSBI010000106.1:0-5744 GCA_045602345.1 Acutalibacteraceae bacterium | reverse complement strand
AGACAATTTATTCAACAAGATTTTTATATTGTTGGTGAAAAGCCCACAGTATTGAATGTTGTAAAAAATTCTCTTCTCGACTCTGCTTCAATTGTTCAAATGGTGAGACTAAGTCTTGTTGATATTGTAACCGGTAAGTATGGAATGAAGGATGTTTCAGGTCCTATCGGTACAATTTCTGCAATAGCCGAATCCACCGCCCAAACGGTTGAGTTTAAAGATAAGATTCTTACTGCCCTTAATTTCCTTTCTATGATTACCATAAATGTTGGTATGTTTAACTTATTACCCTTACCGGCTCTTGACGGTGGTAGATTATTCTTCATTTTTATAGAAATGATAAGGAAAAAGCCGATACCGGCAAAGAAAGAGGGCATAGTTCACACAGTTGGGCTTATTCTTTTGTTAATATTAATGGCAGTGATTTCTGTTAATGATGTAATAAAACAGTTTTAAATTCAGTGAATTTTGGTGAATTAAAATGATTAGAAGAGTTTCAAGACAAGTAAAAGTAGGTAATATTAAAATAGGTGGAGATGCACCCGTTGCCATTCAGTCAATGCTCAATGCACTCGCAAGTGATTTTGACGGAAATTTAAAACAGCTTAAAGCTCTTGAAGCAGCCGGATGCGAAATAGTTCGTATGGCTGTACCTGATATGGAAGCTGTTAAAGTTCTCGGTAAACTTAAGGAGTACAGTAATGTACCATTGGTTGCAGATATTCATTTTGATTACAGACTTGCTCTTGAAAGTCTTAATGCCGGTGTTGATAAAATTCGTATTAATCCCGGTAATATTGGCTCTGCAGAAAAAGTTTTTGCTGTTGCAGATGCCTGTAATTTAAAAAATGTTCCAATAAGAATTGGTGTTAATTCAGGTTCAGTTGAAAAAGATTTATTGGAAAAGTTTGGCGGTGCCACACCCGAAGCAATGGTTGAAAGTGCATTTCGCCACGTTAAGTTATTGGAAGATTGCGATTTTTATAATACTGTAATTTCAATTAAATCCTCCGATGTTGGTAATATGGTTGAAGCGTATTCTCTTGTTGCTGAGAGATGTGATTACCCCTTGCACCTTGGCGTAACCGAAGCGGGTACAGAAAGAAGTTCACTTATTAAATCCTCAATTGGTATAGGTTCTCTGTTGCTTAAAGGCATCGGTGATACAATTAGAGTTTCTATTACGGACGAGCCTGTTAAAGAGATTTATGCTGCAAAAGATATTCTTAAAGCAGTAAATGTAAGGGTTGAAACACCGCAGATAGTTTCTTGTCCAACTTGCGGACGAACAAAAATTGACCTTGTTTCCCTTGCAAATCAGGTAGAAAACGCGGTCAAGGATATTAAAAAGCCTATAAAAATTGCCGTTATGGGTTGTGTTGTTAACGGACCCGGTGAGGCTAAAGAAGCTGATATCGGCATTGCAGGTGGGGATGGGTGTGCCGTTCTCTTCAAAAAAGGCGAAATTTTACGAAAGGTTTCAGAAGAAAATGTCCTCAAGGAGCTTCTTGAGGAAATAGATAAATTATGATGAACAATTTTTTAGATATTTTCGGTGAATATATCGCTACGCAAAAGTATCGTGATATGCTGAAAAATACAACATTCACCGATTTACAGATACATAGAGAAAATATGACGTTAAGTGCTCTTTTGCACGTTGACACTTTTCAAAACATAATGTGTCTTAAAGCTGTTGCAAATGAGATTAAAACTGCGCTTCGCTTTAAATCTGTTGATTTTGAGTATATTTTACCGCCTGAGGCATTGACGGAAAGTTGTTTCCCAATGCTTTTAAAGGTTGTAAGGGTTAATAAGCCTCAGACCAATGGTTTTTTAGACAGTATTAATACAAGTTTTGAGAACGATGTTTTTACTGTTGATTTTCTTAAAAGTGGTCGCGATATATGTGTTAAAGCCGGTGCAGATAAATTTTTGGAAGAGTATATAAAAAACCATTTCAATAGAGAGATTACTGTTAATTTTATTGGTAAGGATTGTAGTGAAGAAGAGTTTTTACGTAAACAACAGGAGATAGATTCCTCTAATATGACTGTACGTCCACATGCGCAATACGAAAATTTCCCGGATCTTCCTCTTGATTTTAACAGTGTAAAAACAATTATAGGTAATTTTAAGTACCAAAAGCCTAAGGCTATGTCTGATGTGTCATTTGAGGATGGTCAGGTATTGGTATGGGGTGACGTTTTCAAATATGAAAAACGTGAAACCAAAGATGGGAAGAAATACATTATTGAGTTTAATATTACCGATAATACGGGTGCTTTTGGTTGTAAGTTCTGGGATGACAAGGAGAGTCTTGAATACCTTGACTCAAAAATCAGTGATGGTGTAACCGTTATTGTTCGCGGAACTTTAATATATGATGATTATAAAAAAGACCATATTATTAAGCCCAATTGTGTTGCTACTATTAATAAAATCGATTCTGTTGATGAAGCAGAGGAAAAACGTGTTGAATTGCACCTTCATACAAATATGTCTGCAATGGATGCTATGAGTAGTGCAAAATCCATTGTTAAAAAGGCTATGAAATGGGGGCATAAGGCAATTGCTATTACTGACCATGGTTGCGTTCAAGCGTTCCCGGAGGCTTGTAACACCGCAAGGGGAAGTGATTTTAAAATCATTTATGGTTGCGAATGCTATCTTGTTAACGACTATAATTCCGATGGTTCAAAGAAAACCACTGAAGAAATAAAGGCGGACAAGTATTACCATTGTATTCTCCTTGTTAAAAATAAGGTTGGTCTTAAAAATCTTTATAAGCTTGTTTCTGCTTCCAATATTGAATATTTTCACAAAAAACCAAGAATGCCCAAGAGCCTTATTGAAGAAAGACGAGAGGGTCTTATAATTGGTAGTGCTTGTGAAGCAGGTGAGCTTTATCGGGCGATTTTAGCAGGTGAAAGTAAAGAAAAACTTCTTGAGATTGCCGATTTCTATGATTATCTTGAAATTCAGCCAACAGGCAACAATGAATTTATGATAACAAAAAACGGTAGCGATTACGACAATATAAATTCTTATGCTGATATTGAAAATATCAACCGAATGATTATAAGCCTTGGTGATGAGTTAGGAAAAAAGACTGTTGCCACAGGAGACGTTCATTTCCTTGATAAGAACGATGCAAAGTACAGAGCGATTCTTCAGGCAGGACAGGGATTCCCTGATGCAGATAATCAGGCACCCTTGTATCTCAAAACTACTTCTGAAATGCTTGAAGATTTTGCGTATCTCGGTGAAGAAACTGCAAAAGAGGTTGTTATTACCAACACAAACTATATTGCAAATATGATCGAGCCGGGTATTTTACCTATTCCCGATGGTACATTCAACCCTGTTATTCCCGGCGCAGAAGAGGATTTGACAAAACATTGTTGGGACAGAGCAAAAGAATGGTATGGTGACCCTGTTCCTAAGGTTGTTGCAGACCGACTTGAAAAAGAACTCAAATCCATTATTGAAAATGGCTTTGCCGGTCTTTATATGATTGCACGTCTTCTTGTTAAACACTCTGAGGAATGTGGTTATTACGTTGGTTCACGAGGTTCTGTTGGTTCGTCATTTGTTGCGATTATGGCGGGTATTTCAGAGGTTAACCCATTGCAACCACACTACCGTTGCACAAATTGTAAATATTCTGAATTCTTCTTGCATAATGAGGTTGGCTCAGGTTTTGACCTTCCTGTGAAGAATTGCCCCAATTGCGGTACACCCTTGTTCCGTGATGGCCATGAAATTCCATTCGAAACATTTCTTGGTTTCTTTGGTGATAAGTCTCCTGATATTGACCTTAACTTTGCAGGTGAGTATCAGAGCCAGTCACACAGATACACAGAAGAGCTTTTCGGTAAAGCTTATGTTTTTAAAGCCGGTACAATTTCAGGTGTTGCTGAAAAAACCGCTTATGGTTTTGTAAAAAAATATGTTGAGGAACGTGGACTTAACGTAACAAAAGCAGAAATTGACAGGCTTACACTTGGTTGCACTGGTGTTAAAAGAACAACCGGGCAGCACCCGGGTGGTATGGTTGTTGTTCCCAATACCTACGAGGTTGAGGATTTCACTCCCGTTCAAAGACCTGCAGACGATGTAACTAAAGATATTATCACCACTCACTTTGACTTTAACTCGATGCATGATACACTTCTTAAGCTTGACGAGTTGGGCCATGATGTTCCTACAATTTACAAGCATTTAACAGACTTAACGGGTATTGATGTTCTTGATATAGACATAAGTGACAGAAAGCTCTATGAGCTTTGTACTTCACCTGAACCTTTGGGTGTTACTGCAGAGGAATTAGGATGGCCTACAGGCACACTTTCAATTCCTGAAATGGGTACAGATTTCACGAAGGGAATGTTACTTGAAGCAAAACCCCAGACATTTGCGGACCTTATTCAGATTGCGGGTCTTTCTCATGGTACTGCTGTGTGGCTCGGTAACGCACAGGATTTGATTCGTGATGGTATATGCACTATTTCTGAGGTTATTGGTACTCGTGATAGTATTATGGTTTACCTTCTTCATAAAGGTCTTGAGCCGAAACAAGCTTTTGATATTATGGAAGATGTTCGTAAGAAAAACAAGCAGTTAAAGCCGGAGCAGGAGCAGATGATGAGAGATCACGATGTTCCTGAATGGTATATTGACTCTTGTAGAAAAATTCAGTACATGTTCCCCAAGGCACATGCCGCTGCCTATATTATCGCATCTCTTCGCCTTGCATGGTTTAAGGTTTATAAACCTCTTGAATATTACTGTGCTTATTTAACTGTTCGTGGCGGTGACGTTGATGCCGAGTCAATGAGTAAAGGCAAGGAAGCAGTTAAAACCTTACTACAGATGATAAGAAACAAGGGTAAAGAAGCATCCAATGCCGAAAAAGATAAAGAAACAATTATGATGATTGTTTATGAAGCAATGGTTCGTGGTATTGAGTTTTTGCCGATTGATATTTATAAATCAACAGCTCATTCCTATGAACCTGAGGATGGCAAAATCAGAATGCCTTTCTCTGCTCTTGGTGGTGTTGGTGATGCTGCGGCAGAACAGTTAGCAAGAGCAAGGTGCGATGGTGGACCTGAATTCTCTTCAATTGAAGATTTTGAAGTTCGTTCAGGTGCGGGCAAATCAACTGTTGCTGTTCTTAAAGCTTGTGGTGCTTTCGGTAACTTGCCCGATAGCGACCAGATTTCATTGTTTGAGTTCTGATAGGAGATATTTAATATGAAAAAATCTAAAATTATAAAAACAGGTTTGGGAGTTGCCGCTCTCGCTGGTGTTGGTGTAAGTATGGTTCGTGCTGCTACCACTTACAAAGCTAAACCTATTGAAAATGCAAATATAGGTGACGAAGAAAAGGTTGATGTTGATAGATTTATAAAAAATCTGTCTGATGCAATTCAGATTCCTACAATCGCAAATAGGGATGAAAGCCTTGTTGATTGGGCACCTTTTGATGAGTTTCACGCGTTTTTGGAAAAATCATATCCTCTTATGCACGAAAAACTTGAAAAACAGATAGTTTCAACCCGTAGCCTTATGTACCATTGGAAGAGTGAGCATCCCGAGAAGGAACCTATTGCACTTCTTTCCCATCAGGATGTTGTTCCTGTTACACCCGGCACAGAGGATGACTGGAAATACCCACCTTTCAGCGGTAAAGTTGCTGAAGGCTTCCTTTGGGGCAGAGGCGCAATTGATATGAAAAA
>JAZSBI010000105.1:0-16958 GCA_045602345.1 Acutalibacteraceae bacterium | reverse complement strand
AAACTACCTTCCGGATCAAGCAATCTAGGATATCCGGCAACAATAAGCTTTGCTTGTTCTCCTGCTGCACCATAAATATCATTGTATGCATTTTCTAATTTTTCCCGAATTCCACCATCCTTGAAAAATTCATCCCAGGTTGCATTAATTCTATCATGTAATATAGATGGTTCAAAAAGCGGTATTCCGCATTTCACGGCATCCACAATTATATCAGCAAAGCCCGCATCATTTCCACCGAATGTCATAGTTACATAGTCGGCTTTTTTATCACCTAATTCTTTAAATATCTCTTTCTGTGCGGGAAGTTCATAGGTATCCTTATATTCCTTGCCTATTGCTTTTTTATTATATTTTTTTTCTTGTACATTTTTTATA
Source organism: Acutalibacteraceae bacterium (assembly GCA_045602345.1). Lineage (GTDB taxonomy): Bacteria > Bacillota > Clostridia > Oscillospirales > Acutalibacteraceae > DTU089. The sequence continues at coordinate 16,580 of JAZSBI010000105.1, read as the reverse complement.
TGTTTTGTTGTAGCACCGGAAGATGCTGCAAAGAACCAATGAGTTCCTCGGTTTTGTGCCATAGTTCCTTCAACTCCCGGAAGCTTCAACATTCCGGGCCAGGATTTTTCAGACCTGTGAGCAAGCCAATCGGGATCTTCTACTTTATCTTTCAAATTTTTATCTTGACCATAAAAAGGCTCTATTCCCTCACCGGAGGAATAGGAGTCGCCCAAAGAAACTATTATTCTATCGCTTGCAGTACTTTCATCTGCTGCACCGGCACCCACGGAAAAAGCCGGAGCAAGCATTGTTATTACCAGGTATATTACTAATAGGGCACAAATTGGTTTATTCTTATACATAAGCATCAATTTCTCCTATTGTTAATTTATTAAGTGCCTTAGAATTAATTGTATTCACAGTCACTACAATTAAAGTTGATTCATTCGGGATTATTTCATAAAACTTATTTGTAGTACTGTCATAGCTGGTTACAACATCCGTTTCAGAAAATACTACTCCTACCCCTAAATTGGACTGCATATTATATGAAACAGGATTTGCCATAACCACTCCGTTAATAAAAATTATGGACCACAATTCATTGCTTCTTGATACATAGTTAGTTTTATAAACCGGGTGCAATTCGTCAGAGGTACTGCTTATTTCCTTTGCCTCGTAATAAGTGCCATCCATTGAATACTCTGTGGTTATCGGGAAATCATCAAACCCCAAACCTGTAAGTATTTCATAAGCTTCCTCTTCAGAGCAAACATCGTAAGAATCTTCCGCATAAAAATCTGATATAATATCTGCTTTGTCTTCAAAATAGGTATCAGCATCAGGAGGTGTTACTTTATAAGCATCCGGGTTTTCCGAGTATTCTTCCTCCGGCTCCTCTTCTTTTGCTATACCAAGCATTGCCAGTAACTCATCCTCATAAACAAAATTAATAACATCAAAATGGAGCAATGCCCCTATACCTGCACTTACCAACAAAATTAAAGCCAAAAACAAAGCAAGAAGCTTAATGAAAAACCTCTTTACTTTTTGTTTTGTGCTCATTGCCGCCTTTTTAGCCGCTTTTTTCTCCTTGCGAGTAGGTTTCTTGTTGATGTTTTTCTCGTTTTCTGTTTTATTCTTTTTTGATTTTGTTTTATTTTCCGGCTTTTTTACCGAACTTACCACTTCTTGTTTTGGTGGCAGAATAGGGTTGCACCTTGGGCACAGACCCGTTTTTTCATCAATTATGCTGCCGCATTTTTTACAAAATTTTGCCATTAAACCAAAGATCCTCCCTCGTATAGATAAAAAAGAGCTAGCATAAAGTATACTAGCCCCTTTAATGTATCAAACAACGTTTTTGTTAGTTATATCATCAACATAAGGAATATTGATTGTGCCCTGATTCAAAGCTTTTATACCCAAAATAAAGAATACAACAGTTTTGATTATTGAAAGAGCTCCTGTTATAACTGACAATATGTTAGTTACTATAGCAATTGAGAAGTAGCTTCCGAACACATTGAAAACACTGTTAATAAAACCGATAAGGTCAGGGATTAAGCCAATCGCCCATGAAAGCCCTGAAAAAGCCACCAACAATATAGTTGCTTTAACTGCGGTTTTTCTTAACCAAGGATTTTCTTCTGCAAGAAGAACATATCCGACAATCAGCAATCCTGGAAGATACCCACCAAAAAGGCATCCGAAATAAATTATTGCGCCTAATAATCCTACTGAAACACCAAGTTTTGCTTTTTGCACTATATTCCCCTCCTTAATCAATATAAACCCAGACTGCTTTAAATAACAAAGAAAGTCATCTTACAACTAGGTTTTATATTTTTTACTTTAAAATTCCCGTTTTTAGAACATTAAAGCCTTGCTCCGCAACCTTCACAGAAAATTGCATCCGCATCAACCAGTGCACCACAAGCAGAACACCTGCGTTCGCTAACAACCGTTTCTTCAACAGGAGTTTCAATAACAATAACATCTTCCTGGGGTACAACAACTGGTGATTCAACAACTGGTGATTCAACAACTGGTGATTCAACGACAGGTGCTACAGCCTGTATCGGTGTACCGCATGATGTACAGAATTTCATATTCTTGTTTACAAAGTTGCCGCAATTGCTACATTTTACAGAGTCTGCAGGGGGAGCTGCATTATTAACTTCTGGCTTGTGCATGGGGCTGCCACATGCATTACAGAACATTGAGGATGTAGGCACCTCTGCACCACATTTTGGACATATTGCAATAGCCTTCAATACCTGCAAGTTTGCCTTTAACTCTTCGATTTTCTTCAATGATTCTGTAACTTCATTGATGTAATAAGAAAAACCTTCTTCACAATCAGAACTATGTAACTGTGCATATAATTTACCTATTTGATAGTAGTTGTTGTTAAGTCGTTTTTCCTCATCAGAAATTAATGAGTTTATTTTTGCGATATCTGCAATATCTTTTGTTTTCTGCAATGCATCTTGACCTGCCTGGGTAAGTTTTTTTCCTACACTATCAAAAAAAGCCATTTTAAAATCCTCCTATTTTGACCTTCTTTTGAAAAATGATTTCCACCACATACAACATTAGTGAAAATTTTATTTATGCACAGTAATTATAATAAATATTTTTGATAAAATCAACATTTTTTGTGATGTTTGCAGTATTTTCAGCTGATTTTGTCATAAAAACAGTAGTTTTTTAATAAAAATCATTAATTTCCAAAAAGTTTCATATTACACTACAACCCAAAATAGAAAAGCGTCCTCTTGAAGAGGACGCTTTTCGCTTTAATATTTGTCAGTAATAGTTTTGGTAGTGGAATATGCACTATATGTTTTGCTGTAGTAAGCTTTTACCTTATATGTGTACTTTGTACCCTTCTTTGCAGTAGTATCTCTGAAAGTAAGGTTGGATACACCCTTTTCGGTTGAAATCCTTTTATAGGTTCCATTACCTATTTTACGGTAAACCATATAACCCTCTGCACCAGCTGACTTTGACCATCTAAGGCCAATTCCCTTTGTGGTACTTGAAGGTGTGTTCAATACCGGGTCTGCAAGATAATATTTAGACATTGAACTTGAATAGGAAGTATTTCCTGCTTCGTTTCTGGCCTTTGCTACATAATAATATTTAGTTCCGGACTTTGCGGTATCATCTGTATAATATGTTCTTTTTGTTGAGCCTACATATTTATATGAACCGCCCTTTGTCTTACGATAAACTCTGTAAGAATCGGCACCTTCTACCTTGCTCCAGGTAATTTTAACACCGCTTCGGGTATTAGCTATTGACTTAAGCTTGGGCTTTGAGCATTTAAGCTGATCCAATATTACTGTATCAACTATCTCATCGCAACGCAGACATTCTGTGTGCTTTTTACCTGCTTCGTAAACAGTGGGCTCACTGTCAATAATCCAATCAGTTTCAAGGTGTCCTTTTTCGGGGATTATAACTTCCTTGTAATGCCCGCAAATAGTACATTCGCAATGTTTAAGACCTTCATCGACACAAGTTGCGATCTCATCAAACACCCATGCTCCATATACATGATCCTTTGCAGGAATGGTCTGTGTATCTTTATATGAGCAAACGCTACAAGTTCTGTAATGTGAACCTGTTTCACCACAGGTTGCCTCTTTTGTAACTGTCCAATCGCCGTAATTATGTCCTGTTGCAGGAATTGTTACTGTCTGAACATCAGTACACTCCGTACAATCTCTGTGCTTTGAGCCTGATTCTGTACAGGTAGGCTCTTTGTCAATAACCCAGGCATTGTAACGGTGACTTGCTGTACCTGTAATTTTAATTGTTACTCGGTCACTCTGAGCAGAAACATAATCGCCGCTTACTGCTACAACCGCATAGCCATAGGTTTTGCCTTTAGTTGTGGTTGTGTCCTGATACTCTGTACCTGTAACACCTTCTTTAATAAGAGAAAGTGTTCCTGTTGCAGTACCTCTGTAAATGTTATAGCTTTTCGCTTTGCTTACTGCACTCCAGGAAAGGGTTGCCTGATTTGCAGTATACTCATCAGCTGTAAGATTCTGAGGCTTTTCAAGGTAAATAATCTTTACACCTGTTGAATCCTTGCCGCTTTCAATATTTCCACGCTTTGCAGAAACTGTGTACTGATATGTTGTTCCGCTTGTAAGAGCACCTACTGAGTAAGAATTTGTTGTAACTGTTGCAACCTCAGACCAACTGATTCCGCTCTTTTTATAAACAACATATTCTGTTGCACCATCAACCTTAGACCAGGAAAGAGTGATACCTGTATCTGTATTCTTAACTGAAAGATTAGCAGGCTGACCGAGAGAAACTGATATTGCTGAGCTTGTAAATGTGCCTGTAAAGGGTGATTTTGCAGAAACTGTTACGGAAATTTTTGAACCGATATCCTCTGCAATAATTTTATATGATTTGCTTGTTGCTTCTTCGATTGCAACACCATCTCTGTTCCATTGATAAGAGTAGGTTGCACCACTTTCAGCTGCAGCAAGACCGGAGATGTCGGCTGTAAGTGTATTGCCGTAAGCCCCTGTACCACTAACAGAAATTGAACCTTTTACTGCGTAGGGGTCATAACCCTCTTCGTAGGTTGTAATTTCTGTAACAGCACTGTTTGCACTTGCATTTGTTGTGGTGGATTCGGGAATTCTCACATAAAGTCCGTATTTAGTTGAGGGAGAAAGACCTTCAATTCTGTTGCTTGTCTGCCAGGTAGGGGTATTCCAACCTGCACCAATACCGAAGATACCCTCTTTGTAAGTTGCATAACCATATTCTGCACCGCTTACAGCTTTAATAACAACGTATGTGTCACCAAGTCTTTCTACTGTGGGTGCGGCAGGTGTTGCCGGAGTAAGTTTTTCAACAAGAGTGCCTGTTGATTCGAGCATACCACCATATGTCAATCTGCCACGAACAACAAGTTTAATGTATTTGCCGATGTCATCAGCAGTGATTTTATATGTGTTGGAAGTTGCTTTACTGATTGCAGTATAATTAATAACTGTCTGGTTTGATTCGGCGTCCTTTTCTTCAACACCTCTGTACCACTGGTACTTTACCTGCTTGATTGTTCCGTTCCAAGCTTTTTCAGGAGTAACACCAGACATATCTGCAGTAAGGGTTTTGCCGTACTGATATGTACCGGTTACTGCAACTGTACCTGTAATAATTTCGTCTTTATCGTAATGTTTTGGAGTACCGATAAGCTGAACAATTTCCCAAACATTATCAAAATCAAAACCTACATAGCTTGCTTTTTTCTTTGAATTGGAAGAAGAAAGGCCTGTCGCTGTGGGTGCTGTGTTACTACTATAGCCACCAAATGCTTTCGTTGCACAACCGCTAAGGTAGTAGCAATTTGTTGAACTACCCGTTGCATAACCGGCAATAGCACCTGCATTTGAAACCGTTGTACCTGAAGCTGTTATATCGCCTGTGTTATAAGATGTTGCAAAGTTTTTACCATAGCCTGAAATACCGCCTGAATATGCAGTTGTTTCACCACTTGCAGCAGTTGCAGTTGCTGTAACTTCTCCTTTGTTGTAGCTATCTACAATAGTAGCACCGGATTTACCTGCAACACCACCGGCATAAGCAAAAGCATTGCCCTTGTTTGTCATATTAGCTGTTGCAGTAACTTTACCGGATTTGTGGGAAAGCTCTGAAAACTCATAGAATGAAGAGCTGCCACCAATAACGCCACCTGCATAAGCATAACCTTTAGGGCTTGAAAGGAATGAAGAAGATGCAGAACAATTAAGTGTTGCTGTAACATTACCTTCACCTGAACAGCTGTCAACTGTTCCGAAATAGCCAACATTACCTGCAACAAGACCTGCATAAACACTTGTAGCAGAGGAAGAACTCATATTTACAGTAACTGTACCTTTTACATTAAGGTTTTTAACAGTACCTGAAACATTACCAAAAAGACCACCGTACTGACTTGAGGTGTTAACAGTCAAGCCTTTAATGGTTTTTCCGTTACCTTCAAATGTACCTGAGAATGCAGTTGAACCACCTATAGGTGTCCATGCACCGTAATCGGAAAGGTCAATGTCATTTCCAAGCTTATAATTGCCTGAAAGTTTGCTGGTGTCATTAGCAATTTCTGCTAACTGAGCAGCAGTTGTAATTGTAGTAACTGATTCTGCGGCAGATACCGTCAACGGTATTGCAGAAAAAATCATTACAATTGCCAAAGCAAGAGACAATACTTTTTTCATTAAATCAACTCCAAAATATTTTTTTATGTTTTACCATAGTGCATTATACAAAAATTTTTATTATTTAGCAAGGGACACTATATACAAAAACAGATGTTGCAAATTATGCAACATCTGTCAAAAATTTATGTGTTTTTTAGTTGTTAGATAAAACCATATTGTTTTGTTGTTTATCATTCAATCCATGCCCAAAGAAGAATTTTATCGAAAAGTCTGAACTCTGCACCGCAAATGGGTATATTTGCACCACCGGTCGGATTCCCCTCTCTGGCTTCGTAGATTACAGTATAACCTAGACCGGTATACTTAATTTCATTCTCCAGAATTTGAGTGTCTCGGGTTACAACAATTGGGGGCTTACTTGTTCGTACATTATATAACCTTACACATTCAACTCCCACAAAAACGCCATAAACAAGAATCAAAGAAGAGATTATTATAATTAGTATTCGCGGTAATTTCTTCATATTATTACTCCTTATCGGCTCACATTAAAAGTATCAAGCTGTTTTTGTGTATCTTTGTCAAAAGAACAAAGCAAACCGTTGTTTCTGGAAAAACCAAATATCACATTGTTAATGTAGGTTGCCCTTGAAAACTCCTCCGGCTGAGTACCCTCGGTAGAATTCGCAATATACTCCCCTGCCGCTTTGAGTGTTTTTTCCTTTTCGTTTATTTTAAGGGCAAGTATTCCCGCGGTGGTTTTGTTATAATTAGCCCCATCGGAATATGCCCATTTGTGCTCGTTTTTGCTGTAAGGAACGTACATTATTTTGTTTTCTTCATCCCAGCAAAGTGCCTTGTGGTCATAGAATGCTTCTGAGCTCACATAAACTTGTCTTTCGTTAGAATCATAACCGGAAATAGTGAATTTTCCACATTCAACAGGCTTTGTTGGGTCGCTGACATCAAATAACGAAATCTTCATTCCGCCATTTGTTCCCGTCTCAGTACCATCAAGTCCAACGCCCATTACAAGACCTTCCCCAACCGGGTGAAGATATGCAGAATAACCGGGTATTTTAAGCTCGCCTAAAATTACAGGTGCCTTAACATCCGTTAAATCAATCACAAACAACGGGTCAGTCTGCACAAATGTTACAACATAAGCTGTATTGCCTGTAAAACGAACAGATTTTATTCTTTCACCCTTTGCAATATCTTTTAAAAGACCTTCTGTTTCAAGATTTTCATTTAGGACGTATACCTGATTTACAAGGTTTTCGCCCCAATCTCCGCTGGTGGTGGCAATTCTTAAGTAGCCATTATATTCATCCATACTGAACTGATTTAACGCACTTCCGTCAATAGACGCATTTTTGAGATATTTTACATCATAATCTCTTATATCAAACTTATAAATCTGTGTTTTTTCGGTTGATGAAAGACCAAACGCCTCTGCTTTACGAGCATCATTATAATTGTACTCTGTGCTTGTGGCATACAAGTTTTCTGTGGTGCAATAAACATTGTCACCTGCACCTAAAACGGCTTCACTTTTCAATGTATTCTTGTCATCGGTGTCTAAAACGGATGCAACAAGATATCTTGTATCATAAACTTCCGACATTATGCAGATATCGTCAACAGCAATTCTTGAAAAAGCCTTACCATCACAGCTATATTCAGGAATGCAGTTTTCTTTCACTTCGTCAACATCCTGTGTAATATCTACATAGTAGTTTGAAAGGAGAACAAGCTCATCGCCTATAAGACGAGAGGAAATGTATCCGCCATCCTGGAAAACTCTCCATTCCTCTTTTACGTTTCCCCTGTCAGAAATGTCATAGGAAACTGCCATTGTGATATTTTTTCCGCTACTGCCACCATAAAGGCAATCGCAGGAAACCTTTTCATTAACGTTATTTTCTTCTCTTTTAAGCTGGCAATTGAGAATTGCAATAAGGCGGTTGTCTGCAACATACATATCCTGGACATTCATATAGAAAAGGTCTTCCCTTTCAGGCTTTGCAATTTTTATTTTGCTGATGTTTTTCAATTCGCCTTTTTCATTAGGCTCAACAATGGAAATTTCACAAGAATATTCAAGCACAGGGGGTTCCGTAACCTCCTTTGCGGGCTCTGTTTCTTTAGTCTCTGTTGTTCCACCGATAACGGGTGGAGTGCTTTGTATATCGGGATTATAGCCGGGAGTGGACTGTCCTCTAAGAGTTGTGTCTTCAAGTCCATTTACATATTTGTAGTAAAGGTCCCACTGTCTGTAATATATGTCCCAATTAGCATTATCAGGATTTACAATATACAGATATTTTCCGTCATTTTTGATAATATCCGCTTCGCTTACGCCCTTTACCTGCTCATTGGTTTCGCCGTGTTGCGTGTTTTGAGAAGCGGCATCATCGGAAGTTGAGTTCTGAGATCCCACATTTTCTGCTGACCCCGAGCCACTATTAGCCATGGGTGGTGCAGCATTCATATCAACCGCATCCTCCACTATTATCTCAGAGTTATATTTATCTACAAAAGCACTGCCGAAGCCTTTAAGAGTTGTGTCATTGTAAACTCTGTAAGACTGATATTTATCTGCATATTCTGCAAACATTTCTTCAATCTCGGCATAATTTTCCGACTGCTTAGGCGGCTCTCCTACTACACTGTCTTTAACTGCAGGATTTTTGTTTTCCCAAGGTCGTATAACTGCTATTGAGGTTACCGCGACAATAACTGCCGCAGCTGCTGAAATTGATTGCAAAAGAATTTTCTTTTTGTTCCTCTTTTTAGGTTTAACTTCTTCAATAGGGGCTACATCCTGAGGGACATTTTTTATTAAATTTTCAATATTTTCGGGAGAGAGGCTTTTGGGTAATTCCGTTTTTTCTGCTTTTTGAAGATTTTTGTCTAAGGCTTTAAGCTCTTCTTCTGTAAGAATTTCAAAATCTTTATTATCTTTCATTGTGCTTCTCCTTTCACGCAAGTATACCTTTGAGTTTTTCAAGTGCCCGTTTCTGTCTTGTACGTACTGCACCCGGTGTCATATTGTAAATAACACCTATTTCAAAACTTGTGAAACCGCCTATTATAGACAGTAAAATAATTTGTGCATCAGGCGGTGTGAGGGTTGAGAGCGCATCCTTCAGCTCTGTACTACTGATTAAATTTCCGTCCGCCTCATAATCCATCAGAAATTCATATTCATCCACGGGTAAGGCGTCAGCTTCTTTATTCTTTTTCTTTAAGAGGGTTTTACATTTGTTTGCAAGAATTTTAAAAAGCCAAGCTTTAAAAAGCGAATTATCCTTCAAGCTCTGTATTCCCTTCCAGGCAGAAAGCAAGGATTCCTGAACAGCATCCTCTGCATCCTCTTTGTTTCCTGTCATATAAAGGGCAAATCTGTAAAACTCCGTAGCATATTGGGAATAAAGCTCCGAAAAGGCAGAGCAATCCCCGTTTTTTGAACGTTCAACCAGTAAAATGTTATCGATAACCACTTTTTTCACCCCAAACTTAAAGTTTTTGGCTCTCATATATAAAGACTGTTAAAATCTTCAAAATGTTTCAAAAAATTTTTATTTTATGTTTTTATGGTAGCAACTTTCACAGGAAATGTAAATAAAAAATTAAATATCATAAATTATTTGCATTAAATATCCGTTTGTGATATACTGTAATTTGTATATTTTCATTATATTTTTCACCACGAAAGGTTGATAATAAAATGGGTTTATTTAAAAAACTTTTCGGAGATTACTCCTCCAAAGAAATCAAAAGAATCAGCGGTCTTAAGGACAAGGTTCTTTCTCTCGAAAGTGAATACGGTGCACTTTCAGATGAACAACTTCAGGCTAAAACTCCCGAATTTAAAGAAAGACTTTCAAAAGGCGAAACACTTGACGATATTTTGCCCGAAGCTTTTGCCGCTTGCCGTGAGGCTGCGTGGCGTGTTCTTGGTATGAAGCATTACCCCGTACAGATTCTCGGTGGTATCATTCTTCATCAGGGTCGTATTGCTGAAATGAAAACAGGTGAAGGTAAAACTCTTGTTGCTACCCTCCCTGCTTACCTTAATGCTCTTTCAGGTGATGGCGTTCACATTGTTACAGTTAACGACTACCTTGCAAAACGTGACTCTGAGTGGATGGGTAAAATTTATCGCTTTATGGGTCTTAAGGTTGGTCTTATTATTCACGAAAAAGACAATGCCGAAAGAAAAGAAGCATACGATGCAGATATCACCTTTGGTACAAATAACGAAATGGGCTTTGACTACCTTCGTGACAATATGGTTATGTATGCTGAACAGCGTGTTCAGAGAGGCCACAACTTTGCAATTGTGGACGAGGTTGACTCAATCCTTGTTGACGAAGCAAGAACGCCCCTTATTATTTCAGGTATAGGTGAAGCCTCAACAGATCTCTACCGCATGGTAAATGATCTTGTTAAACGCTTCAAAATGGTCAAGGTTAAAGAGCTTGACTCCAAGCTTGATGCAGAAGATGTTGTTGCTGAAGAGGGTGGCGATTACCTTGTTGATGAAAAGGCAAAATCTGCAACTCTTACAAAATCAGGTATTGCAAAGGCAGAAGCTGCATTTAATGTTGAAAACCTTATGGATGCTGAAAACCTTACACTTCAGCACCACATTAACCAAGCAATTAAAGCACATGGTACAATGATTCGTGACGTTGACTATGTTGTTAAAGATGGTCAGGTTCTTATCGTTGATGAGTTTACAGGCCGTATTATGATGGGCAGACGTTACAGCGAAGGTCTTCATCAGGCTATTGAAGCAAAAGAAGGCGTTAAGGTCGAGCACGAAAGCAAGACCCTTGCAACCATTACCTTCCAAAACTATTTCCGTCTTTACAAAAAACTTTCCGGTATGACAGGTACTGCTATGACTGAAAGTGATGAATTTCAGGAAATTTACAGTCTTGACGTTGTTGAAATCCCCACAAACAAGCCCCTTATCAGAAAAGATAATGATGATGTTCTTTACAAAACAGAGGAATCCAAATTCAATGCGATTGTTGAAAAAATAATTGAGTGCCACGAAAAGGGTCAGCCTGTTCTTGTTGGTACTGTTAATATCGAAAAGAGTGAAAAGCTCTCAAAATTCCTTAAAAGGCAAGGTATTAAGCACGAAGTTCTAAATGCTAAATTCCACGAAAAAGAAGCTGAAATTGTTGCCCAGGCAGGTAAGTATGGTGCAGTTACAATTGCTACTAATATGGCAGGTCGTGGTACTGATATTATTCTGGGCGGTAACCCTGAATTTATGGCAAAAGCTCAGATGAAGAAAATGGATTTCGATGACGAGCTTATTGCAGAAGCAACAGGCTTTGCCGAAACAGATAACGAAGACATTCTTAACGCTAGAAAAACTTTCCGTGAGCTTGAAGCAAAGTTTAAAGAGGAAACCTCAAAAGAAGCTGAAATGGTTCGTGAAGCCGGTGGCCTTTGTATTATCGGTACAGAGCGTCACGAATCAAGACGAATTGATAACCAGCTCCGTGGTCGTGCAGGTCGTCAGGGTGACCCCGGCGAAAGCCGTTTCTTCCTTTCTGCTGAAGATGATCTTTTGAGACTTTTCGCAGGTGACCGCTTCTATAACACCCTCGATGCTTTCAAGAGCATAGGTGATATGCCCATTGAAGCAAAACTTTTCACCTCTACAATTGAAAATGCACAAAAGAAAGTTGAGGGCAATAACTTTGCAATCCGTCGTAACGTTCTTAAGTACGATGACGTTATGAACAAACAACGTGAGGTTATTTATGGTCAGCGTAATCAGGTTCTTGACGGCCACGACATCAGTGCACTTATTCAGAAAATGATAGTTGATACAATTTCCGAATCTGTTGATTTCTACTGTCCCGCAAAGGTTGACAAAGCAGAATGGAATGTTTCGGGTCTTATTGCAAAATATCGTTGGCTTATTGAAGAAAGCGATATTATTGATCTTAAAGAAACAGAGGAAATTGCAGAGGTTCTTCTCAACAAAGCACAAGAGCTTTATGATAACAGAAAAGCTGAGTTTGGCGAAGATGTTATAAAAGAGCTTGAGAGAGTTGGGCTTCTTCGTAACGTAGATATTCGTTGGATGGAACATATTGACGCAATGGATCAGCTCAAACGTAGTATGAGCCTTATGGGCTACGGTCAAAAGGACCCTGTTATTGTTTTCCGTGATGAAGGTCTTGATATGTTTGAGGAAATGACAAACGGTATCCGTGAAGGTACTGTAGATTTCGTTTTACAGACAAGAGTCCGCAAGGAAGCTCCTATGGAGAGAAAAGAAACAGTTAAAATCACCTCCACATCAGGTGCAGATGACGGAACACTAAAAAAGGAGCCTAAAAAGGCAGATAAAAAGCCCGGCAGAAATGATCCTTGTCCCTGTGGCAGCGGTAAGAAATACAAAAAATGCTGTGGAATGAATGAGTAAATAATATCGGCAAGTCCGTTGAGGACTTGCCGATATTTTAGTTTTTTTCAGCTTTTAAACCGGTAACCTGTTCAACAATAGATAAATCATAATCCGGGAAATATATTTCCCAACCATCTCCATTGTGCTCCAGTTCAAGAATGCAATATTTTTTAAAATAAATTCCGTGATCGTTATTTGTAATTTTATACTGCTCATATTCAGGATCATCAAAGGAAACCTCTTTGTTCCAGCCTTGAATAAAGCCTTTTTCTTTTATTATTTTTATTCCTTTCAACGCTTTCAAATCAAAGGCATATTTACTTTCCGTTTCTGTTAAGTAAAGCTTTTGTCCGTCAGTATGTATTTTAAAAGCAATATTAATAAACGGGACCGTCTTACCTTCTTTGTTTTTAGGTTTCAGCTTTCCTTCCTTGATTTTATATTGAAAACTAAGAATATCCACAAATGGTGCCTGTGCAGGAACACCCAATTCTGCATAAATAGAGTTAGCTATAGACTGTACTTTAGATTGGGCATGGTTAAACTCATCACTATTTGCCACTGTTTTTCCTTTTCTGTTGTAAAATATAGATATAACCCAGAATAAAGCCCAGGCTGCAACGCCTACCCAAAATAAAACAGGCGCATTATTGTATGCATCAATAAAATTAAAATCGTCATTATTGACAATAGCTTTACCAAAACCACCGGTAACAATCATTGCCACGGCGCCTGATACACCATAAACTATTTTTACGGGTAAAGACATTGCTGCTTTTTTACCAAAACCAGCAAGTTCCTCATTCGCTTTGTTATACGCTTCCAGCATTGCAGGAGATACAGTCTGAACAACAAACTCTTTCCCGTTGATTTCGCCATTATTTTTATTTTCGGTAACATCAATACCTATAAACGGCTTCATACTAAATATCCCCTTTATTTCAATTTGCCTTTTTCTCTTTTTTCAGGTGTTCTTATAAACCTGACAATACCTGCAAAAATAAGCAGTACAACAACACCGCCCAATGCATAGTTTTTTAATACATCAAGATTGGTTTCGGTTTCTTCCTCAAAAATATCTATTGAGTCAAAAACATCTTTGAAACTGTCCTTTTTCTTCTCATCTGCAGTTGTATATGTAAAGGTGTATTTGTATTTTTCACCGCCAAATTCACACATTGTCTGATAATATACAATGTCTTTTTTATTATTTGTGATAGTGGTTTTTGTTTCACAAACAAGTACAGTTTTTCTGTCTTTATGCTTTGCTTTCTCGCTCTTTAAAAATTCAATTTTAAAACCATCAACATAATCCTTCATAACACCCTCTGCTTCAGCAGAAAGCCCGTTTGTATACTCTTCGATTTCCTTTTTACTCATGTCTGCAGGAGAAAAAACCTCATCCTCCACAGTATTATCTGCATAGCTGATAGCAAAGGTGTCCCCTTCTTTATTACTAAATGAAAAGTCTGTTACATTTGTTCCGGTTTGCTCAAAGCCCTCAGGCAAATCCACAGTAAAAAGGTCTGCACCATTGAATTCTTCTGCATTTACACTAATTGCAAAAGTACAGAAAATTAATAAAATCAAAATAAGACTTGTTGCCTTTTTCATAAAAAATCCTCTTTCAAAAACTGCACCAAAGGAAATCCTTCGGTGCAGATTTTCTTTTTTAATCGTTATCCTCTTCCTCAACATCGGGTTCGATGGGGGTGATTTCAACCTTGATTTTTTCAATTCTTCTGTCCTCAACCTCGAGAACGGTGAATTTAACATTTTCAAAAACAACCTCATTCATTTCGCCCTGCTTAGGAATACATTGAAGCTCGTCCATAATAAACCCTGCAAGGGTTTCATAGTCGCCCTCCGGAAGCTCTTTTCCGATAAGCTCGTCGATTTCTTCAATATCTATTGTTCCTTCAACAGTGAAGGTGTTTTCATCAATTTTTGAGATTTCCTCTTCTTCCTCGTCATATTCATCCTGAATATCACCCATAACAGCCTCAACGATGTCTTCAAGTGTAACAATACCTGCTGTTCCACCGTATTCATCAACAACAACTGCCATCTGAATACGTTGAAGGCGCATTTCCTTAAAGAGTTCGCCACAAGCCTTTGTTTCGGGAACGAAATAGGGTTCTCTCATTATATTTTTTAAGGTGCCTTTAACTTTAACCTCTTTACCAACAAATTTGAGCAAGTCTTTGATATAAACTATGCCCACAATGTTATCAATATCTTCATCATAAAGAGGAATTCTTGACCTGCCGTTTTCAATGGCAAGTTCCATAAATTCTTCGAGAGTTGTGTTGTTTATATCAGCTGCAACAACATCGGTACGGTGAGTCATAACATCACCTGCATCCATATCGTCAAACTCGAAGATGTTATTTATCATTTCCTTCTGGTCGTCTTCAATAACGCCCTTTTCTCCGCCAACATCAACCATCATACGGATTTCTTCTTCTGTAACAACCTCATCATCTGCATTGGGATCAAAGCCTAAAAGACGAACTACGCCATTGGTTGAAAGTGAAAGAAATTTAACAAAGGGTGAAGTAAGTTTTGCAATAACGTAAAGGGGCTTTGCAACAGCAAATGCCACTTTTTCGGGAATTTGCATGCCAATTCTCTTTGGAACAAGCTCACCAAGAACAAGAGAAAAGTATGACATAATCAAAGTAATCAACACAACTGCAACAGGCGAAACAATGCTTTCAGGGAGGCCAAATTTGCCTGTAACTGCGTCTGTAAGCATTTCTGCAAAAGATGTTGCCGCAGAAGCAGATGTTAAAAACCCTGCTAATGTTATGCCTATCTGAATTGTGGAAAGGAACTTTGTTGGGTTTTTGGTAAGTTTTAAAACAAGCTTTGCTTTCTTGTGACCATCCTCTGCCATTTTCTCCATTTTTGCATCATTAAGAGAAATAACGGCAATTTCAGCCATAGCGAAATATGCATTAACAAGAATAAGTGCCAGCAATAAAAGAATTTTTAATGCTAAGCTCCCGCCTGCCGGGGTCTGAGAAAGTTCAATTACTTGGGCCAAAATGAAATTAGGTCCGGGGTCATCCATAGTTGGATTTACTCCTTTCAAAAATATAAATTATTATGCGATATGAAAATACACTATACCACATTAGCATACATTATACATTTATTTCTACTGTTTTGTCAATGTTTGAGAACAATTTTTATATCGTTTGTGTATCTTACAGTGACTGAAATAACGTGTTTGTGTAAAACCACTTAAATTTTTGAAAATATTGTTAAATTTTCCACGAAATTTTGGGTATTTTCGGTTTACTTTTGGAGAAATAAGTGTTATCATATTCGGTGGTATGTATAATACCTATTATAGTGTTTTTAAATTGATATTTTTTATAGGAGGAAATACTATGGCTAGAAAAATGAAAACCATGGACGGTAACAATGCCGCTGCTTATGTGTCTTATGCATTCACAGAAGTTGCCGGTATTTACCCCATCACCCCTTCCAGCCCTATGGCAGACTATGTTGATCAGTGGTCAGCTCAGGGTGTGAAGAACATCTTCGGAACAACTGTTAAGGTTTCCGAAATGCAGTCCGAAGCAGGTGCAGCAGGTACTGTTCACGGTTCACTCGCAGCCGGTGCGCTCACAACAACTTACACAGCTTCTCAGGGTCTTCTTCTTATGATCCCCAACATGTACAAAATCGCAGGTGAACTTCTTCCCAGCGTTTTCCATGTATCAGCTCGTTGTGTTGCTTCACACGCACTTAACATCTTCGGCGACCATTCAGACGTTTACGCTTGCCGTCAGACAGGTTTCGCAATGCTCGCTGAAACAAACACTCAGGAAGTTATGGACCTCGGTGCTGTTGCTCACCTTGCAACAATCAAGAGCAGAGTTCCCTTTATCAACTTCTTCGACGGTTTCCGTACATCTCACGAGATTCAGAAAATCGCTATCTGG
>JAZSBI010000104.1:0-10606 GCA_045602345.1 Acutalibacteraceae bacterium | reverse complement strand
CTTTCCTATGCGGACAAGCAGTATGTTCATAAGGGTTGGAGATATATTCACTCCTACCTTATAGAAAAGAATGTTTTCAAAACAATTCCTACATATGAGGAATATGCCAAAAATGTTTTGAGGTGTTTTAAAACAACCACTGTCAAATATGATTTTGCGATTCCCGTTTTAAAAGAAATAAAAAATATGGGAATAAAAACTGCGCTTATTACAAACGGAACTCCAGAATTGCAATATTTCAAAATAAAATCTTTAGATATGGAAGATTGTTTTGATGAAGTTATTGTCAGCGGGGAAACCCCCTACGAAAAGCCTGACATAAGAATATTTCAATTAATGGCGGAAACATTGGGCATAAAAACCAGTGAAATGATGTATATAGGTGATCACCCTAAAAATGATATAGATGGATCAAGAAATGCAGGGTGTATACCCGTATGGGTAAAAACCACAGGCACATGGGTTTTTCCGGAAATAGAGAAACCTGAATTACAGGTTGAAACAGTTAAAGAAATCCCCGATTTGATAAAGGAAATTAACGAAAGGTAAGAGATTATGAAAGGCACAAGCTTTTTACCCATAAGTGCAAAAGAAGTTGAAGAACGCGGATGGGCAGAAGTAGATTTTGTATATGTGTGTGGTGATGCTTATGTTGATCACCCATCCTTTGGTGCGGCTATAATTACCCGCGTCCTTGAAGAGCAGGGTTTCAATGTAGCTTTCCTTTCTCAACCCAAATTTCAGAATTGTGAAGATTTCAAGCGTTTTGGAAAGCCCCGTCTGGGTTTTCTCGTAAGTGCAGGTAATATAGATTCAATGGTGGCTCATTATACAGTTGCTAAAAGGAAAAGGAATTACGATTATTATTCTCCCGGTGGCAAAATGGGGCTTCGTCCTGATAGAGCTACAGATGTTTACTGCCGCCTTATAAGAGAAGCATACCCTGATACAGCTATTATCATCGGTGGACTTGAAGCATCTTTGCGCCGTTTTGCACACTATGATTATTGGAAAGATGAAGTAATTGAAAGTGTTCTTGTTTCCTCCGGTGCAGATATTCTTACCTACGGAATGGGAGAAAATATTATAAGAAAAATTGCGGCTCTTCTTGATAAAGGTGTGCCTATTTCTAAAATCCGTGATGTTAGAGGCACGGTGTGGATTGGTAATCGTGACGATAAAATTCATTTTGATTCCGCAGGGGAATGGGAATTTAATAAGCTTAAATCAGATAAAGAATATTATGCACAAGCTTTTTCTGTTCAGTATAAAAATCAGGATAGTGCCTACGGAAAAGCCCTTGTGGAATATTATGGCGATAAGATGCTTGTGCAAAATCCTCCAATGCCACCTCTTGAAAGAGAGGAGCTTGATGCAGTCTATGATTTGCCGTTTATGAGATCTTATCACCCTATTTATGAAAAACAGGGTGGAGTTCCTGCTATAACAGAGGTGCAGTTTTCTCTTACGCACAACAGGGGTTGTTTTGGTGGATGCAATTTCTGTGCTCTCGCCTTTCATCAAGGCAGAAGTGTGCGTTCAAGAAGTATAGAAAGTGTTGTTAACGAAGCAAAGCTTTTAACAGAAAGCAAAGATTTTAAAGGTTATATAAATGATGTAGGCGGTCCTACGGCAAATTTCCGTTATCCTGCATGTGAAAAACAGCTTAAAAGCGGTGTGTGTGCAGATAGAAAATGCCTTGCACCTGAGCCCTGTAAAAATCTGAAAGCAGACCATAGTGAGTATATTGAACTGCTTTCTCAGATTGAACGCTTGCCTAAGATAAAAAAAGTTTTTATTCGCTCAGGCATCAGGTACGATTACCTTAGTGCAGATAAATCCCCCTCAGGAAATGCTTTTTTCAAGAAGCTTGTTAAAGACCATGTAAGCGGCCAGTTAAAGGTTGCTCCCGAGCATTGCTCCGGAAATGTTCTGCACCTTATGGGTAAGCCCGATTTCAAAGTATATGAAAAATTCAAAGATAGGTATTTCGAACTGACAAAAAGCTTTGGTATGGAGCAATACCTTGTTCCGTATCTTATGTCAAGTCACCCCGGAAGCACACTTTCCGATGCAGTAAAATTGGCCGAATATATCAAGCGATGGAATTATAATCCTGAACAGGTGCAGGATTTTTATCCTACACCGGGAACCGCTTCAACAGTTATGTTCTATACGGGACTTGACCCGTTTACTATGAAAGAGGTTTATGTTCCGAAAACAGCGGAAGAAAAGCGTATGCAGAGGGCACTTTTACAATGTGCAGATCCAAAAAATGCTGATTTAGTAAGAATCGCTCTTAAAAAATGTCACAGAGAAGACCTTATTGGTTATGATAAAAAATGCCTTATTAAACCATCTTATAAAGATAGGGTTGAACAGGCAAAGAAACAGAATTCTTCAAGAAACAATAAGAACCAAAACCGAAGAGGAAGCGGAAGAAATAACCTAAAAGGGAAAAGGAGATAAAAATGCAGCTTTTGAAAATTGATAAAGAGAATTATGTTGGTCAGGCAGACCCATACATTCTTAAGCACAATGGCAAATATTATATTTATACCACAGGTGACGATGGTATTTATGCTCACTCCTGCGATACACTTTTAGGTGATTGGAAATTCGAAGGAAGAATTTTTACAATTCCCGGTAAAGAGTGCTTCTGGGCACCCTCGGTTATTTTCCACGAAGGTAAGTTCTATATTTATTTCTCTTTTGAATATTACGATGTTGAGCCTGATCAGGGAGGACATCATCAGGCAATGCACGTTATAGAAAGTGAAAACCCTTTAGGACCCTTTTCTGAGGCAAAAAATATTTTAATGCCATTTTCAATTGATTCTCATATTGTGAAAACCGATGAAGGACTTTTTCTTTTCTATTCTCCCAATACATTTGAGGGTGAAAGAATTGGTACATATATTGTAGTTCAGAAAATGGCAGACCCGTATACCCCCGTTGGCGAGGCAGTCCCTGTTGTGAAGGCTTCCATTGATGAGGAAATTTTTTGTCATAACCGCTATAAAGAGGGGCAGCATTGGCACACAATAGAAGGTGCCTACTGGTTCCGGGAGGGCGAATGGCAGTATGTTATGTATAGCGGTGGTAGATATGAGGATGAAACATATTTTGTAGGCTATGCAGCAGCAAAGACCACAGAGCAGGACTTAACAAAGGTTAAATTCCATAAAATGCCCGACGATAACACTTATGCACCTCTTCTTCGCAGCAATGAATGGGAAGAGGGTACGGGACACAACAGTATTATTAAAGAGGATGGACAGTATTATATTGTTTATCACGCAAGAAATACTGCGGCAGATGGACTCAATGGTGACAGAAGAAATGCAAGAATTGCAAAAATGCACGTGGAAAACGGAAAAATATGGGTTGAAAGATACCCCGATCATATATAATTGAAAAGGAAGAAAAAGATGATTATTGATGAACTTGTTGGTTTTTCCAACCTTTATGGAAGTAACGAAGAGCTTGTTCTTGCAGGTGGTGGTAACACATCTGCAAAGGATGGAGATGTTATGTATATTAAAGGCTCGGGTACACGCCTTGCAGATATCACAGCAGAGGGCTTTGTGAAAATGAGCCGTAGCAAAATTGCGGAGATTTTTACAAAGACATACCCCGATAACGATAAAGAAAGAGAAGCACTTTCTCTTGCGGACCTGATGGCTGCTAAATTGCCCGACCAGGAGAGTAAAAGACCAAGTGTTGAAACTACTCTTCACTCGCTTTTTCCTCATACATTTGTTTTGCATTTGCACCCTGCACTTGTAAACGGAATTACCTGTTCACTTGAAGGTGAGAAGGCAGCTAAAAAACTTTTTGGCGATAGCGTTTTATGGATTGAACCATGTAAGCCCGGCTATACTCTTGCGAAAAAGTGTTGCGATGCATTAAAAGAATATAAAGAAGCTTTCGGTAAAGATGCAGATTTCCTTCTTCTTGCAAACCATGGTATTTTTATTGCAGATAATACAGTTGATGGTTTGGGCGAAAAGCTTTACTCAGTTATGGCAAAAATCCGTTCATTTACAGAAAAAGAAGCAGATTTGTCTGTAGGCGAATTTGACGGAGATAAAGCTCAGGAGGTTTTCGATGAGCTTCACGAGGTTTTCGGTGAAGACAGCGTTATAACCTATGAACCTTCCGTAGCTTCGCTTGAATTTGCAAAGGACAAAGAAAGCTTTAATAAAATTTATGAACCGTTTAACCCTGATCAGATAGTTTATTGCAAACCTTATCCCGTATATATTGAGAATAAAGAAGAAATAAAATCTGCTGTTGAGGAGTATAAGAACAAAAACGACTTTTTACCTAAAATTTTGTTTGTAAAAGATTGTGGGCTTTATGCTGTTGATTACTCAGAAAAAGGTAGCGAAACTGCAGCGTCTCTCTTTAACGATGCAATGAAAATTGCAGTATATACAGAAAATTTTGGTGGCGCAAGGCATCAAAGTCAGGATTTGACAGATTTTATTGTGAATTGGGAAGCAGAAAGCTATCGTAGTAAACAATAATAGAAAATCAGACAATAAAATAAACAAAAAAAGCCTGTGTTATTTATGGAATGTTCCAAAAAATAATATAGGCTCTTTATTTTATTGGCTTTTTAGCAAATATATGTTAAAATTATATTTGTATAATGATGATTTCCTTGAAATCATAAAGGAGGAGAAAACGTTGGCAGAAAAAGAGAAGAAACTTAACTATAAGAAGACGATTCTTACAGGTTTCGGCTTTCTTGCAACATCAATCGCTTGGGCAATTTATGACCCATATATCACAAAAATTCTGAATAAAATTCTTTCAGAAAGTGATTTTATTACAAACTTAAGTAATTCACTGGCAAAAGCAGTTCCGTGGATAGGTGAGTTCTCAGAGGCTCAGGGTAATGCAGTTTCACTTGGTGGCGGATTTACACTTGTTCCTTTGTTTATCGGTATCATTATGACTTTCGATAACATCTTCGGTGTTATTTTCCAGCCCACATTCGGTAAGCTTTCCGATAACTGCCATTCAAAATTAGGTAAACGCCGTCCATTTATTGTGACTTGTGCACCTATTTCGGCACTTCTTTTTGCACTTATTCCCGTAGTTGCACTTAATACAACAGGTGCTATGCAGCTTCCTCTTACTATGTTCGTAGTTATTCTGTTTGTATTCTCCATGTCCTTGTGGAGAGCTCCCGTTGTTGCACTTATGCCCGACCTTACTCCCCCCGAACTTCGTTCAGAGGGTAATGCGGTTATTAACCTTATGGGTGGTATCGGTTCAGCTGTTGGTATGGTTGCAGGTACTATCGGTATTGCTCTTTGTATGCTCTTCACAGGTCACAGCAAAGCAGAAATCACAGCAGATGAAACTCTTTCATTCCCCTATGTTTTCATTGTTGGTGCTGTAGTTATGATTATAGGTATGCTTGTTCTTCTTTTCTTTGTAAAAGAAGAAGATACAAGCATCAAGCTTAAAGGTGAGTTAAATCAGTATGCAGATGCTAAAGCTAAAAAGGCAGCAGCCAAAGCGGAAGCAAAAGCACAAAAAGCTGCTCTTAAGGCAATTAAGCTTTCAAAGGCAGAAAGAAAGAGTCTTATCTTTATGCTTGGCACTCTTTTCTTCCTTTTCTGCGCTGCAAATGCTATCACAACATTCTTCTCATTGTTTGCTCAGGAAATCCTTCATATGATTACCTCAAAAGCAACAATTGTTATGCTCATTTTTGCAGTTTGCTCAGGTCTTGCTGCTCTTCCTGCAGGTAAAATGGGTAAAAAAGTGGGCAGAAAGAAAACTATTATGGCTGGTCTTGCAGTATTCCTTGCCGCATTTATTGTTTTCTTCGGCGTGTTTGTTGGTATGCTTGGAAGCAAAAACCTTACAATTAACAGCTATGTTAAAGTAAACAATACCTATATCGCAATTGATGATAATATCAATGCCTATAATGCAAAGGTAAGCGACCGTGCAGATTCAGAAGGCAGAGAACTTGAAGATGATGAAGTTCTTGATATGGCAGGTTACCTTGCATATAAAACAGATGGTACAGATGCAAAGGGCTACTATGCAGAATTCGATAAATACCTTGTTGAAAATGCAGGCGAGGGTATTTATGATGCAGTAATAGTTGTTGCAAAAGATGTTCTTACAGATGGTGCAGATATTGACTTCAAGGGTGCATTGACACAGGTAGTTGAAACTGTTACCAGTGTAACAAAAATTCTTCAGGTACTTATCTACCCCGTTCTTGTTCTTGCAGGTGCGGCAAATATGTTCATCACTGTTAATACTCTTCCCCTTGTTCTTGAAATCGGTGGTGTTGAAAAGGTTGGTACTTTCACAGGTTACTACTACACAGCAACCTTCTCAGCTCAGATTGCATCTCCCATTATCTATGGTTTTATAAGAATGTTTGCAGGTACATACATGTCCTTGTTCTATTACAGCCCAATTATGTTCGCAATTGCAATAATTCTCATTATGTTTGTAAAACATGGTGAGGCAGTGCCGGATGAAGTGATTAAGCAGGCTGAAGAATCAGCTGATTAATAATTGTCATATTTTGCGCATAAGCCGTTTTTAGAGTGAAAAATATACCCCGTATCAATTCAGAGGAATTGATACGGGGTATTTGTATTATTTAATAATATCTCATCAAAGCAACAACCTTGCCGAGAATTATAACCTCATTTGTAATGATAGGTTCAAATTCATCGTTTTCGGGTTGTAAACGAAAATGGCCATTTTCCTTGTAGAAGCGTTTAACGGTTGCTTCGTCTTCAATCATTGCAACAACGATTTCGCCGTTGGAGGCGTATGGTGTTTTTTCGGCAATAACAATGTCACCGTTAAGAATACCTGCCCAAAGCATACTCTCACCGCGAACCTTTAAAGCAAAGAGAGGTTTATCTCTTGAAACTCTTCCTGTATATGGAATGTAGCCTTCAATCTGCTCAACAGCAAGAATAGGCATACCTGCTGTAACAGTACCAACAAGGGGTACATGGGTAATATTTTCAGCCTGGCCAAGAATTCTGATTGACCTTTTAAGAAGAGGGTCACGCATAATGTAGCCGGCTTTTTCCAATGCATCAAGGTTAGCCTGGACAGAGGATGTGGACTTAAGTCCTACTGCAGCACCGATTTCCCTTACTGACGGGGGTACACCATCCTGAGAACGCTCCACCAAAAATTCATATATTCTTTTTTGGGTTTCGTTAATAGGTTCCATAAAATCACCTTTCCGAACAAATTTTCTGTTTGCTAATGATATAATAACACATATTTTTCAAAAAAGCAAACATTTGTTTGCAAAAAATAAAAAATTTTTTCATATATTTATAAAAATAATGAAAAAACTTCTTTGGGGTGGTTACGTGTTTAAAATTTTCACTTTTAAACAGCTTGCGGTTCTGTCATTTTTTATATGTCTAATAATGATTCTTGGAGCATTACTAAATACTTTGTCAACCTGTGTGGAGGTATTTTCACCGGTGGGATTGGAAATTCCAATAATTATGTACCACCAGATAAGTGAAAACAAGTCAATATGGGGGGATTATGTAATTCCTCTTTCTGTTCTGGAAGAAGATTTTAAATATATAAAAAATCATAATATAAATCCTATATCATTTCAGCAATTGCAGTTATATGTGGAGAAGGGGGAGAGGTTACCCGAAAACCCTATTATAATTACCTTTGATGACGGGGAGCGAAGCTTTTTAACAAAGGTGCTACCACTTTTAGAGGAATATAAATTTCCTGCCAACGTTAATTTAGTTGGCTCTCTTGTGGAGCTGTATACAAAAAATGGCGATACAGATGACAGGTACGCATATCTAAATGAAGCAGATATTAAAATTCTTGCAAAAAATGAACTGGTTTCTTTGGGTTGCCATTCATATAACCTTCACTCTTTAAGCGGTCGCAGGGGTATGGGAAAAATTTATGGTGAGAGCGAAGAAGAATACAAAAAACTCATATGCGAAGATATAGAAAAATTTAATGACATTTTTGAAAGTATAACAGGAAGTAAAACAAAAATTATGGCATACCCTTACGGAATAAAAAACGAGACGCTGAAAACAATCGTCAGGGAAAAAGGTTTTAAAATCACCCTGACCTGTCGTGAAGAGGTTAACCGACTATCTGTTGGTAGCCGTCCTGAGGAGTTGGGTCGTTTTAACCGTCCCTACGGAAAAAGCAGCGAAAGTTTTTTTCATAAAATTTACAGGCAATAACCATTTTACTTCTCTTGTAATGCCATTGTCTTTGTGCTATTATGTTGTGGTAAGGATGTAGATATTATGAATATTTATAAAAACATAGACCAGTTAGTGGGAAAAACACCACTTATGGAGATTTTCAATATTACTAGGGAAGAAAATGCGGAAGCGCGTATTTTAGCTAAATTGGAATGCTTTAATCCCACAGGAAGTGCCAAGGACAGACCTGCTTTACAAATGATTTTAAAAGCAGAGGAAGAGGGTATTCTTAAGGAAAATAGCGTGATAATTGAACCCACAAGTGGCAATACGGGAATAGGTCTTGCGGCAATTGGTGCATCAAAGGGCTATAAGGTTATTATTGTTATGCCCGACACAATGAGCGAAGAACGCATTATGCTTATGAAGGCTTATGGAGCAAAGGTTGTTCTGACCGATGGTAAAAAAGGTATGCAAGGTTCAATTGAAGAAGCTGAAAAACTTGCAGAAAACTATGAAAAGTCCTTTATTCCCTCTCAGTTTGATAACCCGCAAAATCCCGAAGCTCATTATAAAACCACAGGTCCTGAAATTTGGAATGATACTGACGGAAAGGTTGATATTCTTGTTGCAGGAATCGGTACGGGCGGTACTCTTTCCGGCACGGGAAAATATCTTAAAGAGAGGAATCCCAATATTAAGGTTGTGGGCGTTGAGCCGTTAAACTCACCTTTGCTTACAAAGGGTGTAGCAGGAGCTCACGCTATTCAGGGAATAGGTGCAAACTTTATTCCCGAAAACCTGGACAGAGAGATACTTGACGAAATAATTGATGTTTCAAACGATGACGCTTTTTGCTACGCTCGTAAAATGGCTCAGAAAGAGGGAATTGCAGTGGGAATTTCCTCAGGTGCAGCTCTTTACGGAGCACTTGAACTTGCAAAACGTTCCGAAAACAAGGGGAAAATAATTGTTGCTGTGTTGACAGATACGGGGGAACGTTACCTTTCAACAGAGCTTTATAAATGAGGTAAAGATATGGAAATTTTTCTTGAATCAATGGAACTGATAACGGGTACAGTCAGAAACCTTGAAGCAATAAACGGGGAAAGCTTTCTTAAAAAGGATGCAGATAAAGAGCTTATTCCCAACAGAAAAGAAATTGTAAAGGTTATAAAGGATTTGCAGTCACTTTTATTTCCTAACTATTTCAAGCATAGTGAGGGTAGTGAAAATGTGCTTTCGCAGACGGAATTACTTCTTAATATTTATAACCGTCTTGTAGTGCAGATAAAAGGTGCTTATGCTTTTAACGGTACAGCTATGGACAAAACTCCACAGGAGCTTTGTAATGAGTTTATTGAAAGACTTCCTAAAATTAAGCAGATGCTCATTAAAGATATTGAAGCAATTTATGAAGGCGACCCTGCTGCAAAATGCCACGAGGAAGTGCTTATTTGCTATCCCGGTTTTTATGCAATTTCCATTTTCAGACTTGCTCATGAGCTTTATAGCCTTAAGGTGCCTCTTATTCCTCGTGTTATGACAGAATATGCCCACGAAAAAACAGGTATTGATATTCACGCAGGGGCAACTGTTGGTGAATATTTCTTCATAGACCACGGTACAGGTATTGTTATTGGTGAAACCACAACAATAGGAAATCATGTGAAGATTTATCAGGGTGTTACACTTGGTGCAAAAAGCTTTGAGCTTGATGAAAACGGTGCACCTGTTAAAGATATTAAACGTCACCCCGATATCGGCAATAATGTTGTTATTTATGCAAATGCAACAATTCTTGGCGGTAACACAAAAATTGGTGATAACTGTGTTATCGGCGGTAACACCTGGCTTACCCACTCCGTTGAAGCTGGAAGTACGATTTATTACAATAAATAATGGCAACAAAAAGGGATAAGAAAAAAGATGCAGAACGGACAAACCGAGCAAAAACAAGGCTTTAGACTTGTTTTTGTTTGCCCGAAGGCGTATAAGGGTACGTC
Source organism: Acutalibacteraceae bacterium (assembly GCA_045602345.1). Taxonomy (GTDB): domain Bacteria; phylum Bacillota; class Clostridia; order Oscillospirales; family Acutalibacteraceae; genus DTU089. Next base: position 390 of record JAZSBI010000104.1, on the reverse strand, counting down.
GAGTGGCGAGGTTTGTTCGTAGCATAAAATTAAAATTCTTAATAATTTGTGTTTTTTCATTAATTTAAGGGATTCCTATAGGTATCACTCCTACAGGAATCCCTTTGTTTTATATTGTTTTATGCGGTCTGCGCTTTTTTATAGTCCCTTTTAATACATCGCTTCACGTTTTTTCTTCTTTATAAATTTATAAAGGGCATAGACCACAACAAGAATTGCTGTAACAGAAAGACCAATATAAGCATCAAAGTTTGAATTACCTTCAATTTTAAGCTCGTTCCAAAGCATATTCATATAGTTCTGGGTTTCGTAGCTCAGATTTTGGTACATTTCTGTTTTTGGCATATCTTCCTCGTCGGGGTAAAGAACAGGGTCACCCTTTAATTCATA
>JAZSBI010000103.1:0-62545 GCA_045602345.1 Acutalibacteraceae bacterium | reverse complement strand
TTATATATTTTTACGATATTTAAAGCGTACGCTATCAATACCTTTTATTAACAGATTTGTAAACTTATTCAGCGGTACACATAGTATCAATGTAGCTATAATAACTACCGCTAATTTAATAACACTATTTTCTAATCCGATTAATGATAACAGAAACAGTATACCTATTCTTATTTCGCTGTGCCAACCCATAACTGACAAACTGTTTTCACCATAATACGAAATTACTTTTTTCAAATGTGGGATTTTTGAAATACATACGGACAAAAAGCACACACCTACAGTACCAAATATAGCAGTTACCACAAACGCTACGGGGTTTTCATATGTATTTGCTCCCAGGTTTGATTCACCGAATATAACGGAAACAATACCTGATACTACAAATGAACCTACAGATATAAATGCAGATTTCATAAATGAAACCGTTGATACTTTTGTTGTTAAACCGGAACACTCCCTACCTATGTGGAAGAAAGCCATACCCACCAACGAAGAGGACAAGTAAAATGGTAATTTATTTTTGCCATTTAACAAAACAAGCCCTACAACTAATGCAATGCATATTAAAACCGACAAAATAATTTTGTTGTATTTCTTTACAATGCGGTCGGCAAACGCATATAAAGTCTTTATGCACACAAGCATCGCAAGATACCAGTTTGCACCAAACGAAACATTAGTAATATTGCAATTCCCAAGAACCAACCCAACTACAGAACGCCAAAGGTACTCGCCTATGGAATAAACCTCTGCCCCGCCCTGAGTGAAATTGATTGCTAGCTTATACACATATTCAAAACAAAGCCACAAAACCGCAAAGAATACGAACATTATAAGTATTTTTTTAATATCTCTCTTAAAAAAATCTTTAATATTCTCACGTTGTTTATAAAATATGCCTGATATAAACAAAAATGCAGGTAAATGGAAGCCATATATAAAATTGTGAAGCGTGTCCCCAACGTTTAAGTGACCAACCACAACCAGAAAAATGGCAATTCCTTTAAATATATCTATCCATTCTATCCTTGTACTTACTTTTGTCATTATTGCTCTACCTTCACTTTATTCATATTTTTGAAAAGTCTTATAACCTTTTTTATATTAAGTGCGGCAAGAACAATACCATAAGCACCATAAGATAGAAAAAATGTAATAAAGTAATTAAGTGACTGTTTATCACAGAACCACCGAATACCAAAAGCTGCTGCTCCTACCACCGCAAGTTCAACAATCAATTTAAACATATCTTTAAAATCAATTAATTGCGTAAGCTTACAGTTAATTATTTTAGAACCATGCAAAAGCATTGCGGTATTCATACCAAGGGTTACTAACAATGTTGCTATTGCCGGACCAATAAGACCCATAACCTTAAACAGAATTATGTTAAGAATGAAATTCAGTCCCAGCATAGCAAGAGAATATATCATCAATTCCTTAGTTTTGCCTTTCGCCCTGAGCACTATTGCAACATTAGCAAATCTTATCATATCAACTAATACATAAACAATAAATATGCCCAAGCCTGCAACATATTTTTTATCGTAAAGAATCAACATTAATTCCTTTGAACAAACTATTGCACCAAATGCAATTATCCATGTGGTTGTATACGCAAAATTCAGGTAATTTTTATAGAGATTCCTACTTTTTTCATACTCATTATTTACAACAAATTTTGTAATTACAGGTATCATAACCGTTGCAAAGGATGTTGTTAATAAATCAAAGGGCAGAACCTTTGCTGCATTCGTGTAAATGGCAAGGGATTCGGTATCTGTAAAATATGATATTACATATTTATCTATATCCCTGTTAAGTGCGTTAGTCAGAATGTAAACGGCCAACGGCAAACAATAGCTCAATATTTCTTTGACTTTATGTTTATCTATGCTAAATGGGTTTACCGCAAACTTTGTATTTGCAAAAACTATAGTAAAATAAGCAACCTGAACAATATCTGTAACAAGGGTAAACAAAAATACCGTCTTTATATCCTTTGTAACTGTAGCAGCCACTGCTACGGAAACGAGTTTTATTATTGAAAGCAGCAAATTACGTATAGCTATTGATTTGGACTTGCCTATGGATACAAAAAGCACCTGGTACATTGATAAAAAGTTTGCCAACAAGGGCATAAACATAATATACAAATACACACCCGATAATTCGGGGTTATCAAAGTACTCAGTAATCAAACCGCTTGATGCAGCAATAATTATGGCACACAAGGTTCCGACTATGCTTTGTATAAAAAATACGGTATTAACGTTTTTTCTGCTCTGCTCTTTATCGTTGCAGCCGTTGTAGAAATAGTTTACACCGTCTGCCAGCCCCAAAATACTCAGGTTTGTTGCTGTTGACATTATAAGCAAGCCTTGCGAATATGTACCATAATCCGCAAGTGAAAACTCAACTGCAAGAAGCTTGGTTGTTGCTATTGAGATAAAGCTTGTCATAAGCTTTGTGACTGTTAGCCACACGGAATCTACCGCTATCCCACCGCCGATTTTTCTTTTACTCATTCTTCGTAGCCCTCAATCTTTTTTACAACCTTTGCAGGGTTTCCTGCAACAATTGTATACGAAGGAACATCTTTTGTAACAACTGAGCTGGAAGCAACTATGCTCCCTTTTCCAATATGCACGCCCTTCATTATGGCGCTATGTTCACCTATCCAAACGTTATCTTCTATTACAACAGACTTTTTATCTGCAAGAGTTGGTGACCACAAATCGCTATGAAAGCCACTTGCACACATCTTTTCACGCATAGCAGGGTCCGTGGGATGACTGTTATGGTCATAAATTCTTACATTATTTGAAATAATAACACTGTTTCCTATTTCAATACCGCAAACACTACTTATTTTTGAATCATATCTTACAGTAGTATTATCACCTATTGTAATTTTGCCTTCACCAAGCACATAAAACCGAGCCGAAAGCTCACAGTTATCACCTATTACAAACTTTTCTTTACTTGGAGTTGTGCAATAAGAGCCGGAGGAAACCACAAGATTTTTTCCACAAACGGCTTTCTCGTTAAACATTTTTTGTTTTGCTTTAAGCTTCAGCTTTGATTTAAGTTTTCCTATAATCATTCTGCTACCTCAAAAATTGTTTCATTTTTTTCTATTAAATCAACATCAACACAAACAGTATTCTCTTTTTTGCCGTAGGCACGAGAAATATCACAACTGTTTTCCTCTGCTATACTTTCTGTTTTTAATAGGAATGTTTGCTTGCTTTGAGAAAGAGTAAACATTTCATCATTCTTTTCAACAGTGTATTCAGGGGAAACAATAAACCTTGTTTTTCCTGTTGCATTAACAGCTTCATCCGAAACTATCACACAATTTTTCTCAACAGTAACTTTACGCCTGTGAATAGTGTTATCACCATACACAAGCTCACCACTTATACTGTTTTCATCATAATTTATAACCTTACCCTCATTTTTGGTTTTTACTGAAAAAACAGAACTTATATCATTTTGCTCCATATCACCAAAGTAGGCTGTGCTATGAGCTTTCACCGAACGGAAATTTTTTCTGTCCTCAGTAGAACCTGTGTAACAATACGTACCACTATCAACAATAATCGGCATACTATTATAATATACACATACAGATAGTTGATCATTGTGGTCGTGGGTACCTTTACCCCCGGTGCCAATTCCACCACATTTAAAGAAAACCTTCCATTTCCCATTTTCTAAAAGATACAATCCTAACCCACCGCACAAATTCACTTGCTTTGTGTGGTCTGAGAACCTTTCCAAGGAACGGAAATTGCATCTATCAATATCAAAACTTCCGAACCAATGAAAAAGTCTGCTTCCGTCCTGGTCACCTATAAGCGGAATTTTCCCCGAAAAGCCATCCAAAGCCTTTACAATACCCAAAGCTTTATGTGCTTTTTCTTTTATTGATTGAGAAAAAGGTATATTGTTATTTTCAAGTAACGCCACAGCTTCACATAAAAGCTCTGTTACAAAACAATGGTAATAACTTGAATTCTCATAATCGCTACCATCTTCATTCAGCTGTCTTGCAACTTCTTTTTCAAATCGTTGCAGAGCATCATTAAGATACTTTTCAAACATGGCGTTCTGTCTTGTTTTAACAACAAAAGCACTACCAAAAATTACACCTGCAATATCTGATAAGTAGTGGTTATTGGGGAACTTGCCTTTGTCCTCATAATTTTCTGCAACAAAAGCTGTATGCTCAGCAATAACTAAAGTTAAGTTATATATATTTTCTTTAAAAGCTTTGCTGCCTTTTATTATAGAAACAGCGCAAACTATATTAGCCAAACGTATTGCTACATCCATTGCACATTTCCAGCAAACAGTTTTTCCACACTCGTTATTTAACGAAAAAGAAAGAATTGTATCAATAACTTTATCTGCATATTTTTCGTCGGACGTAATCAAGTACGCCTGAGCCAAAGTTATTACAGGATGAATGTGGCTTTGCTCCCAGTAATTTTTAACATCAGTGTTATTAACAAGTGCCGATGTTCTGATTAAAGATGTGCATATTGCAGGTTTTATGGTTTTTAAACTTACAGGATCCGAAAGCCAATCAGTAAGTTTATAAGAATCATAATTATATATCTGATACTCACCTGCTAATAAACGGACTGCATCCGATTTTATCTTCTTTTCATCCTCCGCTGTCAAAATCGGGAGTGATAAAGAGAACTCATCAATATATTCACTTTTTAAAACTTGCTTCGCCTGAGCTTTTATTTTTTTATTTGATTGAAGCTCTGCAAGAATCACTTTAATTCTTTTTAGCATTTAAAACCTCTTTAAATACATCATTTTGTTTTTTGTGAATATCGTCCCAGGTATGCCATTTTTTCACCCGTTCAACAGATGCAGCATATTTTTCATCAAGCAATTGGGGATTTTCGTATGCTGTTTTACAAGCATTATAAAGACCTTTTTCGTCTTTTTTTGAATAAACAAAGGCTTCTTTTTCAGAAAGCACTTCCGTAAGACCAAAAACATCGGAAATTATTACGGGTTTTCCGCTTTCTACACTATCAAATATTTTAAGGGGAATTGCAGTTTCAGTTTCAAGCATTGAAGGTCGTGGAATCATAAGAACATCTATTTCGTCCATCAAACTTTCCGCCTCAGCCTTAGGCACAAGACCTGTAACAACAAGTCTTCCGTCAGACCTTTCTGCTTTTTCCCTTAAAACATCTTCTTTATAGCCTCCACCAATAAGATAAACTCGTACGTTTTCCCCTATTGAAAGAATATCATCAATATTTTTTATAAGCACATCCGTACCTTGCCAACTGTAAAATGTTCCACAATAACCAAAAGTAAAATAAGCGGGATTTCCGGATTTACGTTCACTTGTATTAATTTCGCAACCATTTGGTAAAAAGACTACATTTTCTTTTTTTACACCATAGTTCTTGATTATATATTCCGATGAACCTTGCGAAAGTGTAAAATATTTTTTTGTTCTACGGTTAAGCACAAACTTATGCAGTAAACCTTTAAGCGTATTTTTTAAAGAGCCGGAATCTATAAGGGAATGCACCTCTGTCATTATTACAACATTCTTTGGCAAAACCTTACAAGCAATTATATTAGCAGGAATAATATGGGTAACAACAATATCTATTCCATATTGTTTTACTACTTCAGGGAGTTTGGATTTTGCATCATCAAGCTTTTCAATACGAAAAATTCTTATACCTGTTTCCTTGTAATACTTTTCATCATCAAAATCCTGTTGCTTTGCTGTAGTCATAATAAAAAGCTCATTACCACTTTTATTATTCTCAAGCATACTTGTCATTCTGACAACATTACCACCCTTATTGGGAAGATAGTTGCTACCAAAATGAAGAATTTTCATTATAAAAACTCCTTATCGGTTTGTTTTTTCAAGACGAGTTCCATCAGGATTAACAGCTTTGACTGAGGCTGCAATTACACAAATCAACATTGGGAACCACAAAATCTTTTTATTGTATGTATCAAAGAAAAATGATGTAACAAGACCTGAAATAAGCATAGAAACTGCACATTTATCAAGATAAAAATCTTTTCTTGCTTTACTTAAAAGGTTGAGCACAGTACAAATCAATATGATTATTGCAAAAACACCTGATTCAAACATAATTGTAAGGTAAGTGTTATGTGAACCATACTGGGTTGTGTGCCATTTACCGATAACGTAAGCTGATTCACCTAAACCATATCCGAACAGCGGTCTTTCTGCAATACACTGTAGGGCAACCTTCCAAAGGAATGTTCTGTTTGAACCCGAATCATCACTCATAAAGCGGTACAACAAGAAGTCCAGCGGATTGTTTGCTAATAAAGAGCTGATAACAATAACCAAAAGCGTTATGATTCCAACAGACACAATAATTCTGAATTTCCTTTTACCCTTTTGTTGGAAAACGGTAAACAATGCAACCAACAACATTGCTGTAAAAGCTCCGCGGGAAGCAGTATATATAACGCCAAAAGCAAGCAAAACTATTGTAGCTACCTTCAAAACCGTGGTTTGCTTAGTTTTTGTTGGGAAATTCAAAATCAAAGCAAAACCGGAAACAAGCATAGCACCTATGTTGTTGGGGTCAAAAGTTTTACCGGAACCTGAAGATAAACTATGTCTGCTTTGCTCAATTTCAGCCTGTGAAACAGTTAACAACATAATTACAGCAACTGCAATACAAGCTAAAACATAGGCTAACATTACAAACTCTATTTCTTTTCTATTATAAATCTGTAGTGAACATACAATTATAAATACAAGCTGAAGTGCAATAGCCATATACACATCCACGCCTCGCATCATATGCCCCGACCAAGTAATAGAAAGCCCCGTAATTACAAGAAATGCTATTAACCACTTAGTAGATGAGTGTAGCTTACCGCATTTTTTGATAGAAAATATATGATAAAAAGCAAACAGAATACAACCAATAGTATAGAATTTCAATATTGAACCTGCGCTTGTTGAAAGATACCCTTCCAATGGCACCAAAAAAGCAAACAGTGCCAACGCATATCCCCATATGGATATTCTGTTTTCACCACGCAATACTTTCATTCATTTCTCCTTCCGAAAACAAAACCGCATTAAAGTAATTTTTCCAAAACATTTTATTTATATTTTTCTAAAAGTAACCCAACATTTTTCTCAACTCTATAGTCTGAGAACCACATTGCGTACGCTTTTTCTCTTTTTTCAAAACAAGCATTAACATTATCTGTAATATTTTTTATTACATCGCAAAGGCTCTGAGGGGTTATTTCCAAACTAATGGGGTAACCTGTTTCATCTGTTACGATTTCGTGGTTTCCACCGGCATCGGTAGCCAACGTAGGAATGGAGTATGACATTGCTTCCATAATTGACACGGGTAAGCCTTCAGACAAACTGACATTCACAAACAAATCAACAGTTTCATTTGCATAATATTTATGAACATCATCGTTACTTACTCGTCCTTTAAATATAACCTTTACATTGTTTTTATAGCTTGCTGCAACATTCTTTATCTGTTCAAGCTGACTACCATCGCCCATCAAAGTCCACTGAATAGGCATAGCTCCGTCATACAACTTTAACGCATCTGCTAAAACATCTAATCTTTTTACAGGATTTACGCCAGAACAAGTAACAATCCTGAAAATTCCATCATCTGAAGCTTTTGCTTGTCCCTCACATTTTTTTCTGCTTCCGAAATGGAGTGACTCATATTTTTCTGTATATGCCAACACATCCGAATTAAGCTTCACAAATTCCTTCATAACGGTTTCCGATATAAAGTAAACCTTATCTAAGTACTTTTCTTTGTAGGTATCACGAATAACCGCGGTAAATTTATTTTTCCTGAAATCCACCTCGTAAGAGTGGGCATAGCTGAATGCTTTTATTTTTGGATTATGTTTTTTCACCTTTGCTGCTGCAATGGCATTGTGGGAATACCAGGTTGACAATACTGAAATATTGTCGCCCTCTTTTTCTACATATTTCTTGCCGGCACAATAGAGCAACTCCGAACCCACAACTGTTTTTATGTATGCTTTTACATACTTAATTGAAAATTTTTTCTTTTTCAGTGCTAAAAGAAAATCCTTAATAGTTATTGGACTTAGCAATGAAAAAATGGCACAAATAAACGCAAAAAGTTTTTCTTTTTTTGAAGGAAATACAAATTTTATGTTATTTCTTACATCTCCATAAGCAGTTTTGGTATCAAAAGCACGAGGGAAAACTACAATTATCTCTTCTGTTTGTTTACACGCAACATCAAGAAATGCAGACAAAACCGTAGACGCCTTTGACAAATTGTTAAAAACCAGTAATTTCATATTTCCTCCAAATAAACGAAATATCAGTTTTTAGCATTGAGCAGAATTTTTTCATACTCTCTTGCTTTTTCTTCGTAATTATAATTATCAATAATAAATCTGTAAGAATTTTCGGACATTGTTTTGTACTCTTCAGCTGTCATATTCAAAAGCTTTTCGATTGAACTGCGAAAACTTTCAACATTACCGGCTTCAAAGCACAAACCGTTACCGTGAGAATTTCTATCCATATTTATATTGTTATCTTCCGATATTACAGGCAATCCGCAGCCCTGAGCATCATAAAAACTAAGGCTACATTGCTTTGCAAATACACAAGCATCTGCCGCTTGATAAAATTTACCTAAATCAAAATATTTTTGTGTGGGGAAGTGGATTATAGTATTCTCTGATTTTTCGAATATAGCTTTAACCTCTTCACCATACTCACCATTGAAATTACCAACAGTTATCAATGTAACATTTTTATCTGAATTAAACCTTTTTACAAAAGCTTCTGCCAGAAGTTTTCCGCCCTTTGATTCATCCATTTTGCCTGTACAAACAAAAACGAAATCATCCATAGGAATATTATGTTGTTTTCTGAAAGATTCTTTTATTTCTTTATCGGGGTAAAAAAGGTCTGTGTCCGTACCATAAGAAATCCAAGGTGCTTGGGAAAGTGGTATTCCTAAACAAGCCTCTACATAATCATCATTCTGTGTTCTTATGACGGGAATTTTATTTTTTATAATCTGAGGCGTCACAAACAATTTATAGAATTTTTGAAAATATCTGCTGAATCTGTTTGTGGTTGCCATTTTAAGCATATGGCTATCTGTTACAAGTGTAAATTTATGTTTTTTCCATAAATATCTCATACCTGTAATGGTGTCGTTTCCGTGAACATATACAACATCAGGGTTAAGGCCCTTTACAGTTTGAAACAATTCTTTGCCTTGTATAATTCTTCCGCTTACAAGCTTTTTGGTTAAGGGATTAACGCGAATAATCTTTACACCTGTTCTTCTGGTATATTCAGCGTCCCTTTCTTCGATGTTTTCGGCACCTAAAAATGCTGCTGCAGTTTTATTTATACCTTCTGTTTTTGAAGTCACAACGTAAACCTCGTGACCAAATTTTGCAAGGTATTTAGGAACTATGTTTATCTGATACCCGGCATCAGGAATAAAATAATCTTCAACATTGACGATAACCAAAAGCTTACACCTCAATCAATTTTCTTAATAAATTTCGCAGGGACGCCCCCCACTATACAATGACCTTCTTCAAAAGATTTTGTAACCACGGCTCCTGCTGCTACAACTGTTCCTTCACCAAGAACAACACCGGGTAAAATGACACTGTTCATACCAATCCAACAATTGTCCTTAATAATAACATCCTCGCCGGGCAAATGCTCATTAAGATTTTTAGGATTGTGATTTGTAGTAATAATTCCACAATTGGGTGCAATATGAACATTTTTACCTATAACAATTTTTCCGTCGTGATTCTGGAAGTAGCAACCCGGTGTCTGAAACACATTAAGGCTATCCGGATGAAATTCGATGTTTTCTTTGTGGGAAACGATTGTATTTTTATTTACAGGCCATGGAATGCCTGTTGAAATTCTGTGGGGAATTCCCTTTAGTGCCCACATATAGCCCATTCTTTTTTCATTAAAATAATATCCGTCCAAATACTTTTTAGGATAAAATATTGATAAAAGCAACTTCAAAAACGTGGTAACGGGTTTTGAATACAGTATTTTTTTCATTTTTTCACCTTATTCGCCAAGAAAAGCTTTCAAACCGTGCTGATACAACTCTTCATCTTTTCTTACTGTTTTCATAAACTCATCGCAACCTGCGAAAAGTTTATTTTTATCAGTACTTTTATAAAATTCGTACACCTTATCGGCAACATGAGGGTCAGCCAAATCCACAGATACACCAAAGCCATACTTTTCGGAAACCTCTGCCATATATGTATCAGGGGACGTTAATATAGGCATACCCATAATCGCAGAGCTATAAAGCTTATTTGACAAAGCATAATTAAGAACGGGGGTGTTATTTCCGTAAACATTTATAGCCATATCCGATTCCATATAAAATGATGGTAACTCTGCACGTTCAAAACGACCTATAAGCTGAACGTTATTAACCTGGTTATTATCACAAAAGTCCTTTAATTGTTCTGAACCTCTGCCAATAAACTTAAGTACGAATCTATTGTCGTTTTTAAATAACTCTATTAATCGTTCTTGCTTATCTATAAACCTTACAGAACCTATAAATGAAAGCACTATAGGAGCCTTTTCATCTCTCTCACGACTTCTGTACTTGTTTACCAAATCACTGTCTATTTCTTGTATATTGTGAGATACCAGATAATCTCCTTCAGGAAGAAAGTTTTTATATGCAGGAGATGTAATAGTTGTCAAACCTGAATTTTTTACAGCGGCATTTGTCAATTTACCGCAGATACCAAACTCATTTGAATAATCTCTTATATCAAGAATATATTTGTTTTTATATTTACCTCTAAGCCAGGGTAACATCAACCAAGCCATCTGAGTAGGAAATATTATTATCTTTTCGTAATTGTTTTTTCTGAGAAAATTAATAACATATTTATAAAATCCTAAATACGGCAATGATTTACGGAACACGGAAACATTTGCAGGCATAACATTGCTATATTTAAAATATTTCTGAGCACCGCACTCCTCATCAATATTGCATCTGTCCCAATAAAGAATGTCGTAGTTCTGAGATATAATTTTCTGATATTTTTCAAGACAAGGAGAATTAAATATATTTCTCGTTGTTATTATACATATCTTCGAATTGTCCATTAAATATTACCTCTGATAGTAGATTTTCAAAATTTTTAATCTTCCAGATATTTAATTACTTTAGCGGGAGTTCCACCAACTACACAGTTGCCTTCTTTAAAGCTTTTGGTTACTGTGCTGCCTGCTGCTACTACTGTGTTATCTCCCAGTTCTACACCGGGAAGGATTGTACAGTTCATTCCAACCCAGCATTTTTCACCGAAAACAACATCCTTACCGGGTGTGTGCTCTTCGGGATTTTTTAAATCGTGGTTTGAAGTGATTATTCCAACATTGGGAGCAATCCAGGTACCTTTTCCGATTATAATATTTCCGCCGAATGATGCTTGAAAATATTTTCCGTAACCTTGAAAAATTTCAAGGTCGTCGGGATGGAAATCAATTTTCCCACCCTCAGTCATCTGAACTGTATTCATTGGTGAAACAGGAAAAGAAATTCCGCGGTTTCTTCCAAACTTTGCTCGTCCGCGCTTATCATACACACACCATTTCCAACCAATAGCATCAATTGACCCGTAGGTTCCTTTAAACCATCTTCCTTTTATATACTTTTTATCATACATAAAAGAAGCTACTATTTTACCATATATATAATAGAAAGCTGCTCTAATTGCCTTAAATAATGTTTTCAAGAGATTTTTTCACCCTCTCTACAGCATTTGAAAAATCTTGCCCAATATATAATACCTGAAACGGCATAAACTGACATTGCACCTATTGCAACTCCTGCAACGCCAAAGGCTTTTATGAACACAACATCCAACACAACCTGAACAAGTGAACTTGCGGTTGCCATTCTGGCATTAAACTTTTCCTCATTGACAATTATCATCATGTTAAGAGGAATGATTCTTATTGCCGAGTTTGCCCATCGCATTACCCACAACAAATATGAAAGCGGTACTGCATCGGCATACTGACTACCATAGAGAATGTTTATAATAAATGGTGTTAACACCATACCTGCAACAGTTACAAGTGTTACAACACCCGCTGTTCCTAAGCCAACCTTTGTAACTTCTTTTTTCAAAATATTTCTATCCTTTATTTGCATAAGCTTGGGGAAGAAATAAATAGAAATAGAGCTTGATACTATTGCAAGCTGAGCAGGAATAAGACCCGCTGTTTTAAAGTTTGCCGAGGTAACCTCATCGGCAATAATATTGTTTACAAGGAAGGTTTCCACGATGGGCATAAGCCAGGAAAGGGAGTTAGACATCATAAGGCTTAAAGAAGTCTTCGTGTATTCCTTTTTCTGTGGTTTATCAAGTAATACTGGCTTTTCACCTTTAAACGCCTTACCTATGAATTTACAGGAAAGTATTACAGTAACCAAAACCGATACATAGCGGGAAATCAAAAGCCCATCCACTTTGAAAAGTTTAATAAAAATTACACTTGAAACAAGCAATACTGCGGTTTGCACAACACCTACAGTTGCATAAAACTTGTTATGGATTTTTGCTCTGTTATACGACTGGTTCAGTGCGATTATAAAGTTTATAAGGGGTAAAAGTGAAAGCACCGCAATATACTCTTTTGCACCTGCAAAAGGTATATCAACAAAAGTATACACACCTAAAATAATTGCAACTGAAATAACAAGCTGGGAAATCCCACCCCATTTAAAAGAATAATTAAAGTATGCCTTGTCCATACCTGCAGGAGAATGTTCAGTTGAATACTTAACATAAGCGGCACTCATACCAAGACCTGAAAAAACATTGGCAAAAGCTATTATATTGTCCGCATACAAATAAGAGGCGTATTCCGCTTTATCTGTTATAAGCCTTATTGCAACTATACTTGCAATAAAGCCCAGACCTTGTGTCAGATAATTTCCGCACAGAATATGCAATAGACCATCTGAAACAAGGGCTTTAAACTTGTTTAACAATGCTTTCATTCTTTCACCTGTTGCTTTTTGCCACTGCCTGTTTTATCAATTCAACTTCATCAAGACATCTCTCATCCCATGTTTTCATTTTGGCTCTTGAAGTTGAAATTGCTTTTTCTCTTATAGATTGGGTATCGTATTTACCATCAAGCAGGTTTTCAATTATCTCCACGGCTTCTTCATCACTATTTATAAGGAAGCCGTTAACTTTATCTTCAATAAAATCGTTAATTGTCCCATCATTTCGCACAAGTATAACTGCACCTACGGAAAGCATCTCGTGGAAAACATTAGTAAGGTTGCAAACATCATAAAGGCTCATTGAACAAAGAGAGGCTTTGTTCATAGCATCCATTGAAGGCATATCAAGGTTACCCATATATGTAACCCTGTCCTCAACATCCAATTCTTTTATAAGTGCCTGTACCTCATTGAAATACTCAAGACCTCTGTTATCGCTAAGTCCTGAATAGAAGAGATTAACCTTTCTGCCTCTTTTCTTCAGTTCTGCAATAATTCTGACAGCTCTGTCCTGACGTTTCCAACCATCCACTCTGGCAGGATAAAAGATAAACGGTTCATCCCCTGTTATCTTTTTCATTTTTTCTACAATCTCTTGAGATGGCTCGGGCCTTTTATCAACACCGTTTATCCAATATCTGAACTCGAAATTATTTTTCTTTTTGTTGAGAAGATTGTAGCATTTGTCGCCTTTTGAGCCATCATTTGTAACTATCAGAAAATCCTTTGGAGCTGTAAAAGCTCTGTATTCAACTATATGGCGAATACAGGCTTTAATTTTACCCATTTCGCCTATTCTCTCCCAAAGGAAAGTTCCGTAAAGCCTTTGGCCGTAAGCAACTCCATGTTTTTTTGCTGCAATACGTGCAACACCTGTAGATGTGCCGTGAGCATATACAAAATCGTACTTTTCAGCACTTAAAACCTCATCCACAGCATTTATCATATTTTTGATGTTTTTAAGCTTTGTGCTGAGGCTGGGAGTTTCATCGTGAACCACTATTTTTTTGATCATTGATTCTTTCAACCAACTTGATTTGATATTCAGCTTTGCATCTTTTTTAGTGGTAAGAATCACAAAATTCACATCATTGCCGTTATCAATAAGATATTTTAAGGGCTTATTAAAAGATGGCAAACCACTGGCAAACTCTTGCCCACTGTAAAGGCAATCCTCAAAGCCGGGCCAGTCCATTGTTACATAAAGAATTCTCATAAGCGTTCCCTTTCATAATACTTATTGCTACTCAAAATGAATCCGTAAATCATTATTATTGACATCGTAAGTGCTTCTGTTGTTAAAAACAGTGCAACAAAGAACATTACTGCCCTGTACCTGAACACTCCGTGAGATTTTTTTATCAGCGAATAGTTAGCTACAAGGTACAATAAGGCACCAAACACACCGGTACCCGTTGTCATAAACATAAATGCATTAACATATAAGGATTCACCAAAATCGTATACGGTTGAAATGCCATTAGCAGCATTAAATATGTCGTAGTTACCGTAACCTACACCGAATATTTTATTTATAAGCGGATATTGTTTGTATGCACTTATACCCCTTAAAACTCTGACAGCAAAAGAGGACATTTCATCTGTGTTAGTAAGTCTGTCCAAACTATCCAACAAATAACTGCTGAACAAGACAGCACCTGCCACACAACCGATTATTACAACAACCGGCATTATTTTCTGGAATGCAGTTTTTCTGCCATAGGTTTTGACAGATTTTATAATATACATAAAAATTATGTATGCTAACAAGCCCAAACCTGTACCGCTTCCCGAAAGC
The DNA here is from genome assembly GCA_045602345.1 of Acutalibacteraceae bacterium. Lineage (GTDB taxonomy): Bacteria > Bacillota > Clostridia > Oscillospirales > Acutalibacteraceae > DTU089. Next base: position 47,617 of record JAZSBI010000103.1, on the reverse strand, counting down.
ACAACTGCAATACACATAATGCTTATGGAAAGAACTTTTAATTTAGGTGTATATTCTCTGCTACTGAAAAACAGCACAAACAATATTGTAGGAACAACATATAACGCAAATTGCTCCGGCTCAAAGAACAAACCCGAGGGTCTGTAACCAAAATTACTGATATAATATTCAGGGTCTTCAATAAGCTTACTGTTTTGCTTTATCGGTAAAAAAGAAAAATACCAAGGAAGCAGCCTGTTAAAGAAGGTGTATGCAATACTCTGTATTATCAGATACACCGAGTTCAGTACCGAAACTGAACTACACACCTTTATTGCGGTTGTTAAATTGAAAAATCTTGCAGATAAGAACACTATACAAAGGAAGTAGAATGTTAATCTTGCAAAGGTCGAGAAGAACTGACCAACATCAAACGTACTATTGAGTTTTGGTGCTACAATTCCCATGAATGCACTGAATAACAAGAAGCCACCGAACAGGATTACGGCTTTGCTCCAATGATATCGCTTTGATGAAAGCACCCCGTACACAAGAGCTAACATAAGCGGAATTTCAGGCAACAAAAACAGTCCGAAACCGTAGTTAGAGAAAAGCGGAGCCAAACAAATCAAAGCCGTAATGATCTTTTGATCAGTACCGGTTTTTTTAATTTTCGCCATTACTTTTCTCCTGATTATAAAGTTTATGAAGTTTATCTACAACAGTGTTGTACTCCTTCAATACATTTTCTAACTCTTCATCACAATTGTTCTTAAACTTTGTCAGTTCAATACTGTGATAATAGTTGTATATATCGTCAGCAAAAGTATCCGATGACGGGTCAAAGGCTGCACCTATGCCTTTTGAGGTTATTTTTTCACCCATAAAGGAACCCTTGGTGCAAATCTGAGGCAAATAGAATATTATTCCATCATAATATTTGTTACCCATAGCCATACCCTCGGTACCGCTGATGTTATATAAATTATATAAAATATCTGTCTCTTTTACGAAGTCGTATCTATCCTCTTCCTGATACTCCCCTGTAAAACGAACATTTTTTATACCGTTTTCAACACAATACTTTTCAAGATTCAAGGCCGTTGCTTGTTTTCTTCCATAAAATGTTATTAAAAATCTGTTATCGTTTGCCAGTTTGTTTATAACACTTTTGTTCAGCCCTTCGTTCCTTATAATTCCCCAGTAAGAAAATCTTAAAGGCTCGTTTTCGGAGCGTTTACACAAAGGCTTCTCGTTTCTGTGAAGTAATGAATCCTGTAAAAGATTATGAATAGTGTATATTTTGTCACTTTTGGGCATAAATGCTTTATATTTTTCCGAGCTTACAACTGTAAAGCACGAATTTTCTATAAGCTTTGCTACACATTTTTTGTAAGGCAAAATGCTTTCAAAAGTATAATCTCTGTAGTCATAAATATATCTGTTCTTGTATTTCTTAATAAGAATATCTGAAATGATTACTGCAGGAACACTTGTAAGTACGATTATAAAATCAAACTGATGTTTTTTAATAATCGTTTTAGTATATTTCCCAAAATTAAAAAATGCTTTTATCTTCGCCACTTTGGGAATTTCATCTGCTAAAGTTTCCTTAAAAGTATGAACCGTTACATTTTCGGGTAAAGGTTTGTCCGCACTTTCATCTCTGTCCCAGTAAAGAACGTGCACATCATTAGAACTCGTATTTATATTGTCTAAATACAAGTTAAGATAGGGCATATATTTAATTTTCGCAAAACCTATTATTAGAATTTTCACACGCTCACCTGTTGATTTTATTTAGCATTTTTCTCAAGTATTTCTACGCATCTTTCCACGGTGAAATGCTCTTTCATATACTTTCTCCCATTTTCACCCATCTGTTTGCACTTTTCTTTATTGTCAGAAAAATATCTGATTTTTTCAAAAAATGCTTTTGAGTCTGCAGAACAAACCCATTCACCGCAGTTTGCTTCTTCAATAAGCTCTTTCATATCTGTAACTGTATCAGTAGCCGCAAGAACAGGTTTAGCATAATCCATATATGAAAGAATTCTTGAAGGGTAGTTAGGAATAGTAAACCTGGGATCAAGAGTTATAAGACCCACGTCACTTTCCTTTGTAACCTGTTCATACTCTTCTCTTGGAAGGTTGTCCAAAAGAAGGGCATTTTTTATGTCATTGGTTTTTATGGCTTCTGCCAGAATATGTTTTTCGGTGCCTCTTCCCACAAAAATGAAGAATACTTTGTTATCGTTTTTAAATTCCTTTGCAGCAGAGGCTAAAATTTCAACATATTGGGGCTTTCCCATATTCCCGCCAAAAAGAAATACACAAGTATCTTCCGGAACACCTAGTTTTTTCCTTACAGAAAAGGTTTCAGTTTGGTAATTTTCTGTTATTTTTTTTGCATTTGGGAAAATTTCCACTTTTTCTGCTACTATTTCCGGATTATTATTAAGCAAATATTTCTTGTTGCCCTCAGACATACAGCCGATTGTGTCAGCAGTTTTATAAAGAAATTTTTCTTTATATTTGAAATAGTTAAAAATCATTTTACCTACAAAACCCGAGCCTAATATTCCAAGGTCAGCACCATTTTGGGGGAAAATATCTTTTAGCATAAGATAGGATTTACATTTAAAATGCTTTTTAGCCCATGCAACGACACCTGCATTAGTAATTGGCGGTGTTTCAAAAAGAACTAAATCAAAATTTTCTTTTCCAAGATATTTTTTTATTTCTTTTTTCATTATGAAGGGTAAAAGGATGGTAACTATACCCTTTTTTATAAAATTGACATCATAATAATCGCCAACAACTGCTCTCAAAACTTTAAAGCCTCTTTCAGTTTCCAATGTTGTTGAGGGCTGGTTCCTTTTTTGTTCGGAAACTGCAACAGTTATCTGATGGCCTTTCTGATGCAATGCCTCCGCCAAATCCGTATAAATTGTTGCACCTTTATTTTCTTTAGGAAATGAAGTTGCTATGTAGAGGATTTTCATTTTTACACCTCAGTTTTTTCTAAGATGATATATTCTTGTTGTTTTAAAAAGTTTAAAACCGCATTTGATGTAAAGGTTTATTGCAGGAATGTTAGTAGCTTGTGTTCCCACAAAAAACTCTTCGCAACCATTTTCGAAGGCATAGTTATCAGCATATTTCACCAATGCAGTGCCAACACCTTTTTTTCGGTTTTCTCCGCCCGTTGCAATAAGATTAATATATGCATCGGTTCCGTTTTGAAGATATATAATAAAACCGTTTTTATCTTCTGTAACAAAAATAGCCTTATTTTCATCACGAAAAGCATTTTTTACCCAAGATGAATAGAGACCGCTTACAGCCTCCGCTGTTATGCAGGGATCATTGTAAAAACGGGAATTCACAAATGCCTGACCCGCTATTTCAGTCAGCCAGGGTAAATCATCTTCCGTAGCCAACCTTATTTTTGCTTCACTTAAATCTGCTTCAGAATAAGCACGGCTTTTCTTTTTTAATGTTACGGAGCAATCCGTAATGTAAGCCTTACTTTTGTTTCCTACATAAAAATCGTTAATAAACGCACCACAAGTGTTTTCAATTGTAACAAAATCATAGCCGCTCACTTGTTGAAACACACTTTCTGCATCCTGCTCTGTAAGTGCATCATTTAAAGCCACTCTCGCACAAGACATACCGAAGAAATCCGTGTCCCAATCAAGATGTTTAATTGTAAACTTCTCCATCATTGCACACCATCACTCTCGTTTGTTGACTTTAATGAATCTTCATTTCTGTAAATATCGCTATGAGAAAGAATTGTTTTTATTGTCTGGAAAAACACCTTTACATCCAGTTTAAAGCTTATATTCTTCGCATAATAGACATCACATTTATTCTTTTCCTCAAGAGGAAGAGTATTTCTGTAATATGCCTGAGTATAACCTGATATGCCCGGCTTAACAGTATATTTAACTCTCATTTCACCGCTGTTGATTTCATACCATTCCGGCGGATCGGGACGTGGACCTAAAATACTCATTTCACCCTTTAAAACATTCAAAAACTGAGGAAGCTCGTCAATACTGGTTTCTCTGAGTTTTTTACCGATTTTTGTAAGACGGGGATCATCCGCTGCACTGTATGTGGTACCATCCTCGTTTCTTATGTCAGGAGCATTCTCTTTCATGGAACGGAATTTGTACATATTGAAAACTTTTCCGTTAACTCCCAAACGCTTTGCTTTGTAAAAAACAGCCCCACCATCGTCTTTTTTTATAAGAATTCCCACGATTGCACATATGGGCACTAAAGCTATACACGCAAAGAATGATATAAAAACATCAATTAGTCTTTTAAAAAATTTTGCGTACATTCAATCACCTATCCGTCCCCACGCAAGCAGTAAAGCACTCAATTATGTAATCCACCTCTTCATCTGTCAAACGTGTGTGAAGGGGTAAGGTTATTTCATTTTCAAATTGCTTATATGCATTAGGGTAATCTTTAATATCAAAGCCTAAATTCTTATATGCTGTCATCATCGGCAAGGGTTTGTAGTGAACATTACACGCAACGCCCTTTTCCGCCATTTTTATAATGATTTCATTTCGTTTTTCAAAATCTGCACCGGGTACCCTTGTTAAATAGAGATGACCGCTTGAAATGTGATCCTCGCTTTTATGACACAGCGATTTTATTCCCAAAGGAGCAAATGCAGCATTGTATTTTGCGATTATTTCTTGTCTGCGAGCAAGCATAGCCGGATACCTTTCAAATTGAGCAAGACCGATTCCGGCCATGATATCAGTCATATTGCATTTATATGCAAGGTATTTTATGTCATATTCCCATGCACCCAATTGAGTTTTAGCAAGGGCATCCTTAGACTGTCCGTGGAGGGAAAGCAATTGATACTCATGATAAAGAGCATCGTTATCTATACCCTCAATGTTACGCCACACAATTGCTCCGCCTTCAGCAGTAGTCAGATTTTTTACAGCGTGAAAACTGAATGATGTAAAATCTGCAACCTCTCCGCACATTTTTCCGTTCTGCTGTGCACCAAAGCCGTGAGCAGAATCAGAAATTACTACCACCCTGCCTAGTGCCTTCTGAATATCATTTGAGGGCAAAAACACATCAGCTTTTTTGTTTACAATTTCATAAATTTTTTCGTAATCGCACATTACACCGCCCAAATCTACGCAAATGATGGCTTTGGTCCTTTCATCTATCGCATTCTCAAGGGCATTAAGGTCCATTTCAAAGGAATCTGGCGCAGTATCAACAAGCACAATTTCCGCGCCTACGTGGTCAATAACACTCGCGGATGCTGTATAGGTATATGCACTTGTTATTACTTTATCTCCCTTGCCGATACCTAAAACACGCAAGGTCATTTCCATAGCAGCAGTTGCAGAATTAAGGCAAACCGCTTTTTCTGTGTGACAATAAGCTGCTATCTTTCTTTCAAACTCTTTTACTTTCGGACCGGTAGTTATCCACCCTGATTTTATTGCTTCGCTAGCACCTGCAGCTTCAGCATCTGTCATATCAGGGGGAGAAAATGGAATATTAAACACGTATTTCAGCTCCGTTTGTTTCTGTTTTTTGTGTCGCTTTATATGCAACGTTCTGGGGATTAAATGTAGGCACAAGATCTTTGATAACATCAACGATTTCCGTTGGTTCCCCTGCATCAAGAATCTCTTTGAGTTCGCCCAGTTTTTTGAAAAGAACTTCTGAATCAAAATCCATGGGACGTGCCACATATATAAGATCATTCTGGGTTTTCTGTATTCCTTCTTCACTTATAAGGAGTTCCTCATAAAGCTTCTCACCATCACGAAGACCTGTGTACTTTATTTCGATATCTTCCCCGGGAATATGACCGGAAAGACGAATAAGGTTTTCTGCAAGTTCACGGATTTTTACAGGTGAACCCATATCCAGAATAAAGATTTCCCCACCATTTGCATAAGCACCTGCCTGAAGAACAAGAGAAACCGCTTCAGGAATGAGCATAAAGTAACGGATGATATCAGGATGGGTAACGGTTACAGGACCGCCATTTTCAATCTGCTCCTTAAACAACGGAATAACGCTACCATTTGAACCAAGAACATTACCAAAACGCACTGCAACAAAATCTGTTTCGGAAATTTTATTGAAAGACTGAACGATCATTTCGCAAACACGTTTGGTAGCACCCATAACATTTGTGGGATTAACCGCCTTATCTGTAGAAATCATAACAAAACGCTTAACGCCGTATTTGTCTGCAGTTTTTGCAAGGTTATAAGTGCCGAAAACGTTATTTTTTACAGCTTCCTTAGGACTGTCTTCCATAAGCGGAACGTGTTTGTGTGCTGCTGCATGGTAAACAAAGCTGGGCTTGTACTCTTCAAAAATTTCGCAAAGTCTTTTTTCGTCACGAACTGAACCTATAAGCACCTTTAAATCCACATTGGGATACTTTCTTTTTATTTCCTGCTGAATATCGTAAGCACCATTTTCAGCAATATCAAAAATTATTATTCTTTTTGCTACACCACTGGCGGCAACCTGTCTTACAAGCTCACCACCAATTGAGCCGCCACCACCTGTAACGAGAACAGTGTGTCCTTTAAGCAACTCAAAAACTTTTGAAAGATCAGGCTTAATCTGTTCACGGCCCAGAAGGTCGGTATAATCAACCTTACGAAGCTGTGCACCTATGTTACCGGCTTCTTCCACAGCGGTTATACGTGGAAGTGTTTTAAGAACGCAACCGGTTTTATTACAAATTTCAAGAATTTCTTTTTTATTCTGCTCAGATGTAGAAGGTACTGCAAAAAATATCTCATCAACATCAAGGTCCTTTGCAGTTTTGATGATCATATCTCTTCCGCCTACAACTCTTACACCATTGAGCATTTCACCTTGTTTGCGTTTGTTATCGTCAATGAGAGCAACTACCTTATAGCGGTTCAGGTAACGTACACCACGGAGCTCATTTATAAGCCTTATTGCCGCCCCACCTGCACCGATTATCATAATTCTCTTTTTTCTGCCCTCTTCTGCATTCTTCTTGGCAAGATATCTGCGTTTCCAGAAATTGTAACCTAAAAGCACCATTCCCCTTACACCGATAATCAGTAACAGAAGAATCATTGAATATAGTGCAACGAATGTAAGGAATGAACGAGTATATTCAAGCCATATATACGCAAAGGGTAAAACTACCGCAATACGTGATATACCATACGCACTCAACAAACTGGCGTAATCGGTAGCGATAAGGTATTGCCACATTCTTTTGTAAATTTTGAATTTCATAAAACATAAGGCTGTTACAACAAAATCCACTAACAAAATGAACAGACCATTATCTAAAAACCAATCCGGCAAATAAACAAAGGCATCAAATTTCAAATAAATAGCTACAGCAAAAGCTATCCCTAACGACAGTACATCACTTGCAACAAGCACTGCTTTTATATGCTGTTTTAAAAAGCCTAACGCTTTTTTGATTATGTTCAAAAAAATCCCTCTTTTTTAATGAATTTACATTCCGAAAAGACACCACCGGTGCCTTCGCTTCTTAAAAGTTTCCACACGAAGCGCATTTTAACTAATACATTTTACCATAAGTGCTTTTTGTTTGCAATATATTGAACACATAAAAACCACTATTTTTTTTGCTATATATTGTAATATATAACAATATCTGCACCAAAAGGGTCTTTTTAACCTATATTGTAAATTTTTAGGAACTGTGGTAAAATTATAGCAGCAACAAAACAGGAGGAACGAATATGCATTCCTGGATGAAAAAAATCGAAGACTTTGTTCTCGTTTCCGATATAAATTTACCCGGCACCCATGACAGCTGCACCTGTCGAGCACAACTCCCTTTTATTTCAAAATGCCAGAATATGACTATCTGCGAGCAGTTAGACGCAGGTATCCGTTACCTTGATATCAGAGTAGAAAAAAGCGAAGAAAAATTAAAACTTGTTCACGCTATTGCTGATTGTAAAGAACCTGAAAACCCTGAGAAAAAGCTGTTTTTGGAAAGCGTTATAGAAGAATGCAGGAATTTTCTTTCAGAGAACCCTTCGGAAACAATTTTGTTAAGCTTTAAAAGAGATGATGGGGTAAGTTCTGAAGAAACCTTTGACACGTTTTTTGACAATTATCTAGAAAATGACCCCATATGGTACAGAGAAAATCGAATTCCGACTCTTGGGGAAGTACGTGGCAAAATTGTTCTCATAAATCGTGATAATATTGATAAAACCAACAAAAAATATACAGACCTCAACAGCGGAATAAATCTTTCAAACTGGGTATACCAAAAAGAAAACACAGAGAGAATTTATGAAACTGCGGAGCTTTTGGGAAGGGACGGAGCTTTAACAGGCAAAGCCTTTTGTATCCAGGATTTATACGGCTTAACCCCACAAAAAAAGTGGAATTTAGCGGTTATGCCATTTATCAAAAAGCCCCCTGAAACCGATGGCATTTTAATTACTTTTTTCTCTTGTTCCAGCACATTTTACAATCCCAAAAGAGGGGCAAAATTCATCAACAAAAGGCTTTCAGATATAACTCTGAAAAAGGCAAAAAAATATGGTTGGATAATCATGGATTACCCAACCAAAAAGTTCATAAATGAGATTATAAATTCTAATTATTAAGGCGGTTTTCTTCCGCCTTTTTTATTGGACGCAAACAGTTTTTTTATTTCCCGACACAGAAATTCTTGAAAACCTCGTTCACTATAGTTTCTGTCGCTTTTTCACCGGTTAAAACGCAAAGATTTTCAACAGCACAATCTATGCAAACATTTATAGCATCCGGGGTTATTCCCATCAAAAGGCCATCAAGGGCTTCTGTTAAATTCTCAACTGCTTTTACTACGCAGTCACGCTGTCTTTCCGTGGTAATAAGTGGGGCTGAAGGGTCAAATCCTGCAGTACCTACCACCTTTTCTACCATAGCTGTAAGTTCTGCCATACCCTTGCGGTTTTTAGCGGAAATTTCAACAATATTTTCATCTTTTATAAACGCTTTCACACTTTCACGTGAGATCGTTTTCGCTTTATCTGATTTGTTTATTATTACAATTGAATGCTTGTTTTTACAAAGTTCAAGAAGCTCTTTATCATCACCTGATAATTCCTGCTCTCCGTCAAGAACCATCAATACAAGACTTGCTCTGTCGAAGCGTTCCTTTGCCTTTACTACACCAATTTTTTCAATTTCGTCATCTGTGTCACTTCTGATACCCGCAGTATCTGCCAGACGAAGAGTAATATTACCAAGGCGGACAGTTTCCTCAAGCACATCACGCGTTGTTCCTGCAACAGAAGTAACAATTGCCCTTTCTCTTCCTGAAAGTGCGTTCAAAAGTGTAGATTTACCAACATTCGGTCTACCTACAATAGCAGTATCAATTCCTTCAAGAATTGCCTGACCTGCATCAAATCCGTCAAGTAGTTTTTCAAGGCGGTATTTAACTGTAGAAAGAGTTTCTGTCATCTGGGAATCCGTCAGCTCAGGGATTTCATCATCGGGATAATCCACCCAAGCTGCAAGAAAAGCAGCTGTTCTGGCAAGCTCATCTCTGCACTCTCCGATTTCCCGGCTTAACGCACCGTCAAGAGCATTCAGCGTTGCAGCTCTTGCCTCTTCACCGGATGCAGAAATTAACGACATAACAGCTTCCGCTTCTGACAAATCCATTTTCCCGTTAAGGAAAGCTCTTTTAGTAAACTCTCCGCCCTCAGCCGCAACTGCACCTGCATTAAACACCGCACGTAGTACACGTTGAAGAACAAAAAGCCCACCATGGCAGCTGAGTTCAACAACATCCTCGCCCGTATAACTTTTAGGAGCACGAAAAACAAGAGCAACCGCATCATCAAGCTGAGTTTCACCATCGTGAACCTTACCGTAGTATGCGGTATAACCTTTTGCATCTATTAATTTTTTACCTGAAACAGCAGAAAAAACTCTGTCTGCAATTGACAGAGCATTTTCTCCTGATAATCTGACTGTTCCTAAGCCTGCCGCTGCCTGAGCGGTGGCAATCGCTGCAATAGTTGTACTCATTATTTTTTCCCCGTTGACCCGAAACCGCCGTCTCCACGATCGGTTTCATCCAATTCTTCAACCTCAACAATCTGAGGTAATTCTACAGGTTTTATTACCATCTGAGCAATTCTTTCAAAGGGCTGAATGGTGTAAGGTTCCTCTGTAAGTTTTATTACTCCAACACAAACTTCACCGCGGTAATCACTATCAACAACCCCTACAGAATTAAGAAGAGCTATACCCTGTTTGATTGCAAGGCCACTTCTTGAATAAATAAACGCTGCATAATGAGGGTCATCAAGTCCGATAGCAATTCCCGTAGGGATCAAAGCCTTGTCACCCTTATTTAAAGTGAGAGGTTCATCAATACAGGCATATAAATCAAGTCCTGCACTACCTGAGGTTGCTCTTGTAGGTAATTTTGCGTTTTCTCTTACTTTTTTTATTTTCAAAACATCCATAAATTATCTCCAAAGTCCGCCTGTTTTATCGTCAGTATTGCTGATAGCTTTTATTCTTTCCAACTCTCTCTTATAAAAATCTCTTTCGCTTTTAGCATTTGCTGCATCCTGAAGGTACTCTTTAAGCTGTAAACGCAAATTATCTGTTGTACCTCCGTTTTTCTTAGCATCATCTGCATACTGCAATGCAACAAGAACTGCCGCTTGAGTAGTAGAAACACGTGCACCACGCAAAATATCTGCCATTTTTAAATCTATCTCATGAGCCAACTCACTCATATACTCTGCGGTCTCATCAGAAACAATTCTGTATTCTTCTCCCGCTATTTTGAGTTTGTGTGTGGTTTTGTTCATTTTTACCATCCTTAATTTTTAAAAATTTACTCTAAAAATTATACATTGTTTTTAGTTTTTTCGCAACACTACATATTGTAAAAATTCATCTTATGTACACAATTTGTGAGTTGATATTTGTATAAATAGTTGGTATAATTACTTTACCATACAGATTTTTGAAAGGAATAGACATGGACATTAATCCTAACAATAACCAAAACTTTTCGCAGAATCAATCCGGAACTAATCCATCAACTCCATCCCCCTCTGAAATATACAATGCAAGTGCGCCAAACGGGATTCCAAACTATCACTACGGAACACCTCGTAATTTTTTCAACCCTCAATACCTTGAGGAGCAAAGGAAAAAATTCGTAGAGCGCAAAAAGCATGAGAAAAAGATCAAAAAACTGGGAACCTATACAGGTATCACACTTTTAATTCTGTTGGGTATTTCTGTTCTTATGTCTTTTTTAATAGTACTCCCCACTTTTTCACAGCTTTATGATACCAGCCTTACTTTCGCAAGCTCTTTTGCTGTTTTTTACTCTGTAATATCTGTAGGTGGAGCTTTTTTAATTGGCTCAAAACTTTTCAAACATTCCAAGGCATTAGGGAAAATAAATTATAATGCACCCCAAGACAAAACAAAAGCCGTTTTACTTGTTCTGATGGGCTTTGGCGGTTGTCTTGTTGCAAACTATGTTACTGTATTTTTCCGTGTGTTCGCAGAAGCTATCGGGGTCTATTCCGATTACAACGCCTTGGATGACCCCCAATCAATCCTGGATGTTATAATGATTTTCATTTGCTCTGCAATAATACCACCACTTGTTGAAGAATTTGCAATGCGTGGCGTTCTTATGCAAAGTCTGAGAAAATACGGTAATGCTTTCGCTATAGTCGCCACTGCTTTAATTTTCGGTATTTTCCACGGCAACGCTGTGCAGATGCCCTTTGCTTTCCTTTGTGGACTTTTTATAGGCTATGCCGTTATTGCATCAGAAAGTCTATGGACAGGAATTATAATACATGGCCTTATGAATGCTATGAGCAGTGTTTCATCTGCGTTAATTTACTTTTTCGACGAATACACCTCGAACACCTTCTTCTATGTTGGGTCTGCTGTAGGTATAGTTGTGGGTATTCTCGCCCTAATCGTTTATTTTGTTCGCTATAAAGACGATAAAACCCTTAAGGTAACCGGTGAGTACAGCGACGCCACAACCAAGGAAAAGGTTTTCCTGTTTATTTCTTCCCCCGTTATGATAATTGCAATATGTATTTTTCTCTTTGAAGCAGTATCGCAACTCTCACTTACTCCCCCTGTAAGCTGATATGGAAAACAAGGATTTTATGATAGAGGCCTTACGCCTTGCAAAGGAAGCTGCAGTTGAGGGCGAAGTCCCCGTTGGTGCAGTGGTTACAATAGGAAATAAAATTATCGGTAGAGGCAGAAACCGCCGTGAAAAAGACAAAAACGCCCTGTGCCACGCAGAAATTGAAGCAATAAACCAAGCATGCAAACGTTTAGGCGGATGGCGTCTTTGGGAATGCGAGTTATATGTCACGCTTGATCCATGCCCCATGTGCAGCGGTGCAATAATTAACTCTCGCATAAAAAAAGTTGTTTTCGGAGCTTATGACAAAAAGAACGGGGCTTGTGGTTCTGTTGTTAACCTTTTTGAAGCTCCATTCAACCATAAACCCGAGTATGTAGGCGGTTTTATGGAAGAAGAATGTGCCGAAGTCTTAAAAAACTTCTTTGAAAATATAAGAAACAAAGCCATAAAAAAATTTAAAAACACCAAGGAGAAAACCCAGATGGAAAAAATTGAAAGCTTTAAAGTTGACCATACCAAGCTTATGAGAGGTATGTATATTTCCCGAATTGATGCAGATGTAGTTACATACGACATAAGAACCCGTCGCCCCAATGTTGAAGAGGTTATGGAAAATGGGGCAATTCATACATTTGAGCACCTTTTTGCAACATTCGTAAGAAACAGCGTTCTTAAAGATAACATTATCTACTTTGGACCTATGGGCTGTAGAACAGGTTTTTATTTCCTTACCACAGGTATTACTCATAGCGATGCTCTCTTACTCACAAAGGATGCTCTTGACTTTATTTCCAAATTTGAGGGTGATGTACCCGGTGTAAGTGCCATCGAGTGTGGTAACTACCGCGACCACGACTTAGAAGGTGCAAAAAAAGAAGCAGCCGCCCAATTTGAAGTTCTCAAAAATTGGACAACTGCTGATATGATTTATTAAAATTCAACTAAAGAGAATTTCTTTTAAATTATCACCTAAAATGCCACATTTAGCCTCCTCGCTTATGGGGAGGTTTTTTATTCTTTCTATGGATTCTTTTATCATTTTTGCATCTTTATAGGGAGTATCAAGGCCGAAAATGCTTCGTTTGGGTCCTGTCTGATAAATCAAATCGCACAGTTCTTCATCGGTTATTGACCAGGCACCTCTGCGAGTGTTACCCAATTCATCCTTTTCCATTGCGATACTTGTCCATCCTGCAAATACTCTGTCAAATTCACCTCTGGAATTATTATTCATAACAAGTAATGCTTCTTTGAAAAAACTGTAACCGCCCATATGCTCCATACTGAATCGAAGCTTTGGGAAATTATACGCTACCTCATCAAACAAAAGCATCTGATAATCTGCAATTCTGTGCCAATGAAGTCCTGTGTGAAATGACAGGAATAGCCCTTGCTTTTCTGCCTCCTCATAAACTTCAAAAAGTTCTTTCCCCGCCACGTTCACCTCTTGGGCAGCAGGATGAATTTTTATTCCGTAAAGTCCTAAATCTTTAATATTTTTAACCTGGTCTGTCAAGTCTTTTCTATCAAAATCTATTGTACCGAAACCCACAAGGTTAGGTTCATTTTTTAATGCATTTGCTACCCACTCACAAGGATTTTGTCCTGTTGTATGAGCATACATATCCATCTGGTGCCAGAATGGCGAGAAGCACACGGCTCCTTCAATTTCACATTCATCCATTATAGCTTTTAATGTATCAATGTCACCATTCGGCTTTGTGTTTTTCGGAAAAAGATGAGCGTGGTTTGCAAAAATTTTATAATTCGACATTTAAATCACCTCAAGCCAATGGGATTTTATCAGACTAATTTAAAGTCATCATCGGACATACTTTCCCAATCAATATCTTCATCCTCAGGAACAGCTGCATAGTAATCCCACAAAAGCTCCTCCTGCTCTGCAGTCAAAGGTTCTGCGGGAATTTCATTTATAACTTCGAACTTTTTCGTTGCACTCCAAAGCGACGGAGTTATACGTATTGTATAACCGCAACAAGATGGACAAAGCCATTCTGTCATGGGCAATTCAGGTACTCCAAAGGCTGCGAGTATACTCATCATTACTCCACCGTGAGTGATGATTGCCGCAGTTCTTGTGCCTGTTTTAATCATACCATCAACAGTTTTTATAAAGCAATCGCAAACACGTGTTGCAAAAGCTGAGTTACTTTCACCATTTAAAGGACACGCATCCTCTCCTCCTGAAAGCCACTGCGAAAACTCTTCATAAGGCTCCAGTTCTTCGGCAGTACGACCTTCAAACTCCCCGAAATCGCACTCTTCAAAGCCTCTCATTTCAATTGGAGTTTTATCGGGATAAAGGATTTTTGCAGTCTGCACACAACGTTTCAGACTACTTGTAAACACAACATCAGCAAGAGGATAGTTATAATCCCTTTTCATTGATTCGAGCTGATTAAGACCCTCCTGACAGAGTTCCTCATCAGTCTGACCTATGTACCTTCCCTCGATATTTCCCTGAGTCAGGGCATGGCGAATTAAATGTATTGTATAAGTTTTCATTGATTTCTCCTATAATATGATGTATAGTGTTATACAAATCGTATAATTTTGTTTTTGTGAGGGTTTACTATGAACACAACTTTCAACCAAAGATTAGTAGAATTACGCACTGAAAAAGGCTTGAGCCAGAAGGATGCTGCTGCAGATTTAGGCATATCACAAGCACTTTTGTCCCATTACGAAAAAGGCATTCGTGAATACAGCCTTGCTTTTTTATGTAAAGCTGCTGAATATTATAACGTTACAACCGACTATATTCTGGGCATCACCGACAGCCGTGCAGGTCTTGATTCATCTTCATTAGACGATCGTCAAGAAGACTCCGTTTTCAACACCATCACAATTTACAGAGCGGCAATTATGTCACACGAAAGAATGAACGCAGGTTCTTTCCAGGGTGGTGAGTGTGCAGACATTCTGTATGCTACAACAATTTACAGAACACTTTATGCCGCTGCTCAGAAGGGCTATATTCCCAAAAAATGGTTTTCGCTTCCTAACAAATATGTTCAGTCTCTGGGTCTTGCACTTACAGAATCATATCTTAATGATTTCCCGGAAAAAACAGTTAATGCTAAACGCTACGGCGGCCCCGAACCCAAAAGTATCGAGGCCGTCATAAAAGGAGTTGAGAGTCTGCTAAGTAAAATGGCTAACTCAATAAAAGAGAATTAACCCTTCAAAACTTCTTTATACATTTTGATATATTCGTTTGCGGATTTACCCCAAGAGTTGTCGCTTTCCATTGCTCGTTTAACAAGAATTGCCCAACCCTTCTTATCCTGATAACCTTCAACCGCACGTCTTATTGCGTGAAGCATATCGTGAGCATTGTATGACGAGAAAACAAAACCATTACCCATATTGTCACCGCTGTCGGTAACAGAGTCACGAAGTCCGCCAGTCTCACGCACAATGGGAATTGAACCGTAACGAAGAGCAACCATCTGTGAAAGTCCGCATGGCTCACTCTTAGAAGGCATAAGGAACATATCACTACCCGCATAGATTTTTCTTGCCAAATCCGGAATAAAGCCCAGACAAAGTCCAACTTTATCAGGGTAGCGGGCTGCAAGTTCCCTGAAGAATTCTTCATACTGATAATCGCCCGAACCGAGTACAACAAGCTGAATATCTGTTGTTGCAAGTAATTCATCAAGAACTGCCTTGCAAAGATCCAGACCCTTATGGGAAACAAGTCTAGTTACCATACCCATAACAGGAGTATCGTTTTTCTCCGGAAGCCCTAAAAGCTTCTGGAGTTCTCTTTTATTTACGGCTTTCCCACGCATATTATCTGCGGAATAATTTTTAAAAACATCCTTGTCAGTTTCAGGATTATAGTTTTCAACATCGATACCGTTAAGAATACCACGTAATTTATAATTTCTTTCACGGAGAATTGTATCAAGTCCGTGTGAATACCATGGGTCAAGAATTTCCTTCGCATAAGACGGACTAACAGTTGTAACAGCATTAGCACATTCAATACCCGCTTTCATAAGGTTAACTGCACCATCATATTCAATAAGGTTTTTATATGCGTGGTCGATGCCCACTACATTATCAATAAGCTCTTCTCCATAAACGCCCTGGTATTGAATATTATGAATAGTAAGAACTGTCTTTATATTTTCATAACCGGGCTGATTTGCATACATTGTGCTGTAATACAAAGGTGTAAGAGCCGTCTGCCAATCGTTACAATGAATAATATCGGGCTTAAATTCTATATGGGGAATTATTTCAAGAATTGCCCTTGCGAAGAAGGCGAATCTCTCCGCATCATCATAGAAGCCATAAAGAGCATCTCTCTTGAAATAATACTGATTATCAAGAAGATAATAAATTACTCCTCCTGCTCTTGCTTCAAATATGCCGCAATACTGTCTGCGCCAAGCAACAGGAACAGAAATGCTTGTAATAAACTTCATTGAATCCTTAAGTTCCTGTTTAATGCCGTCATAAAGTGGCATTACAACACGACATCCTACAAGCCTTTTTCTTAACGCCTGAGGGAGAGAACCCGCAACGTCTGCCAAGCCACCGCTTGCTATAAACGGAAGAGCTTCACTTGCAGCGTACAAAACTTTCATCAACTATACCTCCTCTTAAAAATAGCCTACCATATCAAAAATAACTTTAAATTTATCTATAATTCCTGAAGCCGTAACAATTATAATCAACAATATGAAAAGAACAGCGGGAATTCCTAATTCCAATGCCGTTTTTATCATTTGCTTCCTTTTCATAAAACGAATTTCTGCTTCAAGAGCAGCTACTCGTTTTTGCAAGTCTTTGATAGTCTTGTTTTCCTCTTCAAAATCATCCATTTTTGGTGTAGCTTTATACTGCCCACCAAAACTTTGGAAGGATTCCTTAGTAGTTTGTGTTTCGGCAGCTTGCTGAGATTTATCATCAGGATATCTCTCACTGAATTTTTCAAGAATTGTTGAAAGTTCTGTTCCTCTTTCAGGGACATCTTTAGCAATCACTGCATCAAGCCATCTCAACTGAGCTCCCGTAGGTCCGGTTTCAGAATCAAAAACCTTTAACTGTCTGTCGCAAAAGGAACAAATTTTACACTCTTTTTCCTGAAGCTTTCTTTCTACGAAATCAAGTTCTTCGGTTTTGCAACCACAAATGGGGCAAACTGCCATACTAACACCTCACAAACACATACTATCAAAAACATGTGCAATTAAATAACTATCTCTTTACCTACAAACAACGGATAGCTCTTGTCACCACTAAGATTTTTCTTAGGTGTAATAACTGTATTCTTATCCATAATTACACAGTTAAGCTTTGCATCCTCGCCAACAAAAGCATCCTGCATAAGAATAGAATTTTCTACAACTGCACCCTTTGCAACTCTTACGCCACGGAAAATGATACTGTTCTTAACCGTACCTTCAATCTGGCAACCATCTGCAATAAGAGAGTTTTCGCATTTTGAAGAAATACCATAAATAACAGGCATATCATTACGAACCTTTGTATAAACAGGAGCATCTGCACGGAAAAGATTTTTTCTGCAATTCTTATCAAGAAGAGCCATATTTGCATCAAAATATGCTTCCATACTATCAATTGCACAGGTCCACTCATCTACTTTATAGCCATAGATATTAAGATGAGAAACATTTTTCTGAATAATATCTTTTTCAAAGTTTGTATAAGCATAGCTTTCTGCATCGCCAATAAGTCTTTCAAGAAGTGCTTTTCTGATAAGAATTATGTTTGTTGAATAGTTGATATCGCTTTCAGTCTTAACATCAATACCAACGTTTGTAACCTTACCATCCTCATTAAGTGTAAGCGCCATTGTTCTTTCAAGCTTAGGTGCCTTACCATTTGAGTAAGCAATTGTAATATCAGCATTTTTCCCTGCATGGAAGCTGAAAAGCTTTGATAAATCCATATTACAAACAACGTTAGAGTCCATAAGAAGAACATATTCCTGCTTGGATGTAGCAATAAACTCCATAATCCTGTTGAGTGTATTGATTCTGTCGCTGCTGTCACGCTCGGTAGCACCAAGAGTAAATGGTGGCAACATATAAAGTCCGTCAACCTTTCTTGAAAGGTCCCAGGGTCTGCCACTACCAACGTGGTCCATAAGTGAATGGAAATTACTGTTTGCAATAACACCAACCTTTGTAACACCACAGTTAACAAGGTTAGAAAGGGCAAAGTCTATAAGACGGTATCTGCCGCCAAAGGGTACTGAGCCCATGGTACGTCTTGCTGTAAGCGCACCTAAAGAGGAATCGTAAGAATTGGAATAAATAATTCCCAAAACATTTTTCGGCATCATACTGTTTCGCCCTCCTTAACATCTTCTGAAATCATTGACTGTGCTTTAACTGTTGCATTTTTACCAACTGTTACACCTGCACCAACGACGCTAACACCCCATTTTTCAAGATCTTCACATTTTTCGGGGTTTTCACCAACAACTGCACCCTCTTCAATAACTGCATTTTCTGCAATCATTGCATACTGTACAACTGCACCTTTTTTAATTACTGCACCGGGCATGATAATTGAATAATCAACAAATGCGCCCTCTTCAACTGTAACGTTAGAGAAAAGAACAGAATAATCGACTTTACCTTCAATTTCACAGCCCTCTGCTGCAAGTGAATTCTCGATAATAGCTTTATCGGAAACATACTGAGGCGCTGTAACAGCACCACGTCCGTAAATTTTCCAGCTATTGTCGGACAAATCAATATTTGCCTTCGGGTTGAGCAAGTCAAGGTTTGCTTCCCAAAGAGAATCGATTGTACCAACGTCTTTCCAATAACCATCAAAGCCGTATGCGAAAAGTCTTTCACCTGCTTCGTGCATTGCAGGAATAACGTTTTTACCAAAGTCATTGGATGAATCAGGGTCAGCCTCGTCATCAATAAGATATTTTCTCAGCTTTTCCCATGTAAACATATACACACCCATTGAAGCCTTGTTGCTCTTGGGATTTTTGGGTTTTTCCTCAAATGCGGTAATTCTTCCGTCATCATCTACAAACATAAGACCGAAGCGTGAAGCCTCTTCCCACGGAACTTCAAGCATTGCAATTGTACAAGCTGCATCCTTCTCTTTGTGGAACTGAAGCATTTTTGCATAGTCCATTTTATATATATGGTCACCGGAGAGAACTGCCACATATTCGGGATTATATCTGTCAATAAACTGAATATTCTGATAAATCGCATTAGCAGTACCTTTGTACCATTCTGTACCCTCAATCTGCTGATAAGGTGAAAGAATATGAACACCGCCGTTTGCACGATCAAGATCCCAAGGGCCACCATTACCGATATAATCATTAAGTTCAAGAGGCTGATACTGTGTAAGAACACCGACGGTATAAATACCGGAGTTTACACAGTTTGAAAGAGGAAAGTCGATAATTCTGTACTTTCCACCATAGGGAACTGCAGGTTTTGCAATGTTTTTTGTAAGTACGCCAAGACGTGAACCCTGACCGCCCGCAAGAAGCATTGCAATACATTCATTCTTTTTTGCCATTGTCATTACATTCCTTTCCGTATATACATTATTAATTCTTTGTTTTATCAGTTGACGTAGACTTTGCTTTTTTCTGTTTCAAATAAAGCGTTGTCATAGGGGGCAAAGTCAGTTCAATATACTGCTTGTAGCCATGCATTTCACCGTCAATTGTTTTATAGGTTTTCTTTATTTTTTCACCCGTACCACCGAATTTTGCGGAGTCGGAATTGAAAACGAGTTCGTATGCATCACCCTGAGGAACACCAATTCTATAACTCTTCCTCAAAACAGGGGTAAAGTTACACACCGCAATAACCTTCTCATCCTCTTTATCTGTTCTTACAAAAGCAATAACAGAGTTTGTGTTATCATCGCTGACTATCCAGTTAAAGCCTTCCCAACTATAATCGATTTCCCAAAGAGGTGAATTCTTTTTATAAAATTTATTAAGCTCTCTTGCATAATCCTGCAACAATACGTGCATTTCGTAATCAAGAAGAAGCCAGTCAAGACCTTTTTTATAATCCCACTCAATGAACTGACCAAATTCACTACCCATAAACAGCAGCTTTTTACCGGGGTGGGCATACATATAACCCAGGAAAGCTCGGACCCCAGCGAATTTCTCATTATAGTTTCCGGGCATTTTATTTATAAGAGAACATTTTCCGTGAACAACCTCATCGTGGGAAATCGGAAGCACGAAATTCTCACTGAAAGCATAGAAAAATGAGAATGTTATCAAATCGTGATTGAATTTTCTGAATATTCCGTCAAGGGAGAAATAACGAAGAATATCATTCATCCATCCCATATTCCATTTAAAATTGAAGCCGAGTCCACCCATATAAACAGGCTTTGAAACCATTGGCCAGGATGTGCTTTCCTCTGCCATCATCATAATATCGCCGTGCTCAGTGAAAACAGTCTCATTAAGCTGCTTGAGAAAGGCAACCGCTTCAAGATTTTCGTTGCCGCCATTTGCATTTGCAATCCAGTGACCATCATCCCTACCATAATCAAGATAAAGCATGGAAGCAACTGCATCAACACGAAGTCCGTCAACATGGTATTCATCAAGCCAGAAGCAAGCATTGGAAATAAGAAAGCTTTGCACTTCGTTTCTTCCGAAATCAAAAACCTTTGTGCCCCACTGAAGATGCTCACCTTTGCGAATATCTGCATATTCATAACAAGGCGTACCGTCAAATTCAGCAAGTCCGTGGGCGTCCTTTGGGAAATGGGCAGGAACCCAGTCCACAATAACGCCTATCCCTGCTTTATGGCATTGGTCAACAAAATATTTGAAATCATCAGGTGTGCCATAACGGGAAGTTACAGCAAAATAGCCTGTTACCTGATAACCCCATGAGCCATCAAATGGGTATTCTGATACAGGAAGAAGCTCAATATGTGTATAACCCATATCTTTAACATACTCAACAAGTTCTTTGGCTAAATCACGGTAGCTTAAGGTGTTACCATCCTCGTATCTTTTCCAAGAACCTAAATGAACTTCGTAAATATTAACAGGCGAAGAATAAACACTTGATGCCTTACGCTTTTTAAGCCAAGCACCATCAGTCCATTTATAATTCCCCTCAAAAATTTTAGACGCAGTTCCCGGACGGGTTTCCGCATGAATTGCATATGGATCAGCTTTGTAAAGCTTTCTGCCGGTTTTAGTGTAAATAATAAACTTGTACGAATCAAAGTTTTTTACACCTTCCGCATAAGTCTCCCACACGCCGCCATCGTTAAGGCGATACATCGGTGCCGCATCCTCACTCCAACCATTAAAGGTGCCTGTAACGAATATGCTCTCGGCATTAGGCGCCCAGACTCTGAAAACATATTTACCCTCTTCAACTTTGTGAGCACCTAAAAAGTCTTGCGCCTTAAAGTTTTTTCCCTGATGAAAAACATACAGAGGAAAATCATTGTAATCATTAATTTTCTCTTTTTTCACTTCCACACCTCTCAATACACAACAAAACACAGTACTGCTATGTTACATTATATCAAATTAATAATATCAAATTCAAAAAAGCATTTCAAGGGATTTTTGATATATTTTGTTAAAGTAAGGTTAAATTTTACCAATTGAATTTGTTGGTTTTGCACAAGGTTTTTGTGAAAATCAACATCAAAAAAGCAATGTGCGTTGTTCACTCTTTTAAAAAACAAATATTAAGGAAATGTAAAAGATTAAATTATTTTACCTATTTTCTTTTTCGGAAAAATAAAGATGAAAAAAATGGTATTATATTCAACTGTATACTTAAACGTTTAACTATTTTATGGAAGGGGTAACCATACATGAATTACAAAGAAATGGTGCACAAGCTCATATCCACCTCTTTGATTCATCGTTACCACATAACAAAATCTGCTCAGAAAGTAGGTTTATATTATGGACAACCGATGATATTGGAATACATAAAAGAACATAATCTTTGCACACAAAAAGAACTTGCTGACAGCTTACATATATCTCCCGCAAGTATTGCAACATCAATAAAAAGGCTTGAAAAAAGCGGTTTCGTAAAACGCTCAACTGATAAAGAGGATGTACGAAAAAACAGACTTGCATTAACTGATGATGGATTTAAAACTCTAACAGAATTCAGAAACATTTGTTATGAAACTGACAAAGAAATGTTTAAAGGCTTTTCCCCTGAGGAATGCGTGTTGTTGTGCAATTATCTCCAGCGATTATACAACAATCTCGATGCGGAAAACCTCACAAATTGTCAGATGAAAGCAGAAATACAAAAAACAGAAAAAATGGCAAAGGAGGAAACAGAATAATGATAAAAACACTTGCCGGTTATGCACGTAAATATAAAATTTACGCCATACTTTCCCCGCTTTCAATTGTTTTAGAAGTGCTTATTGAAGTTATAATACCCCTTCTTATGTCGGTGATAATCGACTGCGGAATAAGCCAACAACCCCTGGAAAGTAAAGATAGCTTTATTGCAGAAATCCTTCTTTCCTTGGGCTTTGGAAATAAAACAGGTACAGATCTGATTATTTCCCTTGGTGCACTCATGATTGCTATGGCTTGTATATCTCTCGTCTGTGGTGCTGCAGCTGCTTTCTTTGCTGCAAAAGCAGGTATGGGCTTCGGTGCCGAATTGCGTTTTGGCATTTTCAAAAAAATACAGGACTTTTCCTTCTCTAATGTTGACAAATTCTCAACAGGCTCCCTTATTACAAGAATGACAACCGATGTCACGATGATACAGAATACATTTATGATGGCAGTCCGTATGTTTGTGCGTTCTCCTCTTATGTTTTCAATGGCTATAGTTATGGCTTTCAGCATAAATAAGAAGCTTTCTCTTGTTTTTATGTGTGTTGCCCCGATTATGCTTTTTCTAATACTCCTTATTGGTGTAAAGGCACACAAGCGCTTTAAGAAAATGTTTAAAAAGTATGACAAATTCAATACATTCATTCAGGAAAATCTTATTGCTGCAAGAGTTGTTAAAGCCTTTGTACGTGCAAAGCACGAAAAGGATAAATTCAAAATCTCTAACGATGAGCTTAAGGATGCTTCAATTTTTGCAGAAAAACTTATAATCCTTAACGGACCTATAATGTCTGTTTCAATTTACACATGTATTATCCTTATTCTCTGGATAGGTTCGAAGCTTATTTTAGAAGGAAATATGTTCCTCGGCGACCTTATGAGCTTCATAACATACATCCAGCAAATCTTCATATCACTTTCCTTTATTTCAATGATTTTCGTTATGTCAGTTATGTCAAAGGCTTCTATGGACCGTGTTTATGAAGTACTCACCGAAAAACCTGACATTGATGATGAAAATGCAGATGAAAATATTACTGTCAGCGATGGTAGTATTGAGTTCAGAAATGTTTCCTTCAAATACGGCAAAAACGCTAAAAGAGAGGTTTTGAAAGATATTAACCTGGAAATAAAATCAGGTGAAACTATCGGTATTATTGGTTCAACAGGTAGTGCAAAATCATCTCTTGTTCAGCTTATTCCACGACTTTACGATACAACCGAAGGTGAAGTTCTTGTTGGTGGAAGAAATGTTAAAGATTACAAGCTACACAATCTTCGTGATAATGTTTCGATGGTGCTTCAGACCAATATACTTTTTTCAGGCACTATCGAAGAAAACTTGCGTTGGGGTAATGATAATGCAAGTTTTGAAGAAATTCGTGCAGCAGCAAAAATTGCTCAGGCAGACGATTTTGTTATGAGCTTCCCCGATGGATATCAGACAGATTTAGGTCAGGGCGGCGTAAATGTTTCCGGCGGTCAGAAGCAAAGACTTTGCATAGCACGTGCTATTCTTAAAAACCCAAAAATTCTTATTCTTGATGACTCAACAAGTGCGGTCGACACCGCAACTGACGGCAAAATCAGAGAGGGTATGAAAAATCTTTTACCCGACACTACGAAAATTATAATTGCCCAGAGAATCAACTCTGTTCAACACGCTGACAGAATTGTTGTTATTGATGACGGACAGATAAATGATATAGGATCTCACGAAGAATTGCTTGCAAGAAACGAAATATACAAAGAAGTATATGTTTCACAACAAGAAGGCAAAATGGAACAATAAGAAAGGAGGAAGTCAAATGGCAGAAAAACAAGTTAAACGTCCTAATGGCAATGGACCCGGACCCGGTGGCAAAATGAAATTTGAAAAACCGAAAAATACCAAAAAGACTCTTTTAAGACTTCTTTCTTATGTTACTCAGAAAAAAGCCTTACTTGTGGTTGTTTTTGCTCTTGTTCTTTTCAGTTCAATTGCAGACATTGCAGGAACCTATCTTTTAAAACCTATTATCAACGAAATTGGTAATATGGTTTCAACCGGCAACAGAGATTTCACCGTAATCATAAAATATCTTTGTGCATTGGGAGTAATTTATATTTTAGGTGCAGTGGCTCAATACACTTATTCTCGACTTATGCTCAATGTTTCACACGGTACCCTTAACGTATTAAGAAAAGACCTTTTTGAACATTTGCAGGATTTACCTATCAAATATTTTGATACTCACACCCATGGTGAGCTTATGAGCCGTTTCACAAATGATGTTGACACCATACGTGAAGCAATCAGCCAAGGGCTTGTGCAGACAATAACATCCCTTGTAACTGTTGTAGGTATCTTTGTTATGATGCTTTATATCAGCCCCGCCCTCACCTGCCTTATTATTGCTATGCTTGTTATTATGCTTTACATTATAAAGCTAATCGGCGGACGCTCTTCAGTTTATTTTCGCCGTCAGCAAAAGGCTGTAGGTGCTGTTAACGGCTACATTGAGGAGCTTATTGAGGGTTCAAAGGTTGTCAAGGTTTTCTGTCGTGAGGAGAAAACAAAAACAACTTTTAATGAAATTAACGATAATTATCGAAAAGCTGCAACAAACGCTCACACCTTTGCAAGTATTTTAATGCCTATTATGGGTAACCTTTCCTATTTCAATTTTGCAGCCACTGCGGCTGTGGGTGCATTTATAATTCTCAAAGTGGGCGACAATGCTACGGGTGGTATCACAGGATTATTTCTTGGTGGTGCAGCAGGAGTACTTACAGTTGGTTCTCTTGCCCCCTTCCTTCAATACACAAGGCAATTTTCACGTCCTATAAGTATGATTTCACAGCAAATGAACAGTATTCTTGCAGCACTGGCAGGTGCGGAAAGAATTTTTGAAATCATCGACGAAACACCTGAGGAAGATAACGGATATGTTACCCTTGTTTATGCAAACGTTGATGAAAACGGTAATGTAACAGAATCCGAAACACGTACAGGAACCTGGGCATGGAAGCATCCCCACTCCGCAGACGGAAGCGTTACCTATACACTTCTTAAAGGTGATGTGCGTTTCCACGATGTAACATTCTCTTACGATGGCAAAAAAACTGTTCTTAAAAATGTTTCCCTTTATGCTAAACCCGGTCAAAAAATCGCATTTGTTGGTTCAACCGGTGCAGGTAAAACTACAATTACAAACCTTATTAACCGTTTTTACGATATACAAGAAGGTAAAATCACATATGACGGCATAAATATAAAGAAGATCAAAAAGGATGATTTACGCCGCTCTCTTGCTATGGTACTTCAGGATACCCACCTTTTCACAGGTACAGTTGAAGAAAATATCCGTTATGGTAAGCTTGATGCTACACACGAAGATATTGTAAGAGCCGCAAAAATCGCCAATGCAGACAGTTTTATCACACGTCTGCCCGATGGCTACAATACTATGCTTACCGGTGACGGTTCCAACCTGTCCCAAGGACAGAGGCAATTACTTGCCATTGCACGTGCAGCAGTTGCTGACCCCCCTGTACTCATTCTTGACGAAGCAACCAGTTCCATTGATACCCGAACTGAACGCCTGATTGAAAAAGGTATGGATTCCCTTATGCAAGGAAAAACTGTTTTCGTTATTGCTCACAGACTTTCAACCGTCCGCAATTCAAATGCGATTATGGTTCTGGAAAACGGTGAAATTATAGAAAAGGGCGACCACGACACCCTCCTGGAAGAAAAAGGAAAATATTACAAGCTTTATACCGGTCAATTTGAATTATCGTAATTTTAAAGGTACTCACATAAACTTATGTGGGTACCTTTTAAAAGTTACAAAAATTAAGATTTTGTAATAATTGTTGTGTTTTTTAGAATTTAGTATATAATGATATACGGAAAAGCACACAAATTAACTATTATTGCGTGGTATATATAATGGAACATTTATTAAAATCAGAAAAAGCACTGGACAGACTTAAGCGTGTCAGGACCTTTTTGTTAAGCGAAAAGTGGATGATGATACTTTTTGTTATTGCAACCATCTTCGCCTGTCTTCATTCTTTTTTCCCTAAAGAGCAATTCCATATCTTGGGAGCAGTAGTTTTAGCGTATATTACCGGTGTGGTTTTTGTCATTTCAGGTGATATTTTTACAATGCTGATTCCTGCAATGTTTACATACTGTATTGGTATACGCTGCTATAATTCCTTAAGTACATTTTCCGGTATATGGTGGTTAGCAATCCCCCTGGTTGCTATGGCATTGTTTAACATAATTGCCTATTTCAAAAAACCCACCATAAAAGGTTCACAATTTATACCAATGCTATTTGTTTCCGTTGCAGTCACCATAGGTGGCATAGGTGTTATATCCGCTAAAGACTATTTCGGTGGTGCAGCAATTTACAATATGCTTGGCATCGGCTTTGGAATGCTTTTGATTTACTGTTTCTTCTACTCAAAAATCACTCCGAGTAAAGACTATCTTCTTATTGAAAAGTTTACAGACATAATGGTTGTGGTAGGTCTTTTCATTTCTTTCATGGTGTTTATACATTACATCATTAACATTAATACTGTAATTGACGTAGGCGGCATTTTCTATATAAGATGGCGAAATAATGCATCAACAATGCTTATGATGGCCATGCCCTTTACTTTTCTTTTAGGAAACCGAAAGCCCTTTTCAATTATTTTCGCATTTGTTTTCTACGCAGCAATGCTTCTCACAGGTTCAAGAGGTGGTATGATTTTCGGCTCTGTTGAGCTTGTGATGTGTATCGTTATGTTCATTCTTTACGACAAGCGTCGTCGTTTGGCATACATAATTATCTGTGCTTGCTTTGTTTTTGTTGCCCTCGTATTTTTACCTCAGATCACCAGTTTTTTAAATACTACAATTCAAAGAGTATTCAAAGTGCTAAATGAATTCCTTATGGGTGGTGAGGACACAGAAACCCGTGTGCGTCATTATGCCCGAGGAATTGAGGATTTCTTCAATCACCCGATACTCGGTACCGGACTTGGAAATATGACAAATCGTGATATTTTCCAAAACAAGCCCGGTTCACTTTGCTGGTATCATTGCGAACCCATCCAGATTGCAGGTAGTTTTGGTATTATTGGTATTGCAGCTTTTGTATATCAATTCATAAAACGCAATATGTTAATATGGAAAAATGCCACTCTTTTTAATATGACAATTTTCCTTTCCTATATAAGTCTTGAACTTATGTCTTTGGTTAATCCCGGCATATTATGTCCCATGCCTTATCTGCTCTTGGTAATAATCTATATGATTGTTGTTGAAAAATGCAACGATACTGAACCACAGATAAAAGTACCGATTTTTCAGAAATTCCGAGAGAAGCGAAAAGCTAAAAAGGAAACAACTATAAAATAAATTAAATGACTGCATTGTTTTTTTAATCAATGCAGTCATATTTTTTATATTTTTATTATTTCTTTGAGGCGTATATCGTTTGATGCGGAACCTACCATAATTTCAAACTCGCCATCTTCAACAACCCATTCCAAATTCTTGTTCAGAAGTCGGAAAGAATCAAAATCAAGTTTAATTTCAACAGATTTCTTTTCGCCTGTTTTAAGATTTATCCTCTCAAAACCTTTAAGTAATTTAAGCGGTGTCACAACTGATGACACAATATCATTCACATAAAGTTGAGGAATTTCGTCACCATCAACCTTACCGATATTTTTAACATCGAATGTAACTGTGTAATCTGTTCTGCCCTGTTTTGTAATTTTTAAATTACTATACTCAAAATCCGTATAAGAAAGTCCATAACCGAATGGGTAACGGGGACCCCTTTCGCCCTCGAACATCATTTCTGTATGATTAGGAAGAATTGAATAGTAACAGGGAATTCTGTTAGAATCTGCAGGAAATGAAACGGGAACTCTACCGGCCGGATTATTTTCGCCCAAAAGAGTTTCAACAATTGCTTTTGCTCCGAATTCACCACCAAACCAGGAAACAAGAATTGCATTAGAAACTTTAACCTCTTCAGTTAAATCAATTGCTCTACCATTTTCAAAAACAAGAACCAACGGCTTTCCTGTTTTTGCAACTTCAAGAATAAGTTCTCGCTGTTTTCCGGGCAATACCAGATCGGAGCGATCATGACCTTCACCACTGGTAAAATTATTGTCACCACCAACGAATATAACAAGGTCGCTCTGCTCCGCAATTTTAACTGCATCTTCGATACTACCGCTTTCATCTTCGTCATAAACCTCAATAAGATGGGGCTGACCATCTTCCTGGGTGACGGATTCCACACCTTTAGGAATACCACAACCTGAGCTTTGAAGAACTGTTACATCTTCGCCCAAAGCTTTTTTGAGTTCTTCAAAAACGGAATTCACCGAATAGCCATAAGGTACTGAAGAATAACCGCCCACCCTCTGCCTTGCAGAAGAGGGACCCACAACAGCAATGGTTTTGTATTCTTTTTTAAGCGGTAAAATGCCATCATTTTCAAGCAAAGTCATAGCTTGACGAGCTCCATCAAGGGCAATTTCCTTGTGTTCGTCACATCTTATAACCTCTTTATAACGTGCTTCATCTGTATATGGGTTTTCAAATAATCCCAGTTTAAACTTAAGCGTAAGAACATTTTTTACAGAATTATTTATAAGTTCTTCAGACACTCTACCCTCTTTGATAAGGTTTAAAATGGTACTTTCCCAGAATTCGGGTGTATAGTCAAGGCACCCCTGCATATCAAGTCCTGCATTAATAGAATCACATATTGCGTCAACATGATTGGCGGCTGTTCTGTGAGCGGTAACAAGTCTTGTAATTGAACCCCAGTCTGCACGAACATAGCCTTTAAGACCATATCTTCCACGGAGAATATCAGTTAAATAATATTTTGAGCTGGCAACAACTTCACCATCAATACAGTTATAGCAGGACATAACATTATAAGCCCCTGCTTTGGTGATAGCTTTCTCAAAAACAGGAAGATAGCATTGCTCAATTTCCCTTTTGCCCACTCTTGCATTTGCACAGTTGATACCATTTTCAGGCATACCGTGAACGCAATAGTGCTTAGGTTCTGTTACAACAGCGTCATTTCTTTGTATTTCACCATTTTTCTGCTCACCTGTAATTATGGAATAACCCATTTCTGCACAGAGGTATGTATCTTCTCCAAAGGTCTCTTCAACTCGTCCCCAACGAGGTTCCCTGGCAACATCAAGGTTGGGAGCAAGTATTTCCTGCATACCTAAAGCACGGGTTTCTGCACCGATAGCTTTACCTGTTTTGTTAACAAGTTCTCTGTTAAAGCTTGCACCAAGACCGAGAGGCACCGGAAAAATGGTTGCACCGGGGAAAGATATTCCATGCAGAGCTTCACCTGTAAAAATACAAGGAATACCAAGTCTTGTTTTTTCTACAAGAAATCTCTGAAATTTGTTGAAAACTTCAGGAATTGTATAGGAATCATGAATAAAGCCTATACCTCTGTCCCCAACAGTTTTCTGAAATTTTTCATATTCCACATCGGAGCTTTCGTGAATACAGCAATGATTCAATGTACTTGGAACAGTTGCATATTCAACACCACGCAGAATATCAATCTGGGCAACTTTTTCTTCTAAAGTCATTAGCGAGAGTAAATCTTCAGCTCTTTCCTCGGGGGAAAGAGCCGAATTTTTATATTTATAGTCCATAAAGCACCTTTATTTCTTAATTTTCATTGATATATCAAAAGCTGTAACAGAATGGGTAAGGGCACCGATAGAAAGAATATCAACGCCTAATTCGGCAACACTTCTGAGTCTTTCTTTTGTAAGGTTGCCCGATGCTTCAAGCAAAGCTTTTCCGTCAACAATTTCAACTGCCTGTTTCATTGTTTCGTTGTCCATATTATCAAGCATAATAATATCTGCACCAACGGAAACGGCCTCTTCAACCTCTGCAAGGGTTCTTGTTTCAACCTCGATTTTTACGGTGTGACCGATTTTCTCACGAAGTGCCATAACCGCAGCAGTAATACCGCCCTTTGCATCAATGTGATTGTCCTTAAGCATTGCACAGTCGGAGAGATTGTAGCGATGGTTTCTTCCGCCACCGCAGGTTACAGCATATTTTTGAAGAGAACGAAGGCCTGGAAGTGTTTTTCTTGTATCTGCAATTGTTGCCCTTGTTCCTTCGGTCTGCTTTACACATTCATTTGTAAGAGTCGCAATGCCACTCATGTGCTGAATAAGGTTAAGCGCTGTTCTTTCACCTTTAAGAAGCTTAACTGTTCTGCCTTTAAATTCTGCAATAAGATCGCCGTTTTTCACTTCATCCCCATCTTTTTTATGAAGAGTGTATGTGAATTGATCGTCAAGAAGTTCAAAAACACGCATTGCGATTTCTGCGCCACAAAGCACACCATCAGCCTTAGCAACAAAATACGCTTCACTTACAGCACCTTCATAAAGAAGGTAATCTGTTGCAACATCAATATAGTTAATGTCCTCTGTAATGGCATTTTTAATTAAATCATCAATATAAAACTGTGGTAAAATCATTTGTCAACCTCCTGAAGAATTATATAGGCTATGGTAGCAAGAGAAAGTGCCTCGCAATAATCTGCCGTTACGGCAAATTTACCATTTTTAAGCCTGTTAAGTATATTTTCAATTCGTTTTTTACCCTGATGAATTGCACCCTCATCGGGAATAACAAAATATGCTCTTTGCATAATATCACGAATTTCAGTTCTTGTTCCCTTGGGAAGAGGTGCACCTGTTCTGTCTGCTTCCTTTTCCTCGGGAATAGATACTTGATAAAAACCAGCTCTTATACAACGTGTTATGTCCTCTGCAGCCTTCCTTCCGAAAACAAGTGCCTCCAAAAGAGAATTACTTGCAAGACGATTTCTGCCGTGAACCCCTGTACAAGCACATTCTCCAGCTGCATAAAGTCTGGGAAGGGTTGTTCTTGCATTAAGGTCAACCTCAATACCACCCATAAGATAGTGTTGGCAAGGAAATACGGGAATTAAATCCTTCGAAATATCAACTCCCTGACTAAGGCACCCTGCGTAAATACCCGGAAAACGTTTTTTGAGATACTCTTCACCCTTATAACGGATATCAAGATAAAAATTGTTGCTACCTAATCGCCTTGATTCCATTATAACAGAACGGGAAACAACATCTCTGGGTGCTAACTCAAGACGGCTGTCGTATCTGTCCATAAACCGTTCTTTATTGCAATTAAGAAGATATGCACCCTCGCCTCTTACAGCTTCGCTTATAAGAAATTGCTCACGATTTGCACCGTTAAATGCCGTAGGATGGAACTGAACATAGCTCAGATTCTTGATTGATGCCCCCATTTCATAAGCAAGGCGGATTCCGTCACCTGTTGCAACAGACGGATTTGTTGTATACTTATAAACTCTTCCAATACCGCCTGAGGCTAAAAGAACAAAGTCAGCATATATGGTCTTGTATTCGCTACCCCTCATTATTTCAACTTTAAAACCATTTTTGATTCGGCTCATTGAGGTTACCATTGTTTCATCTGAAAGAGTGACGTTAGGGAGCTTTTCAACAGCAAGAACTAACTTGTCCACCATTTCTTTACCGGAGGTATCTTTGTGATGAAGAATTCTTCTTCTGCAATGTCCACCTTCAAGGGTTTTAATTAACTCACCATTTTCGTCACGGTCGTATTCTACACCATATTCAATGGTTTTAAGAACATCACCGGGACCCTCTTCAATAAGCTGGGTTACAGCGTCAATGTCATTTGCTCTGCCACCTGCTATGAGAGTGTCTTCAATATGCAAATCATAGCTATCATTTTCTAAATCAAGCACACAAGCAACGCCGCCTTGTGCCAAGGAGCTGTTGGACTGATGTCTTTCCTTTTTGGAAAGCATAAGAATATCAATGTCCTCAGAAAAATTGAGTGCTCCGTAAAGTCCTGCAAGACCACTGCCTACAATGACTACGCTATAATGTTTTTTCAATTCGGAAAGATTCATTTTCTTACCCCAATTCAAGCATTCTGTTTATGCTTTTAAGCGCTTTCTTTCTTAAGTCCTCGTCTAGTTCTACCTTTTCGCCACCCTCACCGATTATGGCTTTATACACATCCTCGAGAGTGATTTTTTTCATATCCTCGCAGCAGAGCTTTTCGGGAGCCAGTTGAATAAATCTGTCGCCATTTTCTTCATTAATGGCAAGGTAATCAACAACGCCACGCTCTGTTCCAATTATAACCTTACCCTTCTGAGCTTTTGCATAGCTGATAATTTCACTTGTTGCCCCAACCATATCTGCAAGCTCAACAACCTCTTTTGGTGATTCAGGATGAACTGCAAAAACTGCGTCAGGATGTTCTCTCTTACATTTTAGAACATCCTCTTTTGTAAGCTGAGCATGAACAGGACAGTAGCCATCCCAGAAGATAAATTTCTTTTCAGGTATACTTTTCTGAACAAAAGAGCCTAAATGCTGATCAGGAATAAAAAGGATTTCATCAGCCGAAAGCTTCTTTACGATTTTTATTGCAGATGAGCTTGTTACACATACATCGCATTCGGCTTTAAGTGCTGCCGTTGTATTGATATAGGCAACAACCTCCACATTTGGATTTTCTGCCTTGAATTTCCTTACTCTTTCGGGGGCAATCTGCTCTGCCATGGGGCAAGTTGCAGTTGCAACAGGAAGAATGGTTTCTGTTTCAGGTGAAAGAATTTTTACACTTTCAGCCATAAAACGCACACCACACATTACAACTCTTTCCGCTTTAAGCTCTGCAGCTTTTTTGCTAAGAAAGAAACTGTCACCGGTAATATCGGCAATATCAATAATATCCGGTTCTTGATATGTGTGAGCAAGAATAACTGTACCTGTGGCCTTTTTCGCTTCAAGTATTTTATTTTTTAGTTCCTGTGTGTTCATTAAATCACCTCGTAAGATTTAAATAATCAAACTACATCAGTCTAATTATACCACTATTTTGTCACTTGGCAATATAAAAAATTCCAAAAAAGTATTTATTAAACCTCTTCTTTATGGTAATAACACAGAACTTATTGTTAAATAATTATTTTAGTTGAAATACACTCAATTTTAAGGTATTATATACTCAACATTTCAACAGTATTAGTTTGAGGAGGGTTTCCCCATGAACAGTTACCTTGAGAAAAATTTTGAACTTTTAAAAAATGCTGACAGCGAACTTTTTGAAGCTTTCGAAAAAGAGCAGGTTCGTCAGAGCAGAAACATCGAGCTTATCGCAAGTGAAAACTACACCTCTGCCGCAGTTATGGCTGCAAGCGGTAGCATTTTCACCAACAAATACGCAGAGGGCTATCCTTCACGCAGATACTATGGTGGCTGCGAATATGTAGATATTGCAGAGGACCTTGCAATAGAAAGACTTAAAAAGCTTTTTGGTTGCAAATATGCAAATGTACAGCCTCATTCAGGCTCTCAGGCAAACTTTGCAGTTTACTTTGCACTTCTTCAGCCCGGTGACACAGTACTTGGTATGAGCCTTGCAGACGGTGGTCACCTTACTCATGGCTCTCCCGTAAATGTGAGTGGCTCTTACTTCAATTTCGAGAGCTATGGCGTTGACGAAAAGGGTTACCTTGATTATGACGCTCTTGAGGAAAAAGCAAAAGCATGTACACCTAAGCTTATTGTTGCAGGTGCTTCCGCTTATTCAAGAATAATTGATTTTGAAAGAATCCGTAAAATCGCAGATTCCGTAAACGCACTCTTCATGGTAGATATGGCCCATATCGCAGGCCTTGTTGCCTCCGGTATGCACCCCTCTCCCGTACCCTATGCTCATGTTGTTACATCAACAACCCACAAAACTCTTCGCGGTCCCCGTGGTGGTATTATTCTTACCAATGACGAGGAAATCGCAAAGAAAGTTAACAAAGCTATTTTCCCCGGTATCCAGGGCGGTCCCCTTATGCACATTATTGCCGCAAAAGCAATATGCTTCGGCGAGGCACTTAAGCCTGAATTCAAGGAATACGGAAAGAAAGTTATTTCCAACTGCAAAGCTCTTGAAAATGCACTTATCGCTCAGGGTGTTGACATCGTTTCAGGCGGTTCTGATAACCACCTTCTGCTTTTGGATTTAAGAAGCCTTGGAATTACAGGTAAAGAGCTTGAGCATCGTCTTGACGAGGTTCACATTACAGTTAACAAAAATGCTATCCCCAACGACCCCGAAAAGCCTTTCGTAACAAGCGGTATCCGTATCGGTACTGCAGCTGTTACTTCAAGAGGCTTTGAGGCTCAGGATATGGTTGATATTGCAGAATACATTAAACTTGCAGCAACAGATTTTGAAAACAGCAAGGATTACATCATCGAAAATGTTGCCAGAATCTGCGATAAATACCCTTTATACAATAACTAATCTTAAAACAACTCTCATTTTGAGAGTTGTTTTTTATTGACAATAATATATTGAAAATATATACTGAATGCATGGGTGGTGTTAATTATGAGTGATAAAAAATTATACATACTTACATACGAGCACGGTGGTTATGTTCTTTGGAAAAACGAAGTAAAGCCCCGTTTAAAAAAGCTTTTTGAGTGGTTGGAAAAATACCCTACATTAAAAATTGGTCTTGACTATGAATCTTTCACCTTTGACGAGTTTTCAAAGGAGGACCCTGAGGTAGTTGAGCTTATAGGAAAGCTGCTTAAAAAATATCCTGACAGAGTTGGTTTGGGTGCAACAACCTACGGTCAACCTTTGGCTCTTACAATTTCCGAGGAGTCAAACGCCCGTCAGCTTCTTTATGCTGTTAGAACAAATTTAGATTATTTCGGCAAAACACCCAATGTATATGCTATTTCGGAATTTGCCCTGCACAACCAGACACCCCAATTAATTTCACAATGCGGTTATGAGGCTGCAATTTTACGTTCTCACGTTATGGGCTATGGTTACCCCAGAACCTTTGACTGTGCCTGGGGCAAATGGATTGGTAAGGACGGCACTTCAATCCCTGCTGTTCCCACTTATGAAAAGCAAGGTCGCGGATTTAACTGCACCACAGTTGATAACTGGATTTTCTCCCGTTGGCCCGTTGATTCCGAGCTTTATTCTCCCGAGGATTTTACCGAAATGTTCAAAAAGCATGAACCTCTTTTAGCTTCAAGGTATGATGACCTTACACAGCCCATTGAATCGGTTATTGCCCATACTGTAAAAAAAGAAAACTGTCAGTATGTTCTTCTTGAAGAAATCCCCGAAATCTATGGTGAAGCAATTGAAGAGCTTCCCACAACCGACAATGATTTCCACGTACAGATGCCTTGGGGTTATTGCGGAAACGAAATTTTCAATGGTTGCCGTCAGGGTGAGGTTGAGGCTGTTCAGGCAGAAAAGCTCAATACATTGTCAGTATTACTTGGTGGCAAATCACTACAGAAAAAAAGCGAAGAGGCATGGAAATACATTCTTGCGGCAGAGCACCATGATGTTACAATCTGCGGACTTCTTGATCTTTCCAGAAGATTTGTTCCCACATCTCTTACAGCTTCAGATTATGTAAAAAAAGAATCGCTTAAAAATATTGCATCAAAATTCGCCCACAAAAACAATGAAAGTCTTTTAGTTATAAATACTCATTCATTCTGTATTGATGAATGGGTTGAGATAGTGGTTGAAAAAGATTACTGTGCTTTCGATGGTGAAAAAGAAATAGAACACGAAACCATTGCTACCGACGATAAAAAAGTTCTTCGTGTGCATATTCAGTTACCGCCATTCACCGCAAAATCCTATGCCCTTAAGGAAAATTGCAATTCTACAAAAATGCCCTTCTCCTGGTCGGAAACTAATGGTATTCTTACAACACCAAACTATGAAATAAAATTGACGGCTGACGGAATCGCATATATTAAAGATATAAAAAATAGAAAAATCTTATGCGATAATGGTAAAGGCGTTCTTTTCACAGGTTTTATTGACGATGCTGACTACGAATCAAATGGCAAATGGGAAGTAGATATTTCTTCTTGCTCTGCAACAGCAATTCAAAAAGGTAAAATCGGCTCGGTCCCCTATGAAGTACAGATGCAGTTCAATGGGAACGATAAAAGAATTGACTTTAAAACAAAATTTGATGTACAGGGACAGAAAATAGGAAGAACAGACATTACCCATGGCAAGCCTGCTCCGCTTACTGTTAACGGACACCATCACGAAGATAAAATTTGCTTCGTTATGAACCCTTGTCTTAAAAAAGACAGAAAAATGTTCAGAGATTTACCATATTCTATTTCAGAGTGGAATGGCGCCTTAAGAAAAACAGAAGAATATTGGTATCCCGATGACAGAATTATTCTTGATGTTGATGTAAGTGCCGAAGAGTCCTTCAATGCCACAACATATTTCCACGGCATTTATTGGGTTTCTTTGAAAGACGACAGCAACGGCATTGCTCTTTTAAATAAAGGTTGCATGGGTGCTGCAGTTACAGGTAATAAGGTTTACATCCCTCTTATTTATTCAAATGAATATCTGTGCGGCGACCGAATACTTAATGGTATTTTTGAGAATGAATTTTCTATTCTTCCCTTTGAGAGTGAGCTTTCTGAAACAGAGGTTCACAAAAAAGCGGTTTCTTATTCCTATGCTCCAACAGCTATGGTTTTACCCTCAGGTAGTGGTACAATTACAGAATATACTTTCGCAAACATCAACAGTGATAATAAAAATGTTATTCTTACTGCTCTTTACCCTGAAGAAAATCATATTTTAGCCCGTTTCTGCAATTTCTCTGATACTGAAGAAGCAATAAACTTCGGTATGGCAACAGACAAGAATTTAACAGAAACAGACTTGTTGGGTAATGAATTAAATGCAGTAAATAATGAAATTACATTTAAACCATGGGAAATCAAAACCCTAAAAATCAATTGACAAAAAAGGTTAACCGTTGTTTCGGTTAACCTTTTTTACTTTTCACTGTCATTTGAACCCCAAGGTTACAAAAAATGCTTAAATTATTACAAATGACAAATTTCTATTGTTTTAGAACTTTGTTTGTGATATTGTAAACTTGGGAAACAAAATAAAAAGGAGTGTAAAATATGAAAAAATTCTTAAGTATGACCTTAGCAATGCTTTTAATTTTCTCTGTTATGAGCCCAATAACAGCATTTGCTGAAAACGGTCCCTTCCCCTTTGATCCCGAAAGTGAAGACATTAATTTATCTGAACTTTCAACGCTTTCCATAATGGACCTGGACACTTACGAAATGGCAGTCTTCTACCCGGAAATAGAGGAAGAGGCCAATACAGAAATGTATCCCGGTGCATCTTACGATTTGGAAACAAACACACTTACACTTGACAATGTTAAATCCAAAACCGCAATACTCTCCGCCTTGGAAATGGGCGATGATTTTAAAATCAAACTCATCGGCTACAACGAACTAGCTGCTATTATTTCTGAGGCTGAAACACGTGGTGCATCTATCACAATTATCGGTGATGGTGAGCTTGTACTCAACCGTGATGCTATTGGTTGCGGCATTGTTATAAATGCCGGCGAAACTGCTTCTGCACTCACCATTGAAGAAACAGTAAAATTCAAAGCATATGGTTACGATTTGCCCACAATATCTGTATTTAATTCAGCAATTACAGATACTTCAGAGGTTATTAAACTTGGCGGAACAGTTGTTTGTGATAAACCCGAATTTGAAACATACACTGTAAATGTCTATGAACAGGTTGAAGCCTATGACCTTGAGTGGAACTACTATGACTGGTATGAATTAGGTTTGGAAAAAGACGGCGTTTATTATATTGCTGACGAAGAATTTGACGAAAATACATATGACTCAACCGGCAAGTACTGGGTTTATGCTGTTACATACGATGAGCTTCTTGATTGCTATGTAACTACTGAATATGCAGATGGTAAAGGGGTTTCCCTTGATGGCTTTACAGTACTTACTGAATACGAGCCAATTTATGATGGTGAATTAGGCTTCTACATTGGTTATACCGATTATCCCGACGAATACGATGAGTCTTACAAATACATTTTTGACCCATATGAAAAAGAACCTTTTGACCTTTGTATTGACGAAAACGGTACCAAATACGGCTTCTGGGAATACATCGAATACGACGAAAATGATGAAATAGACGAAGTTGAAACTTATGTTTATAATTTAATCGACCATCCCACCTACGGTTATGTTGCGATTTATGATGAAACAAGAGATTCTCTTGATGGTTTAACCCCTCTTAAAATAGGTGAAAAAGACCTTACAGACATATATTACTATTCCGATGTTATTATCAATAACGGTGGTTCAGTTGTAGAACCCGGAAAAATTAAAAATCTAAAAGCATCAAATACAAACCAAGGTGTAAAAATCTCTTGGTCTGCTAACTCCGCTGCTGAAAAATACAGAATTTACAGAAAAGCTGAGGGCGACGAAAAGTGGACTCGCCTCGAAACAGTTGCCGCAGATAAAACTTCATTCATTGACAAAACCGCAAAAAGTGGTAAAAAATACACCTACAACATTAAAGGTGTTAACTTTGTTGGTGCCGGTGAATTCAATTCAAAAGGCGCAACAGTTACCTTCTTTGAGGCTCCGGATGTTACAATAAAGAACATTTCAACAGGCATTAATCTTAAATGGGCTAAGGTTGCAGGCGCAACAAAATACAGAATCTATCGCAAAACCGCCGGTTCTGATTGGACTCTTATTGATACCGTTAAAGGCACATCCTTCACCGACAAAACTGCAAAAAGCGGCAAAAAGTATTATTACCGTGTAAGAGCAGGTAAAAGCGATACTATGAGCGGCTACAATGAAGTGAGCAAGTATTTCCTTTCTGCTCCCAAGCTTTCTTCTATACAGAACACACGTTCCGGCGTAAAGGTTTCCTGGAAAGAAGTAAATGGTGCTGACCGCTACAAAGTATACAGAAAACATGGTGACGGCAGTTATGAATATATCGGAACAACTGAGAAAACCTACTACACAGACACTACAGGTAACTCCGGCAGAGTATACACATATACAGTTAAAGCAGCTAAGAGCCAAACCAACAGTGTTTACAACAAAACAGGTTTACAAATAAGATATGTTAAAACAACCGGCTTGAACACTCCCGAAAATCTTAAAGATGGCGTGATGCTATATTGGCAACCTGCAGAAAGAGCTGATACATATTATATTTACAGAAAAGTTGATGGAGAAAGCAGTTTCAAAAAGATAGCCACAGTTTCCCCCGATGAATTAGAAAAAGATGAATATGGCCAGCTTGTTTATGTTGATAAAACTGCTAAAAACGGAACAACTTATGCTTACAATATAAAAGTAGGTTACAAAGGAAAAACCAGCGCATTCTGCAATGCAGTGGGCCGTTACATAACCCGTATGGAAGCTGTAGATGTAACCGCTGCAACTGCAACCAATGACGGCATCAAAATCAAATGGGAAAAATCTGCTTATGCCACACAGTATATGGTTTTACGTAAAGAAAGCGGTGCAGAAGAAAACTTCAGCTTCTACTACCTCACTGATAACGGTAAAACAACCACCTATCTTGACAACAATGTAGAAGCAGGAAAAACCTATACCTACGCTATTCAGGCAATACACGATGAAAGCAATGGTAAAGGTGGATGGTCTGCTATTGGTGGTAGCAAATCTGCAAAAGCAAAATAAACTTTATACAAAAACATCGATGAGCAAAAACTCATCGAGGTTTTCTTTTTGTTTATTCTTTTTCAGATGTTGCTGTCTCTTTTTCTTCAACAACATCGTTATCTTTATCTTTTTTCTTTTCAAACATACGATAATTAACCTTACCGATTTTGGTTGTAGGTAAAGCATCAGTAAATTCAATTTCCTTGAACTGTGCATTTTTAGCAATGTTCTTTTTGCAGAAATCTTTGATTTCCTTTTCAATCTCTGCAGTACGCTGAACACCGTTTTTAAGAACAATAACCGCCTTAGGTGCCTCCTCACGAACCTTGTCCTTAATACCAACAACAACGCTGGATGCAACATACTTACATTTATTAAGAATGTTTTCAAGCTCTGTGGGGTAGATATTGTAACCGTTTGAGATAATCATTCTCTTAAGGCGGGAAGTGAAATGAAGAATACCATTTTCAAGGTAACCAAGGTCGCCTGTGTGAAGCCATTGTGTTCCGTCGGCGTGAGTTCTGATAGCATTGTCAGTTTCTTCCTTGTCGTTAACATAACCAAGCATAACTGTAGGACCATTAACACAGATTTCGCCGATTTCGCCATCAGGAAGCTTCTCATTTGTAATAGGATCACAAACTCTGATATATGTATCAGGGTTTGGAATACCGATATTGTCAATATCTTCTGCACCATAAGCAGTGGCTGTAAAGAATGCTGTTGCTTCAGAAAGACCATAACCGATTCTTATGTGTGCATTTGAACCGCAAGAGCGGAAATAATCAATAACCTTTGCACGAAGGTCATCACTTAAATAGTCACCGCCACTGAGAATAACCTTAACGCTCTTGAAGCTATCCGGACCAAGGTTTTTGTTGTTGGTAATAGCCTTGAGCATTGTGGGAACAGCCGGTACAATAGTGGGTTTTTTCTTCTTAATGGTTTCATTAAGCTTTTTGATATCAATTTTTGGAATAAGGATGCATTTCATACCCAAGCAAAGAGGTGCATGAACAGCAACACAAAGACCAAAGCCATGGAAAATCGGAAGTGCAGACATCATAGATGAACCGGGTCTTGCCTCAGGGCAAACCGCAATACACTGAATCGCAAGTGAATTAAAGCAAAGGTTAGAAAGTACAATACCCT
Source organism: Acutalibacteraceae bacterium (assembly GCA_045602345.1). GTDB lineage: Bacteria > Bacillota > Clostridia > Oscillospirales > Acutalibacteraceae > DTU089. The sequence continues at coordinate 6,215 of JAZSBI010000103.1, read as the reverse complement.
TTGATTTACCGGTTGTGCCACCGCTGTAAATAAGTACTGCAGCATCATCTCTGTTTCTTTTAACAGAAGGTGCAATTTTACCCATTCCGGAAACAAACTTTTTCCATGTAATTACATCAGAGCCGTATTTCATCTGCTTTCTGCTCTTTAAATTATAAAGAGTTTTAAGTACTGGTGGCATACTCATACTTACTTCGCAAACAACAACCTTCTCCACACAAGCGTCCTTTACGGTTTTGTAGGAAACATCTGTTGTGAAAATAAGGCTTGAGTTTGTAAGAGAAACTGCATTTCTTATTTCGTTTACGTCGCTTAAAGGATGTATAACATTTGCAACTGCACCAATTTTGTTAATAGCATAAATAAGGAAAATTGCCTCAGGTATATTGGGCATACAGATTGTAACACTCTCATCCTCAACTACACCTAATTTTTTTAGTGCGTTTGCAACAATATTGATGTTTTCATCCATTGCTTCGAAGCTATAAACAGTATCGAAAAACTCCAATGCCGGAGCATCGGGCTGTTTATCAACCATTTCTTTGAGAAGCTCATAAATTGAACCCTCACGATAACACATATGCTCAGGCATATTTCCGTAATGCTGAAGCCAGGTTTTTTCTTCTACAGGCAAGTCTATTAATGACATTGCTTTCATTGTTGAAAAATAATTACATTTAACGCCCATCGGGACCTCTTTCTGCACCCTCTCAGGAGGAACAATTTTTATAAAAAAATGATAATATGTGAATCAATAAAAATTCAAAAATTACATTTTTTCAGTATTCGTGTAGTATGATAATAATTGCAGTTTATCGAAACGCTTTTTGCGTTTCGTAAAAGCCGATAAAATCGGCTTTTAGCAAAATTGAATTTTATAAATACAATTTTGCACTACAATTATTGAAAGGATTATAGTCAAATTTTCAAAGAAAATTTGCTGCCAAATCATAAATTTGGTAGCGAAACAGTATAAAATTACACTGTTTCGACTATCTATAATCGTTATGATATAGGTTTTTTCCGACAAAGTCAAGCAAATCTGTAAAAAAACTCCCTTTTTTTGAAACATTAAACACTTGTTGAATTAAATGTTGATTTTTAACCCTGTTTATGAGTAAAAACCAACATTAGCGTAGTACTAACAACAATACTTGTTTTGAATTTGTGGTGTTTCTGTGATGCATTTGGCTTCTCCGAGAGTTGTAAAAAAACATTTTGTGAGGACTTTTAGCAATATTATGTGGAGTATGTAATTAATTTCCCCCAAGGAAGTTCACTGAAACCTGATTCGTATTTTGCGGACACAAAAAAGTTTTCATAAATTTCCGGAAAAAAAGTGGTGTCTTTTATTCCGGAAGTAATTCTGGACAGTCTTTTAATAGTAATTGTGTTCTTTGTGCAATTTCCTCATAGGAGTTTAAACAAACCTTAATAAGAAGGCTATAGTCGATGGAGTCATCTAAAAAGTCAAAAGACTTCTCACCCTTGTAAACTGGAATATAGTACTTTTCAATTAAATTATAGGAGCACCAGGGGTGGAAAATTTCTACACCTCTTGAAAAATATTTATAAGCCTCTTCAACCGTTCCTTTTTCGTAAAGATAAAGGCCGTATCTGTTACACGCCCAAGTTTCAAAGGCATTTGCAGACATTTTTAAATATTTCATAGCCAAAGAGAAGTTCTTCTCTTTTTCTTTGGCATCTTCTGTATGGTCAGCAACCTCCTTATAGTGTTTATAGAGGTTGTTATATGCATACACATAACCGTTTTTTGCAGCTTCAAGATAGTAATCGAGTGGAGTTTTTACGTTATCACCCATAATCATTTTCTTCTTTTTTGCAGAAAAACTTCTATCACTTAAAATGTTTCCCAGAAGATTGGTTGCCGCAACACAACCATACTCATAAGCTTTTTTACAATATTCCAAAGCCTGAATTTTTTGATCATCAATATCAACAATATCAGAATCGTTATCAATTTGAGGAATACAGGCATTAAACAGTTCATTTAAAGGGTAGTCTTTGTTGTGGTAGTAGTAATAAAAATATGCCATATCAAATAAGCTTGTAGGATTTATAGACTCTTCGTTTATTGCCGCCTTTTTACAGTACTCAAAAGCCTTTGCAAAATTTCTTGTATTGTTAAATCGGCCGTAATAGTAAATCAAAAAAGCCTCATATAAAGCCACCACATTACCAGCTTCGGCTAAGGAAAAGATAGCAAAACTTCCCGGAATAGAATTTGCACCATATTTTTTTACAACCTGCTGAAGAAAAATCTGCTCATCATCCTCTAACGCAAAAAGTTTAGGATATATGCCGTCATATATTCGTCCCAATGCAAGGAAGAATACCACAGCATAAAGAGTTTCGGAAAAAAGAATATCCGGGTAAGGGTCAGAATTACATTTTGTTGACAAGGATTTGAGATAATTACTCAACTTCTTACATAAATCCACTTTCCCCTCAAGGCGAAAAGGATAATCAGTTGTATCTGCCCTACTGATTAAATCCTCAAAACCTACGTGAAGCATTTCATAAAACTCAGAAAAATCACCACTATTTTTTGCTTTAATTTTTTCAAAAAGATTATCTCTATAGTAATCCGTGATACTTTTTTCTAACTGAATATCGGTTTCATCAATCCATTTCATTATAGGAATGTCTTTTTTAAGATTTCTTTCCGTGGTCCCAACTATATCTATAGTTAAGTTTTCGCGTGTGGCACTAAAACAAAACGAATCAAAAACTAGTTTCATAGATGGAGCAAAACCCTTTGCAATATTGTATTTTCTAAAATATGCAGCAATACTTAACATTACTCCACCGGAAACGCCATCACTTTTCTTTTTAGATCCGGCGTTTTTTATTTTTTCGTTCGCCATATTAATTGCCCCTTTGTTTAAAACTGTTTCTTTATTAATAGTATATATTTACAGTTTTATTTTTTCAAGTTTGTTTTTTTGAATATGTTTTAAAAAGCTGCAACGTTGCAATTCACGATTTTTTTATAAAAGCTTTACAGAAAACCTGTTGGTTCGCCTCACCTGAAAAATTACAATCGGATGTAATTTTTTAACACGTCAATATAATTTACATTATACGTAGGCGTATGTTTTACTTATATACAACAGAAGCAAACAGAAAACAAAGCATGCACAACAAAGCTTCTTTAAAAATAACAATAACAGAGAGGAGTATAAAAATGGTAAGAAATGATTTTGATATAAGAGATGGGGTTTTATATAAATACACGGGGTACTCATCAAGCGTTGTAATACCTAATGGTGTAACACGTATTAGCAATGCTTTTGAAGCTTGCACAAGCCTCGTTTCCGTTGTAATTCCCAACAGTGTAACAACTATAGACAAATGGGCTTTTGGTGGTTGCTATAACCTTACTTCCGTCATGGTTGGCAGCGGAGTTAAAGTCATAAACGATTATGCGTTCTTTGGTTGCAATAAACTCAAATCCATTAAAATTCCCGCAGGTGTTACAGAAATAGCCCGAACCGCTTTTGAAAAGACCTGCACAATCTGGAGGGGAGAATGTAATACCGCTACTGCTTACAGCACCATATCAAAACCTTCAACCGTCACCAAAACAGCGAAAACACCTGCATCAAAACCTTCAACCGTCACTAAAACAGCAAAAACACCTGCATCAAAACCTTCAGTACCCACTAACATCGGAACCACTGCTAAACCGATAGTTTCTACTCCAAAACCCACAACCGATAAGCCCAAACCTAAAAAGACTTTTACCCCTATATACATTCCCAATCAATCAACACGGTTACGGATGGTAAAGGAATATTATTCACATCCTTTACGCAAGGAGTATGAGAACGAAAAGGACAAACTTCACTCAAAAAATCCTAAACGTTTCATAGCTTATTTCTTTATGTCTTTTCCTGTTGTTGCTTTCTTTGGTTTCGGGATTGAGTTCCTTATAGTAAGTTGGGATGGGTGGATGCCCGGATGGCATTTTCTATTAGCTGTTATAAATCTCTTAACAGGTATTTTTGTTATTGAATTCGGAGCAAAATTAAACACCGATTTAAAAAATGATAACACCGACATACAGGAACTAAAGCAAAAGTATCTTGACAAAGGCTTATATGAAGTAACAGAAGCTGAATTACTAAGCTCCAAATGTGGAGAATATGATTCATATTATGATGATTTAGTTTGTAGTGCCACACGTGAGCCTTTAAGTTACATAGATTATAATTGGTGCCAAACAGCAGGAAACTGCAAATATTGCAGAAAATTTGTCCAGGCTTATGTGGGCGATACAGAACACTGGAGTTGTGAATTCAAACGGTAAACTACTGTCTGGTACACTACAAATCAAATTAAGAAAGTGAGGTGAAACCGAATGGCAGATTGTCCTTATGTTAAATATGATGGTGCAACTTGGTTTTCATACGACCATTTTTACTGTTCATTATGCGGCAAAAAGCTTACCGAATCAGAAGCTAAGTTCAAATGCAAACCTGACTCAGGCTATGCGTATGAACAATGTCCGATTTATAAAAACAGATAATTTTCACGTTTTTAGGAACCCTTCCTTTGGAAGGGTTCTTTTTTGCTGATAGTTGTTTGTTGCTCCACCTGAAGACACAAAAAAAGAACTAAGCTTTCGCTTACTTCTTCTTTGGCTGTTACGAACAATTTAGATGCCCACGTAAAGTTTGTCTTTGGCAAAGTCAATGATATGTTTCGTTGCGGAGTAAACTTTTTTACGCTTCACTTTTGCTTATTGATTTCCCAAAAAAATCCGAGTAAACAAGAGAAAACTGATAAACTCACTTGTTTTTTTGATAAACGCTGTTTATAATTTAAGGTGTTGATTGGTATTAACAGAAGGAAATCGGAGGAATAATAATGGATTTCAACTCCCTTGAGGAAATTCGATTAGGTATAAAAGATAACAACCCTTTTGCATATATGAAAGAAGTTGATTACTTTTATGGAAAATGTAGTTTTTCACCTTCTTTTTCTCAAGAAGAAATTGTTTCGGAGATGTTGAAAACTGCTGAAAGCGGAAATATTTATGCTATGGCTGAAATTGCTAAATGGTACGACACAGGAGCATACGTCGAAAAATCCGAAGAAAAATACTTCCAGTGGTTAAAAAAAATTATTGATAGTGGAAATGGTAGTATGACCGCCAGAACGCTTTTTGATGAAGCAAATGGTTATATTAATGCTCAAAGTAACGATTACTTTGACGCACTAATCTTTTCAGACCCAGTGGGGCAAGCCGCTCTTCAGCTTGGTCTGAAAGAAATGAACATTTCAAAAGAAAAGAATTTGAATACCGCCTTACAATATTTTAAAATTGCTTGTGTTTGCCATTGGGATTGTGAGAAATATATTTGCGATGTAGAAAACAGACTCCGCGAATTAGCGCAACCTAAAATAACTAAAACACCTACTCTTGAAACCACTTCCAGAGACTTTATAGCCAATCTTTCACAAAAAAACATAGATGATTTTGGCAGGGTAAATTGGGACAAATTGTCTGAGGTTTCACAAAAATATATAAATACCGCCACTTTTGCTTTTCAACAATTACTTGCTATCGAAGAAAAGAGCTTTTCATATATTGATTTTTCGATAGTTGTTTCGCCTTTGTTGCGTGCTCTTGAGTTGGAATTGAAAATCCGACTTTATGAACAATATTTGGACTATTTAAAAAATACTTTTCACAATGTAGAGGATTATCTGAATTATAATAATATTTCGGGTTTCTATGAAATAAAATCACGAAATATTATTATCACCAAAAATGCCGAAAATGTCTATTGTTTCGAAGATCAGGGAAGTAATAAATTCACTCTGGGTAGTCTAAAATATTTTTTTGGTATAAATAATACAAAAACACAGGGATCCCGAAAAACAATAATAGATAAATCTGCTTTTGACTTTTTATCTATACACTTAAAAAAAGACAATCTAAGCCCACCTCTTTGGATTGAAAATTTATGTAATGATATCGAAACAGTAAGAAGGCTAAGAAATGAAAGTTCTCACGGAGGAACAATATTGTCGTTGAATGATGCTCAATACACTATAAATCAATTAATAAAAATCAAGCGTATTTTAATCAATATACTCTCTGATTGGCAATGATATACTCTTAATTCACCTAACGACTATCTTAATCACAATGAAATCCAAAAGCAAGTTTTGGATGAAATATT
>JAZSBI010000102.1:0-8703 GCA_045602345.1 Acutalibacteraceae bacterium | reverse complement strand
CGTTAACTGGTTCCGTAAAGACGATGAAGGCAACTTCATGTGGCCCGGTTTCGGTGATAACCTTCGTGTTCTTGAATGGATTATCAACCGTTGCGAAGGCAAAGTAGATGCTAAAGATACAGAAATCGGTTACATTCCCTATGCGAAAGACATCAACATTGAAGGTCTTGAGGGCGAAGTATCTCTCGAATCTCTCGAAAGCATTCTCGAAGTTGAAAAAGAACTCTGGCAGGAAGATGCAAAGGGTATCGAGGAATTCTACGCTAAATTCGGTGACAAGATTCCCGCAGTACTTGCAGAAGAACTTGCAACTCTTAAGAAAAACGTTCAGTAATTTAACAAACTATAAGGGTTATGCCTCGGCATAGCCCTTAAAAACTTTATAAAACTTGTAAAAATACATTAAGAAAGAAGTCGTTTATAATGGCAAAGCTTACAAGAGAAACAAAAGACGGTATCTATTCACTTATGCTTACACCTTTCTTTGAGGACAGAAGCATCGACTATGATACATACGAAGAATATGCTGATTGGCAGGTTTCACAGGGTGTTGAACACCTTTTCGCAGTTTGCGGCAGCTCTGAAATGAGAGAGCTTACTCTCGAAGAAAGACTTAAACTAGCTACACTTACTGTTAAGCATAAAGGCGAAACAACAGTTGTTGCCACTGCAAATATTGAGCCTACAAAGGAAGAAAATCTTGAAGAAATCAAGAAAATGGAACAGACAGGTGTTGACGGACTTGTTCTTACCACAAAAGGTATGGGCGATGATGATAACAAGCTTGTTGAATACATCAGAGAATTGGCATCAAGCACAACTCTTCCTGTTTTCCTTTATGAGTTCCCCGGCTTCCAGCCTCATCTTATGAGCGGCAAGGCTTACGGCGAACTTACCAAAGATGGTCTTATCTGGGGTATTAAAGACACAACCTGTTCTATTGAAAAAATTAAAGATAAAATTGATAACAAAGGTGATTCAACAATCATCCAGGCAAATATGCCTTATCTCTTCGATTCTTATGTTGCAGGTGCTCGCGGTGTTATGGCTACTCCTACATCCTGCGGCGGTGCATTTTTCCAGAGGTTCCACGAAGCTTTTGTAAGCGGTGATATGGCACTTGCTGAACAGCGTTACAATGAAATTATTCTCCTTGACAATGCTATTAATGATGGTTTCTGCGCTAGTGCAAAAGAACTTATAAGACTTCAGGGCGTTAAGAACTTCAATTGGTACACAAGGGGTTCACACCACCTTGACGCTGCAAGACTTCGTTCACTCAAAGCTTTCCACGCTTGGTGTGTAGCAAACGGTCTTATGAAATAATCAAACTCATTAAACACCACAGTCAAAGGACTGTGGTGTTTTAATTTTTATATTTCCATTTACAATCAAGCAAAATTATAGTATAATTTATATAATTGCGGATAAAGAGTGTTTTGAACTATTCGCAAAATATATTTGTAAATTTGGGGGTCTTTTTTGAATATTGCGGCATTATTAGAAAAGCAACGGAATTTTTTCCAAAGCGGTGCAACCTTGCCCGTTAAATTCCGTATTCAAATGCTTTTGAAACTGTATAAATGTATTAAAAAATATGAAAATGAAATTAATGAGGCATTAAAAAAGGATTTAGGAAAATGCGACTTTGACGGATTTGTGTGTGAAACAGGTCTTGTTCTTATGGAATTAAACTATATGATTCGACACACTTTTTCTTATGCCAAAAAGCGCACCATATATACTCCCATCGGTCAATGTATTGGTAGCGGTTATAAAAAATCCTCCCCTTACGGAAACGTGCTTATAATGAGCCCTTGGAACTATCCTTTCCTTTTAACAATGACTCCTATTTCCGATGCAATTGCAGCAGGTAACACCGTTATAGTAAAACCAAGTGCATATTCCCCTGCTTCAAGTGAAATCATTAAAAAGATTATAGAGGAATGCTTCCCACCTGAATATATTGCTGTTGTTACAGGTGGTAGAGAAGAAAACAAAGAACTTTTAAATCAGAAGTATGACATGATTTTCTTCACGGGCAGCCAGGCTGTAGGCAAGGAAATTCTTCACAAAGCAGCCGATAACATTACACCTGTTGTTCTTGAGCTTGGTGGTAAAAATCCTTGCATTATTGATTCTACTGCTAAAATCAAATTAGCTGCCAAGAGAATTACATACGGAAAATTTCTTAACTGTGGTCAGACCTGTGTTGCACCCGACTATATAGTTTGCCACAGTAGTATAAAAGATGAGTTCATAAAAGAACTCTGCCTACAAATAAAAAAGCAATATGGTGAAAAGGTTCTTGAAAACGATGAATACGGCAAAATCATAAACGAAAAACATTTTAACAGAATCTGCAACCTGATTGACGAAAGTAAGGTTATATTCGGTGGAGAAAAATCATTAGACAAGCTTAAAATTACGCCCACAGTTATAGACAATGTAAACTGGGATGATAAAATTATGCAGGAAGAAATATTTGGTCCTGTTCTCCCGGTACTGACATTTGAAACTTACGAAGAACTTTACAATTTGTTTGCTAGCAAACCAAAACCTCTTGCATTATATATTTTCTCGGAAGATAAAAAGAGAATTGAACAGACTATCGAAAAATGCTCATTTGGTGGTGGTTGCGTTAACGATACTATTATGCAGATTGCAATTAACAGCTTCGGTTTTGGTGGGGTTGGCGAAAGCGGTATGGGTTCCTACCATGGACGAGCAGGTTTTAATGCATTTTCACACGAAAAGAGTATTCACAAAAAGGTTACATGGTTTGATTTTCCGGTAAGATACAATCCTCATAACAATAAGCTATACAATTTCCTTTCACATCTCTATATGAGATAAAGTTTAAAATATACATTTGAGGTGTTTTTATGTTAGATAAATTCCTTTCCGGTTGGGGCGGTTTTGTTGGTATATGTGAGCATATTAAAATTTTCATATACTCCAAAAGAGCTTTTAAAATGCAGGAAACCTGTGTTAAACGACTTATGCGAAAAAACAAAACAACAGAATACGGTAAACTCCATAATTTCAAGGATGTAAAATCCATTGAGGATTATCAAAAAATAGTTCCACTTTCTGTTTATGCAGATTATGATGACTATGTATGGCGAATGGCCAATGGTGAAAAAGGGCTTATTACTAATATGTATGTTCGCCGTTTCACAGAAAGCTCAGGCAGCACAGGTAAACAAAAGCTCGTTCCGCTTTCATATTGGGCAGAATGGGTTTGCCAATGCTTCAGTTTTAGTGCCCCTGTCGGTTGTGCTGTAAAATGGTTTGCAAAACATGGTAAAACCTTACCTGCACAGAAAGGTCTTTTAACTGCAGAAACAGGTTGCAGAAAGGTTAAAGGCGGTACTATCAGCTGCCTGTCCTCAATTCCCCTTTTAAATGTTAAACCTATTGTTAGTTGCTTTACAACATCACCCAAAGAAGTGCTTTTCCCCGAACCTGGTGTTGATATGGACATGCACTATATGAAGTTGCGTTTCTCACTTCCCAGCAAAAAAGTTAGCTATTTAGGCACTATTTTTATCACAACTCTTGAATCAATGTTTTTCTATATGGAAGAAAACTGGGAAATGCTTTGTGATGATATTGAAAAAGGTATTATTAATGATAAGGTTAATGTACCGGAAGAAATAAGACAGAAATATAATAAAAAGCTTAAACCTAATCCCAAAAGAGCTGAGGAATTACGAAAAGAATTCAGAAAGGGCTTTGATGAGTCCCCCATTATACCCCGTATTTGGCCCAATGTTGGTTGGATGTATGGTATGGGTACAGGTTCATTGAGTTTCTATCAAAAAAAATTGAGAAGATATCTTGGTGAAGATATTCCCATGCACTACCTTGGCTACACTGCAACTGAAGCTTTTATGGCAGTTCCTCTTGAATTTAATTCCTACGAATATGTAATTCTTCCCCAAAACGGCTTCTATGAATTCCGTCCTGTTGAACAGGAGGGTTACGATAATCTTCTTACAATAAAGGATCTTGAGGTTGGCAAGGAATATGAAATAATCCTGACTAATATGAGCGGTTTTTATCGTTACAGAATTGAGGACGTTGTTAAGGTTACAGGCTATTATAACCAGTCCCCTAAAATTACCTTCTGCTACCGCCTTAACCAGATTGCAAACATCAGCGGTGAAAAGGTAAGCTCCTTAGCATTTGATGAAATTGTTGCTAATATGTCTGAGGCTTCAGGTGATTTATACATTGGTTACAGTATTTATGCGGACAGAAGCACATCACCCGGTCATTACAAGCTTTTCCTTGAACTTGCTGAAGATATCAGCAACGAAAAGAAAGCTACATATAACACCTTGTTTGAAGAAAAACTCTGCAAGGGTAATGTTTCAGTTGAACCTCTTATTAAAAGTGGTGCTTTAGGGCATCCCGAAGTTCTTTTCCTCAAAAAAGGTACATATGACGATTACCGCGAGGTATTAAGAAAACGTGGTGCAAACCTTAATCAGGTTAAACCCATTAAAGTTATTGACACTGATGAGAAGAGAGATTTCTTCTTCGATCACGTTGAGGATTAACAATGAAATTAAACTATGAAGCAGAAGTCATTTCGCTAAAAAAGAAGGGTCTTACTGATAAAAATGTTGTTGATGATTTAATTAAGTTTAAAGAGCAGAATCCACATCTTTTAAAAAAGATCTTACCTTGCGAAATGTATGATAAAATCAATCTTATGTGCCGTAAATATATGGACAGACTTGCACGATTTGAAGTTGATTATAATTTTACGGTTGATGAAGAAGCATTTAAAAATGTTGCTGTTTGTGCTCTTGAAAGTGCTCCGTTTTTACATTCACAGGTTATTAGAAACCCTATTGCACCTTACTGGAAAGTTGCAGATTATAATGTTAATGAATTTGTTTTCGCTGAACAGGTTGACGATTTAGAAAAGGCCAAAAAAGAGTTTTTCTCACGCCAAATTCCTCTAAAAAGCAACATTCAGTTTAACATTGGTCTTTTCTACCACCAAGGCAGAACCTACATACTTTTTATTTGGAATCATATGTGTATGGATGGTGGTGGTTTTAAGACTTTCTGGAGCGACTTTTGCAAAGCCTACTCCGATTACGTTTTAAACGGTATCTCCCCTCTTTGCTTCTCTGTTGGCTCAAGAAAGTACACAGAGGTTTACAAGGATATGGAACCCGCCTTAAGAAAGAAAGCGAAAATGCAATTCGCCAATATTTCCCCCAGGGATAAACACCGCTTTCCTTTTGAAAATAACAACATTGAAAAAGATGTTGTTATTGTTTCAAGAAAAATTAAAAAAGAATATTTTGACAAGGCGATAGCCTATACAAAATCCCGAGGCGGAACTGTTAACGATTTACTGGTTGCTTCCTATATTGATTCACTAAAAAAAGTTGCTAACTTCAGTAATGATGAAAGCATAAGTGTTTCCTGTGCAACAGACTTAAGGCGACACATTAAGGACACATCAACTATTGGCTACACAAACCATGTATCTTTCAGCCATTGTGCAGTAGAAAAAATTGGCAATAATTTAAAAGATACCATTTCAATTGTAAGTAAAAAAACAAAAGAACTTAAAGCTGACGAATTTATGGGGCTGCACGGTATTCCCCTTTTGAACTTTGGTTATAAATCAATGATTTACTTACAGGCTGAACCTATTGTTAACTTCTTTTACCGTAACCCCACTCTTTCAGTAAGCAATGTAGGTAAAATTGATACAGTAGCTTTCTCATTGGCAGGAAACAAGCCCTTCTCTGCCTTTGTTGCGGGTGCAGCAAAGAACAAGCCCTGTGCGGTTATGACCGCTCTCAGCATTAATGGAGATTTAAGTGTTTCGATTTGCCTTAGAGGTAATAAAAATGATGAAGAAATCCTTGAAAAATTCTTCACAGAATATGAAAAAAATATAAAATCTTTTTAACAACAAAAACACCATAAACTCATAATTGAGTCTATGGTGTTTTTACATTAGTCATTTGTTAATTCTTTTATGTATTTTTTAAAGAATACAACGCCATCTTTAAGGGAAGTAAGAGGAATTCTCTCATTTGTGCCGTGGCAAGTAAGAAGAAGAGCGGTATCCATAAGGAATGGAGAATAACGATAAATGTTATCGCAAACGTCCTCATACTGACGGGCATCTGTTCCACCCATAACAAGATAAGGTGCAACAATTGCTTTGGAATCCATTTCTTTGCAAATCGCTCTTATAGCGTTGAAGGCTCTTGAGTCAGTGGGAGAAATCTTTGAGGGGTTTTTACCACTAACCATTTTAATTTCAGCCTTAGGACCTGCAATCTTCCTAATGTGCTTTTCAACGTCCTCAATAGTCTGACCGGGCATAATACGGAAATTCACATTAACGGTTGCTTTCTGAGGAAGAACATTGGGAGCAGGGCTACCACTTGCCATAGTAACTGCAGTTGTTGTTCTCATCATAGAAGCAACAGGAGGTATTTCTGAGCAAATCTTTGTAATAAGTGGTTTAAGTACAGGAAGATTGCTCATAACACATCTAACGGGATATGAAGTATTTTTACCGATTTCATTGAAAAGTGAATAAAGCTGGGGGGTAAGCTCTGCCTTAAACTGATTATTTTCTAATTTACAAACAATTCTTGAAAGCTCACCTAAAGCACTATGTTTGGGCGGCTGTGAAGAGTGACCACCTTTTGCGTTTACGGAAATTTCAAAATCTACGTGTCCTTTTTCAGCAATACCAACACCTGCAAGGTGACCGTCTATAACCTTGTCAACCTTAGCTTCAAGAATTGCACCACCTTCGTCAAGAACGCTGTCAAGTTTAATTCCTCTGTCCTTGAACCAACGCATCATACAGTCTGCACCGCAGATTTCTCCCTCTGCCATAACCTCTTCATTATGACCGAAGCAAAGATAAACATCTCTTTCAGGAACATAGCCTTCCTCTAAAAGGGTTTCAACAGCTTCACAAACACCAATAAGGTGGTTTTTCATATCAATGGCGCCTCTGCCCCAAACGAAGCCATCGGCAACTGTGCCACTGAATGCAGGGTATTCCCAATCATCCTCTGTACCCTCTGTAACAGGCACAACATCCTGGTGAGCAAGCAAGCAAATGGGCTCTTTAGTTGAGTCTGCACCCTTCCAACGATACATTAAGCTACGTGTTGAAAAGGTTTTACATTCAAGCTTTTCGTGAATAAGCGGATAGCTTTCTTTAAGAAAAGCGTGAAATTCATCAAACTTTGACCAATCAACAAGGCTTTCATCTCTATTGCAAATTGTTGGAATTTGAATAGCCTTTGAAAGATGCTCAACAAATCTGTCCACATCAACGTTTTCTTTTGGTAAAGCTTCGTTGACTGTAGCCGGCTTTGCCTTGTAGGTTGTAGCTGCACGCACCATACTTACACCAACGCCTGCAGCCGCTAAAATGCCACCTGCTTTAAAAATATTTTTAACTGATTTTTTCATAGTAACACCTCATAAAAGATATTTCTATCTACTTTAATTTAGAATAGTGAAATTTGGTCACTGTCAGGCAAATCACCAAAAGCACCACAAGCTTTTAAGGTTTCTATTGTAGATTTACCTGCACCTGAACGGAAGGCAAAATCTTCAATAGACGAAAATTCGCCACCACCGTCCTCTCGTGCTTTTGCAAGCTGCTCGGCAGCATTTTCACCTACACCTGCAAGTGAAGCAAACGGCATTCTTATTTTCTTTGTAACCGTTCCGTCAGCCTCAACAACCTCTTCAGGCTCGTATGAGCTTGCTGTTGATTTGTAGATATCAATTGGTAAAAATTCAATACCTCTAACCATAGCCTCAAAAACAATTTGCATAATTGTTTCCTTAGACTTTTCTGCCGATGATGCTTCCTTACCCTTATTTTTAATAAAGTGAAGCAAGGTTTTAACGGCATCCTTACCCTTGGACATAGCTTCAGCATCAACGTCATCACCACGAACGGTAAGGTATGCACAGTAATATTCGAGAGGATGATAAATCTTAAACCAAGCAAGCCTTAAGGATGCAATAATGTATGCAGCAGCGTGTGCCTTAGGGAACATATACTGAATTTTATCGCAAGACTCAATATACCACGCAGGAACGTTGTGAGATTTCATAATCTCAATCATTTCGGGTGTTAAGTATTTGTTTTTCTTACGAACGGTTTCCATAATATCAAAGGCCTGCTTAGGCTCAAGGCCACAGTGCATTAAGTAAACCATGATACTATCACGAGTACCAATAACCTCGGAAATCGTACAAACACCATTTTTGATAAGGTCTTGCGCATTACCAAGCCACACGTCTGTACCGTGCGAAAGGCCTGCAATCTGAATTAAGTCAGCAAAGGTTTTCGGTTTTGCCTCAAGAAGCATTCCCTTAGTAAAATCTGTACCCATTTCAGGAATGGAAAGTGTACCTGTAGGCCAACCCAATTCCTCGGCTGTAATACCAAGCGGCTCGGGTGACGTACAAAGCTCATAAAGCTTTCTGTCACTAATATCAATATCAAGCACGTCTATACCTGTTAAATCGGTAAGATGCTTGTAAATTGTGGGAACATCATGGCCCAGCTCATCAAGCTTTAAAAGCGTATCGTGCATTGAGTTGAAATCAAAGTGTGTTGTAATAATATCCTTTGTTTCATCGTCTGCAGGGCGTTGAACAGGAGTAAAATCCTCT
>JAZSBI010000101.1:0-47411 GCA_045602345.1 Acutalibacteraceae bacterium | reverse complement strand
TTTTATTGGTAATGGCGAATTGTGTGAGCTTGAGCCAAAATTCAGCTACAAAGGCTTCAAGTATATTCAGATTGAAAATTGCCCTGTTGAAATAACCGATGAAAACATAACAATTTTCCGTGTCGCAAACGATATGGAAATAATTTCCGAATTTGAGTGTTCAAATGAAAATGTCAACAAACTCCACGAAATAATGCAAAGAACACTTTTCAATAATTTTCAGGGTAAACCAACAGATACACCTGTATGGGAGAAAAATGGTTGGTTAGGTGACTTCAACTGCGGTCTTACCTCAATAATGTTCAATTTCAAAATGACAGAGTTTTTGAAATCCTTTACAGATACAATGAACGATTGCTTTGAGGCTTACGGAAATGTTCCCGTAATGGTGCCTGCAGCAGAGTGGGGGATTGATAATTCACCTGTCTGGAATACTGTTTATGTTTTCTCTTGCGAAGCTCTACTTGATTATTGCAATGAGAAAGAGTATGTAAAAGCACTTTACCCTAATCTTAAACAATTTGCATTAAATGATATAGAAGCTCTTGAAAATCAAGGTTGGGTATGGGGTTACAAAGGCCTTGCAGACTGGCTTTCACCTATGGGAGAAGAAAGTGGCGAAATTGACCCGGGCTCTTCCGAGGGATGTGAAATCTGCGGTACTGCTTTTATATATAAAATGCTTTTAAGTATTATAAAAATCGCAGAAATTCTTGGTGAAACAGAAGATACGAGTATATATAAAAATGCCTGTGAGAATATTTGCAAAGCCTTTAACGAAAAGTTTTACAATGCAGAAAAACAGATTTATGAAACAACTTTTTGGGATCAAAAGGGTCTTCGTACAAAATACAGACAGACCTCTAACCTTTTGCCACTTGCCTTTGGTATGGTGCCCCAAGATAACAAAAAAGCTGTTTTAGAAAATCTTGTGAATGATATAATAGCAAAAGACTATCATTTTGATACAGGGTGTACAGGTGTTAAATTTGTTCTGCCTGTTTTGTATGATAACGGCTATTCTGATGTGGCATATAAAGTGCTTACTCAGAAAACTTACCCAAGCTGGGGCTTTTGGTTGGAAAAGGGAGCAACATCTGCCTGGGAAAGCTGGGAAACAACAACCCGTTCACAAGACCACTATTTCCTCGGGTCTTATGATGAGGTTTTCTTTACCCATTTTGCAGGTATAAAGGCGGTTAAAGGTGGGTACAAAAATTTTACGATTTCACCTCAATTGGATTGTGGTTTGGAATATGTAAAAGCAAATGTAAAAACACCTTTGGGTGAACTTATCTGCCATTGGAAATTAAATGAAAACAATACATATACAGTAAAAATTCAAATACCTGAGGGAGCAAAAGCTCAGGTTATACTATCCGCAAAAGAGAAGTTGGAAGAGACTCTTTTTGGCGGGGAATATATTTTGACAATAACAAAATAAAAAATCACAAGGACATTGGCAAAATGCCGATGTCCTTGTTCTTTTAGCAGAATTTATCTGTTCTGTTCGTTGTTTCTCTGGTTCTGCTGATTCTGCTTGTTGTTATTGTTCTGGTTGTTCTGATTGTTTTTGTTGTTCTGGTTCTGCTGTTTGTTCTGTTTGTTGTCCATGGTATTCACCTCCGTTAAGAATAGTTTTACACAAGTGCGGAAAACTATTCATGGATTTAAATTAATTGAGAGGTAAAAATATGTTACTGATTAAAAACGGAACTTTATATACTATGGAAAACGAAGAGCCTATAAATGCGGATTTACTTGTAAAAAATGGAAAAATAGCAGAAATATCAAAAAGAATAAAAGCCGATGATGATATAAAAATTATTGACGCAACGGGTATGAATGTTTTCCCCGGATTTATTGATGCCCATAGTCATTTGGGTATTTGTGAGGAAAAGGCAAGTGCTCAGGTGGATGAAAGTAACGAAAATACCAATCCTGTAATGCCTGCGGTAAGAGCAATTGATGGTGTAAATCCAATGGACAGTGCCTTTCACAATGCAATAGCATCTGGAATTACGGGGGTTATGGTAGGACCGGGTAGTGCTAATCCCATTGGCGGACAGTTTGCTTTCATAAAAACCTACGGACGTTGCGTGGACGACATGACAGTTCTTGCACCTGCCGCCATAAAGATTGCTTTTGGTGAAAATCCTATGACAAATTACGGACTCAACGGAAACACTCCCTCTTGCCGAATGGGAACAGCCGCCCTTATAAGAGAAGAGCTTTTTCGTGCAAAACAATATTTTGAAAATGCTAATAATGAGCAAAAAGATTTTTTATTGGAAAGCTATCGGGATTTATTTGCCGGTAAAATACCGCTTAAAGCCCATGTCCACAGAGCGGATGATATATTGACCGCCATAAGAATAGCAAAGGAGTTTGGGGTTGGACTCACTCTTGACCACTGCACAGAGGGACACCTTATAGCAGAAAAAATAGCCGAAAGTGGTTTTCCTGCAATTGTGGGACCATCTTTAGCATCAAGAAATAAAAAGGAAGTAAGTCAGTCTGATTTTAAAACTGTGGGAATACTAGAAAAAACAGGCGTAACTGTTGCCATAACTACAGACCACCCGGTTTCCAGAATTCAGTACCTTCCTTTATGTGCTGCTCTGGCTGCAAAAGAGGGGCTGGGAGAGTACAACGCTTTGAAAGCTATCACAATAGATGCGGCAAAAATTTGCAGAGTAGACCATAGATTAGGTAGTCTTAAAGTGGGAAAAGATGCCGATTTTGTAATTTTTGAAGGACATCCATTTGATATATTTTCCCGCGTATTTGTAACAATTATTGATGGAAAGGTTGTGTGGCAATAAATTTTTATTAGATTTTCAAATTTGGTTGAAGGTTGCTATGTGTTATGGTAAAATGTTTAAGAAAATTTAAAATGTTGTAACAAGGTGAGTTTCAATGAAAAATGCGTTATATGTTGATACTATGATAGGTACCGTTGGTGACGGACAGATAGAAGAATCTCATGGTGGTGGAAAAACTTATCCCGGTGCTTGTGTTCCCGGGGGAATGGTGCAGCTTTCTCCGGATACGGTAAGCGGTGGTGATAATGGTAGCGGTTACAACTATTGCCACAATACCATTGAAGGCTTCAGCTTTAACCATATGAGTGGTATAGGCTGGTATGGTGATTTAGGCAATATTCAGATTATGCCTGTAACTGAGTTAACGGACCTTCGAAGCGGAAGCAATGAAGAACAACCCTTTAATAAAGGTACAAGAGGCTGGAAATCTGAATTTTCTCACGAAAACGAAAAAACTCGTGCAGGTTATTATTCAGTTGTTTTAGACAGGTATAATGTTTTTGCGGAGGCAACAGCTTCCGTGCATACAGGCTTGTTAAGACTTACTTACCCTGAAAACACAGAAAAGAAAATAATAATTAACTTTTCCCGAAGAATTGGCGGTAAAGCAGATTACCAGGAAATCGACATAATAAACGACAGAAAAATTGAAGGACACATAAAATGTACTCCAAAGGGTGGCGGCTTCGGTCACGGCCACGGAAGAATTTTCTACGATGTGTATTTTGTTATGGAATTTTCCCAGCCCTTTACAAATAAAAGATTTTTTAGTAATGAAGAATTTACTGAATCTTGTAATGGAGAAGACTTAGGTCTTTTACTTGATTTTTCAACAGGTATAAAAGAGCCCATAGTTATTAAATGTGCCATTTCTTATGTGGACATTGATGGTGCAAGAAAGAATTTTTCTGCAGAATGTGAAAATATGGATTTTGACACTATGTCAGAAAATGCTTTACAGAAATGGGAAGACGCTTTTTCTTGTATCAAGGTTTCAGGTACAGATGAAATTGATCTGAAGCTTTTTTACACATGCCTTTATCACGTGCTTTTAGACCCCCGTACAATGGCAGATGTTGATGGCAGATACACCATTAATTATGAAATATTCAAAGATTCGGACTATAAACAAAGAACTGTGTTCAGTGGTTGGGATGTTTACAGAAGTGAATTTCCGCTTTTAAGCATTATTAATCCTGATATGGTTCGTGATCAGATTAATTCCCTTTTGAAAATTGCCGAACTTAATAATAGCTCATTTCCCCGATGGGAGCTTTTGGGCATAAATGCCGGTTGTATGGTAGGTGACCCCGGCCTTATTATTGTGGCAGACGCTTTTACTAAGGGTATTAAACCTTATGATACAGAAAAAGCCTATAAAATATCAAAAGCATCTAGCGTTTGTGAGAATGAACTTGACGGAAAAGAGTTTAAATCCATAAGACCTTATTGCAAAGCATATCTTGAAGAGTGTTATGTGCCCGAAAAATTAAGTGATACTCTTGAGTACTTATTGGCAGATTTTACTATGGCGAAGTTTGCTGAGGCTTTGGACAAAACAGAGGACGCTGAATTTTTTATGAACAGGGCTAAGCGTTATAACGAAAATTATAATGAATTGTTAGGGTTTATGGCTCCTCGTAAAGAAGATGGCGAATTTGTATTTGAAGAAGATAGATACGATGATGACGGAACTGTAGAAAGCAACATTTTTCAGCAATCCTGGTTTGTACCTTATGATGTTGTAGGTTTGAGCAAGCTTTTTGGTCAAGAAAGAACTATAGAGCTTCTTGAAGAATTCTTTGAAAGGGCAGATTTAAAAAGCCTTTGGAACGATGACTACAACCACTCAAACGAGCCTTGCCATAATATAACCCACTATTTTGATATTTTAGGACTTCCTGAAAGAACACAATATTGGACAAGGCGTGTTCAGAAAGAAGCATACCGCACAGGTGCATACGGTTTTTGCGGAAACGAGGATGTAGGACAGCTTTCTGCCTGGTATGTTCTGTCTGCTTTAGGGTTTGCACAGGTTTGTCCTGCTGATCCGAAATATTACATAAACACACCACTCTTTAAAGAAATTGAAGTTAAATTAGACAGGAATTATCATTCCTGCAAGGTTTCAGATACTTTAAAAATAACTTGTGACAAAAATCCCTTGGATTATCCTTATATTAAATCCGTTAAATTTAACGGCGAAGAAGTTAAGGAATGCTTCTTGACTTATGAGGAGCTTACATCGGGCGGAGAAGTATTTTTTGAACTTAAATAGTCAAACATGAAGGGAATGTTTGAAAAATCTTCAAAAAATCAAGAAAATGGTTGAATAATTTTGAAATTTTACCATAAATTATTTGTAGTGATACTGTTGACAAAAATAGTTTTTTTGCTATAATGGTGGTAGTTTGGAGAAATATGAAAAGTATTTTTCTTGAACTTCGTGAAGACTCAGCTTTTGTGGAAAGTCTGTCAGGGAGAATGCGTCACCGACTGAAAGCGCGTTTGAGATGAGTAGTAAGCTTGGGAACACTTCAACGATTTAAAAACATAATATTAAAAGAGGATGCGCTTTTGCGTATCAATGCGGGTGGCACCGCGGGTAATAGTTTACTCGTCCCGGGAATATTTCTATATTCCCAGGACTTTTTTATTTTTCTGTTTAATTTGTATTTTTATTTGGAGGTATACCAATATGTATAGAACGTTGTTTTGTAACGACATATGTGATAAGCATATAGGTCAGACTGTTCAGCTTGCCGGATGGGTTGATGTTGTGCGTGACCATGGTGGCGTTATATTTGTTGACCTTCGTGACTACACAGGCGTTACACAGGTGGTTATTCACAATGAAGAACTACTTAAAAACGTTAACCGTGAAACAGTTATTTCTGTTAGCGGTATTGTTGAAAAACGTGATCCTGAAACAGTAAACACTAAAATCGACACAGGTTATGTTGAATTGGTAGCAGATAGTTTACAGGTTTTAGGTAAGAGTCAGAATATGCTTCCTTTTGATGTGAGAGCATCAAGATTGAGTAAGGATGAATTACGTCTTAAATATCGTTATCTTGACCTTCGTAACCCCAAAAACCACGACAATCTTGTTATGCGTTCCAGAATTATCCGCCATTTAAGAAATAAAATGGAGGAAAAAGATTTCCTTGATATGCAGACACCCATTCTTACTGCATCATCACCCGAAGGTGCTCGTGACTTCCTTGTTCCCAGCCGTAAGCACCCCGGTAAATTCTATGCTTTGCCCCAGGCACCCCAGCAGTTTAAACAGCTTCTTATGGTGTCAGGCTTTGACAGGTATTTCCAGGTAGCGCCCTGCTTCCGTGATGAGGATGCTCGTGCAGACCGTTCACCCGGTGAATTCTATCAGTTGGACTTCGAAATGGCATTTGCTACCCAGGAAGAAGTTCTTGATGTTTGTGAAGATGTTATTTACGATACATTTACAACCTTCTCCGATAAAAAGGTAACACCCAAGCCCTTCCGTCGTATTACTTATGCAGATGCTATGATGTACTACGGCTCCGATAAACCCGATTTAAGAAACCCGTTGATTATCTGCGATTTAACAGCTTTCTTTGAAGGTGTTAACTTCCCTGCGTTCAAGGGTAGACCTGTTCGTGGTATTGTGGCAGATTGTAGTGGTAAATCAAACAAATTCTTTGAAAACTCACTTAAATTTGCAACATCCGATGCAGTTGGCTTAGGTGGTTTAGGTTACATTACTCTTAAAGACAATGTTTTCTTAGGTCCTATTGCTAAATTCCTCAGCGAAGAGCAGAAGGAAGAAATAAAAGCACTTACAAATGTTAAAGAGGGCGAAACACTCTTCTTTATCTGCGACGATAAGAAAAATGATGCAGAGAAAAAAGCAGGTATGATTCGTGAGTGGTTAGCAAAGAAGGATCAGTTGGATTTGATTCGTGACGATGCTTTCGAGTTCTGCTTTGTTGTAGATTTCCCCATGTACGAGGTTGATGAAGAAACAGGTGAAATGATTTTCACTCACAACCCCTTCTCAATGCCTCAGGGCGGTATGGATTCACTCCTTAATAAAGAACCTACAGAAGTACTTGCATATCAGTATGACCTTGTTTGTAACGGTATTGAGTTAGCTTCAGGTGCAGTTCGTAACCACGATATTGACATTATGAAAAAAGCTTTCGAAATTGCAGGTTATGATGAAGCAGAGTTGAAGAAACGCTTTAATGCTTTATATACAGCATTCCAGTATGGTGCACCACCCCATGCAGGTATGGCACCAGGTATTGACCGTATGGTAATGCTTCTTACAGATGAAGAAAAAATCCTTGATGTTATTGCATTCCCCTTGAATGGTAATGCTCAGGACTTGTTGCTTGGTGCTCCCGGCGAGGTTACAAATCAGCAGCTTGAAGATGTTCACCTTTTAGGCAATGGTAGTGCTCTTGCTCAGCGTTCAGCTGCTGCAGGTTCTGCAGGTAAGCAGTCACAGGGTAAACGTTCTACTTTCTCAAATGCTCAGCAGTTGAATCAGCTCTCTCTTACTGAAGAGGAAGAAACAATTATGCAAGGCATTTTCAGTGTGATGAACGAAAATGAACAGAAGCTTAAAGACTGTGATACAGAAAATGTTGAGGAAATGGTGCATGTAATGCCAATGACAAACGTTTTGCGTGAAGACGTTCGTAAACAGAATTTCTCAAGAGAAAGCTTACTTGAAGGTGCTCCTGAGCGTAGTGACGATAGTTGGCAAGTTCCAAGATTAGTAAAGTGAGGTGTGTAGAATGAAATATTATGCAACTAAGATTTGTGATAACGGAACAATTGCAGTGGATGATACTATTCTTGTAAAAGATGCCCCTGCAACTGCAGGTTCACGTATTCTTGAAGGCTTCAAGCCTCTTTTTAGTGCAGAAGCAGTTGTTCGTCTTGAAGAAAAAGGCTATACACTTTCAGGTAAAGCCCATACAGGCGAATTCGGTTTAGACCTTGTTGGTGAATTTTCATATTACGCTCCTCAGGAAGAAAAGCTTGAAGGTGCGGCTGCTGCATTGGTTAAAAATGGCGATGTTAAAGCTGCTCTTGGCGTTGATATGAATGGCTCAACAAGACGTGCTGCTGCACTTTCCGGTGTAGATTTCCTTAAACCTACCTATGGTACAGTTTCACGTTATGGCGTTATTTCCTGTGCTGCTTCAGGTGAGCAGGTTGGTGTATATGCCCCCAATGCAGAAGGCGTAAAAGAAATTATCAGCGTTATCGCAGGCCACGATGATAAAGACGGCACAAGCTTACCTGAAAAAGAATACGAGTATTCAACAGATGTTGTTGTAGCAGGAAAAAAAGTTTGCATCGTTAAAGAATTACTCCAGAAAGCAGACGATGAAACAAAAGCAAATGTAATGAAATATGCAGAAGCGCTTAAATCAAATGGTGCTGAGGTTGAAGAAATTTCATGGGATTACTTTGATTTGGCAAATACTGCTTGGCAGATTCTTATGTGTGCAGAAACCTGTAACAACGTTTCCCGTTATGACGGTGTTAAATACGGCCATCGTACAGAACAATACAGAAATATTGACGAATTATACGTAAAATCCAGAACAGAAGGTTTTAACTTCCTTACAAAAGCAGTTATTCTTTATGGTTCAGATGTTTTATCAAAAAATCGATACAAAGATTGCTACGATAAATCTTTAAGAGTTCGTAGAGTTGTTGCAGAAGCAACAAAAGAACTTCTCGAGAAATATGATGCAATTCTTGCTCCCGTTTGCAGTAAAACTGAATTTACCTCTTACGAAATTAAAGATGCATTCACAAAGGTTTTTGAAGAAAGCGTATTTACGGCTCTTCCCAACCTTATTGGCACACCTGCTCTTGTTAGCGGTGGTGTTCAGCTTATGGGTAAACATTTTGACGAAAGTGTACTTCTCAGTCTTGCAAACTGTGTTGAAAGGAAAGGTGAATGAATATGAATTATGAAATCGTCATCGGCCTTGAAACTCATGTTGAATTAAGCACCGAATCAAAAATATTCTGTTCTTGTGGCGGACATTCTGCGGCAAATGAACCTAACGACTGTGTTTGCCCCGCTTGTAGCGGTATGCCCGGTATGTTGCCTGTAATGAACAAAAAAGTTATTGAATTGGCAGTTACTGCAGGTCTTATGCTCAACTGTAACATAAGCCGTTACACAACCTTTGATAAGAAAAATTATTATTACCCTGATTTGCCCTGTGCATATCAGATTACTCAGTTAAATCACCCCATCTGTACGGATGGTTGTGTTGCAATTAAAACAAGTGCAGGTACAAGGGACATTCGCATTAAGCAGATTCATATGGAGGAAGATGCAGGTAAGCTTGTTCACGGCGGTAATTCTTCCTATGTAGACTTTAACCGCACCAGCGTTCCCCTTATTGAAATTGTTACTCAGCCCGATTTCCGTAGCGCAGAAGAGGTTGTTGTATATCTTAACAAGCTTAAATCCATGTTCCGCTCAGGCGGTATTTCAGAATGTGAAGAGGGCGCAATGCGTTGCGGCGTTAACATTTCTGTTCGTCCTGAAGGTAGCGAAGAATTTGGTGTTCGTACAGAAATCAAGAATATGAGCTCCTTTGAAGCTATTGAAAGAGCTATCCGTTACGAAGCACAGCGTCATATGGATGCACTTGAATACGAAACAGAAGAGCTTGTTCAGGAAACAAGACGTTTTGACGATGTAAGTGGAAAAACTTTTGCAATGCGTAACAAGGAAACTGAAGCAGATTACCGTTATTTCCCTGATGCAAACCTTATGCCCATTATCATTGATGATGAATGGCTTGAAGAAATTAAGGCAAATAAACCTGCAGCAGTAGACGAAAAAGCCGAGGAGTACAGAGCAGCGGGCATTTCCGATAAGGAAATTGCAATGCTCCTTTCCAACCACAAGCTTATGGCTCTTCTTGATGATACTGTTGCTAAGGGTTGTAATCCTAAAGATACTGCAAGCTGGATTCTTACAGACTGTGCAGGTATTCTTCGTAAGGATGGCAAAACTCTCAATGATCTTGAGGTTACAGCGGAAACACTTTCAACTATTATTAAGATGGTTGATGACGGTAAAATCAACCGTAACGCAGGTAAGAAAATTCTTATTGCAGTTGTTGAAGAGAATGTTGACCCTGTTGCATATTGCAAGGAAAAAGGCCTTGACCAGAAATTTGATTCTTCTGCAATTGATAGCGTAATTGATAAGGTTATCAGTGAAAATCCCAAAGCTGTTGAAGACTATAACAATGGTAAGGTTAAAGCAGCTCAAGCACTCTTCGGTGCTTGTATGAAGGAGCTTCGTGGAGCAGGAGATCCTGCAGTTATCAAGGAGCTTTTAGAGAAGAAATTAAGTAAGTAAAAAATGAGAACCGAAAGTTTTGATATAAAACTCTCGGTTCTGTTTTTATTTATCGAAAAACTCATAATTAATTTGAGTGTTGATAAAATTTTCTATATCTGTTTTATTTTTGAAAATTGAATATGCAATAACAAGCTTTGCATAGGCTAGTTCATTTGTGATGCCATAAAGAAAGTTTATTTTCTTTTTATTGGCTCTATGCGAGTCTATAACTCTTACAGTATCATAAATTTCGCCTGAATTTTTTGATGGAGCGAGATAAATATCTGTATCGGAGTTTTCTTTTTTGCATAAATTCATTAAATGCAAAACAGAGTTTTCGTAAGGCTCTGCACAAGCAGTTCCTGAGTGATATGTCCCATGAAGAATTGCAGAAAACTTACTGTAATTAAATGAGTTATAATCAAGCCCAACATAAGGGGTTATCATCAAAACACAGTTTTTTAAATGCCAATCTCCATTTATAGCTATAAGTGGGGATTTTTCTTTTTGGGAGTATTTCTCTTTGATTACTTTTAATGTTTCATCAGAAATTGCTGTTATATCAATAGCACCTGTGCTAAAGAAATCCTCGGAATAATTGGCACATTGTTTAAGTCTTGAACCTAAGTGAAGATACATTTTTTTATCTGAAATGTTTTTGTAGATTGCATATACATTGGGCTCAATGTCCTTGCAAATCAGTTCAGCAGCATATTTAAAATTATCATTTCCGTTTGCTCTTTCTGAATCAAGACGAGCATTGCTTGAAACAAAAAATACAGGAATCTCTGTGTTTGCAAGAAGCATAGCGAAAAGAGCTGTTGAATATGCAAGGGTATCTGTGCCGTGGGCGAAAATAACTCCGTCAAATTTATCTGTATTGATATACTTTCTGTAGGTATCAAGTATAATATTCCAATTGTCAATTGACATATTCTCACTTAGAATAAACAGATTTTCAGTTAAAATAAAATCTACATCATTCTTGAAAGGTGAGTCGGAGTTTTTGAAATTCTCAACAAGCTTCACACCTGCACCCTCGGAAACAGATAAGGTTCCGTGTTCATTAAGTGCTGTGCAAATTGTTCCGCCAACAAGTATTAAAAGAATTTTTTTCATATTTTTATCACTTTCAGTGGTTGTATGTATTCTTTCTTCCTGTTACCAGGTGGCAGAAAATTCTACCTGTTTTAGTCATAAATCTTTGGGGAATACCTTTAATTGTAACGCTTTTAGCAGTTTTATGACCGAAAGCATCGCCGTTGGCTTTTATTTCTTTCAAATCCTTGAAAGAGAACATATTATACCAACGTTCTACTCTGCTTGTGTATTTTGAAGTGTCTTTTTCATCTACTTCAAGAATACGATAGCCGTATTGAGATGAGAATCTGTCATCATTATAACGGGTACTTAAAGAGTTACCAATATCAATGCCATCTAACTTAACTGCGAAAGCGTTAGTATGGTCGTGACCGCTGAAAATACCAAGAACATCACCTTTTTCAACCATAGCATTGAATTGTCCGTAATTGTGGAAACCGCTACACGGTGTTTCGTTTAATGTTCCGAAATTCTTAAAGCCGGGGTCGAACATATAGAAATCATTTTTGTTGTACATATGAGCAAAGGAATAAAGCTTTCTTTTATTTACCTTTTTTAGAGCTCTGTAAACATCTTCAACAATCATATGCTGAAAGGCGAGGGAGTAAACCTTTTCGCCATTATTTTCTTTTTTTATTTCATCACTTTTGTTTTTGTACCATTCAACCTGTTCGGGAAGAACACAACCGTAGTGACCTTCATCGTCGTAGTCGTTTGAGTCAAAAACCCAAAGGTTGAACTTGATTTTTGTGCCGTCGGAAGAAAGTACGGGCACATTATATGTTGCGCAGTCGGGCAGATTTTTATACTCGGTGCTGACGGAGCAGGAGAAGGTATTATAATATTCCATAAGCTCTTCTCTTGACATTGCACCTCTTTCGGAATCGTGGTTACCGAAGGTTACTGCTACGGGAATATTAAGATCTTCAAAAACATTCATCAGCTTATCAATGTGATTTTTGGTTTTGTTGGGATCATCCTCGTTATCAACATTATCGCCTGTAATTATAGCAATATCAGGACTTTCTTTTTTGCAAGCTTCATTAATTAGCCAAACGGACATATCAATATTACCATCATCAAGGTGAGTGTCTGTAATGTGCATTATTTTAAGTTTTCCGTTTTTGAATTTTAACTGTTCCATTTTTATATCTGCTCCAATATATATTGCTTAATATCTTCTAATTTGCTTTTTTGCCATTCACCGCTTTCAGCTTTTTCAGCAAGGGGGCAAAGTATAAAAAAGTCCAAGGTTTCACCGGGAACACGACCTGTACGTAACTCTTCGGAAAAATGCTCTTTCCATTTTTCTTCTGTTGCACCCTTGAATTCCTCGGGTTTAAGGTAGGTCATTTGGCGTTTTGTTGCCTGAATGTGCATTTTTGCTGAAAGGGGAGAAAGTAAATTATATTCATCCTCCTGAATATCAACAAAAATTATAGGAAGCTTATCTTCCACAATCTTTTCTTCACCGCGAACAATTCGTAAGCCCATAGGCTCGTAAGAAAATTCGTTTTCTGTGAAATTAAGTTTTATAATAATACCAAGCTCTGTGTTGAACTGTGAGCGTTGGTAATCTGTGTCAAAAATAAAATTGCCAAGGGAATAAAAAATGATTTTATCTCCGACAGTTTCATAATTCATCGGCACGTGAGGGTGATGCCCCACAACAATATCTGCACCCATTTCAAGGTATTTGTGATAACGATCTCTTGTGTAGGGTGAGGGGAGTGGTGTAAATTCCTCTCCTGCGTGGGCAACAACAATGCACCAACGGCATTTTGCTTTTATTTCATTTATTGTGTTTTGAATAGCATCAAGGTCACTCCAGCTATAGCAACCGGGCTTGTCAACATCTGCTTTTCTGCAAGCACGTTGATAGCCGACCCCAAACATACCGATTCCACCTGCTTCATCAATTATAACAGGCTTTCGGGCTTCGTCTATATTCATTCCTGCACCAATGGTTTGTGCACCAAATTTTTTGGCTTCTTCTAAGGTGCTTTCAATACCGTAAGGTCCCGCATCCATGATGTGATTATTGCAGATGTTCCATATATCTGCTCCCATTTTTTTCAGTACCTTTACAGCTTTTGGGTCAATGGTATGAAGTAACTGCTGAACACCGCTCTGGGTGGTGTTTTGCTCTGCATTAGCAATAGGACCTTCCACATTGGGAATAACATGGTCGGCACTACCAAGAAAATTCAGTATTTCTTTAGAAATTAAATCCTCATCATACCATTTGCCGTAAAAATAACGGTCAAAGCCAATATCACCTGTAAAAACTAATGAAGTCTTTTCTTTCATAAATTAATCACCAATAAGTAATTTGTATAAAGTAGGTTTAACATTAAATTCGTTTATTGCGTTGTTAACCTCGTTCAGAGCTTTTTCTTTAGCGGCTTTTGGGTTTGAGCCTTTGAGAACTGCACGAATAAGAATGTTTTTGGGTGTGTGGTCAAAGTCAATAAATTCTAAAAGCTGTGTTTTATAGCCACAGTATTCAAGAAGGTTTCCCCTTATACTGTCAGTAAGCAAAGCAGAAAAACGCTCCTGAATAATTCCGTAACGGGTTAAAACTGAAAGGTTATCGGTTTTTATCTGGCTGTTTAATTCGTGCTGACAGCAAGGGACAGAGAAAATCATTTTTGCACCCCAGTTAATTGCATTGTAAAGAGCAAAATCTGTTGCTGTGTCGCAGGCGTGGAGTGTTATAACCATATCAACAGCGAAGGGACATTTGTAGCCGTTAATATCACCAAGCTCAAAATGAAGGTTTTTATAACCGTATTTTTCGGCTGCCTTGTTGCATTTTTCAATAACATCCTTCTTTAAATCCAAGCCTATTATATTAGTTTCAATTTTTTTGATTTCGGTTAAATAATAGTAAACAATAAAGGTTAAATATGACTTGCCACAACCAAAATCAATAATGTTAAGCTTCTTTATATTCTGCTGACGGATGCCATCATCAATTATTTCAATAAGACGGTTAATCTGCTTGTATTTATCATACATAGAGTTAACAACCTTACCGTCTTTTGTGAATATACCCATATCAACAAGGGGTTTAATAACCTGCCCCTCGGGAAGAAGGTATTGCTTTTGACGGTTATGCTGTACGGGCGCAACAGGGGCTTCTCTACCTGTGTTTTTTGTTTTATAAAACAGCTTTCCATTTTTAGATGCTGTTATGTAAAATTCCTTATCGTCTCCCCAAGCGTTGAATTGAAGAAAGTCATTTTCCATAAGGTCATATGCACGATTTGCCACTTCATCAAATTGTATATTCTCGTGAAAAACCTGCTTTTCGGTGTGCTTTGCAATCTGAAAAAACTTTGGCATTCTGCTTATGGTAATTTTTTTATATTCACCCTGTTTTGAAACGGGTTTACTGATAACAGCTTTTTTTATTTCGTTTTCAAAAATTTTATTTATTAATTCTTTGAGTTCTGACATAAATTGTCCTCCGAACTTCAATTTGTTAGAGTCAGTTTTTCTCCTGCAGAGAGTTCTGCTTTCAAGCAATTGTCCTCAATTGTAAAGGCTTTGTCTGCTCTAAGGTTTGCTGTTTTATCATTTAATTTGATTTTTAATACACAGTTATTTTCTGCAGTAACTGTAGCATTTTTAAGAACAGAATTCTCCCAGGCAATGTCAAAGGTGAAATTACCTCTTGCTCTGATACCTTTGATTGCACCGGTTTTCCATTCATCCGGCAAAGCAGGTAAAAGCTCTGCAATTCTGTTGTCAGGAGAACCCAAATGGCTTTGGAGGAACATTTCGGTAATACCTGCAACACCACCAAAGTTTCCGTCAATCTGGAAGGGTGGATGAATATCAAAAAGGTTGTTTGCGGTACATTTTTTGAGAAGATATCTAAGATGCTCGTAAGCATTGTTGCCATCTTTAAGACGGGTGTAGAAGCAGATTGTCCAGGCTCTAGACCAGCCTGTTGAGCCACCACCATTCTCAATTCTTCTTGCAATTGTTCTTTTTGCAGCTTCGTATATTTCGGGGTTGCTTTCGTTAATCTGGTCAGCAGGGAAAAGACCGAAAAGGTGGGAAATGTGGCGATGCCCCGGCTCTGTTTCCTCGTAGTCTTTAATCCATTCCTGGATTGTACCGTAACGCTCGCTTAATTTCATAGGCGGAAGCTTTTCGATAACATCATAAAGTGTTTTTGAAAAAGCTTCATCAATACCAAGAACCTTACAAGCGTGGGCTGTACGGGTGAAAAGGGCATAAATAATCTGATAATCTATAGTTGCACCCTGGGTGAACATGCTTTCCTGTTTTTCGCCATTGGCATCAATATAGTAAAATTCATTTTCAGGAGAGTTGGAGGGAGCGGTAATAAGCTGCCCCTTTTCATCCTCTGTTAAATAGTCCTGCACAAATTCACAGGAACCCTTTAAAATGGGGTAAATTTCCTCAAGATATTCTTTAGAATTAGTGTATTCGTAATGCTCCCAAAGATTAAGGCAAAGCCAAGGACCTGCCATAGGGAAAAATCCGCAGTCAACGCTATCGTGAACACCTGTTCTTCCGAAAGCATCTGTGGTGTGGTTAATTACCCAGCCCCTTGCACCAAAAAGCTCTTTTGCGGTTTCAGCACCGAAAGAACTTACCATTTTCATAAAATGAATAAAGGGAGCAGTTGTTTTTGAAAGGTTTGCACTTTCTGCAGGCCAGTAGTTCATTTGAAGGTTTATATTGGTGTGGAAATCACTTCCCCAGGGTGGATTGAAATCGTGACACCAGATTCCCTGTAAATTAGCAGGAAGACGAGCGTTTTTGCCTGAACTTTCAATTAAAAGATATCTGCCGAAATTATAATAAAGAGCAAATAAATCAGGGTCATATTCATCCCATTTAAGCTCTTTAAGTCTTTGATTTGTGGGAAGTGCACTTATTTCACTTTCGGGGAGGGTAAATTCTACATTTTCGAACTTTTCTTTATGGGAAGAAATGTGTTTTGCCTTTATTTCTTCGTAATCTGCATTGGAAAGCTTTTCGATAGTGCTGTTTAATTTAGCTTTGAAATCAATGCTTTCGTCAATGTCGTATTTTTCTACATTGTAGTTGGTTTCAAATGCAGAATAAATAGTAACATATGTAGCATCTGTAACGGTTATTGTGCTATGGTCAACAGAAAGTTCACCATCAGTTTTAACTTTTAATTTAGCGCCAAAGCACATACCTTCGCCACCCTCACCGTAGTAGTGGTGTGTGCTGTAGGTAACTCTTCCGTTCATAATGATAGTATCGTTTTCTATACAGGAGCTGTAAGCGTCCTGCTTTCTCTTTATACTTACATTGCAGGAGAAGGGTTTGCCGTCGGTTTCAACCTTATAAACAAATCCGTCAAAATCTTCACTAATAAAGCATTCGCTTTTATAATTAACCTTGCTCTTTGTCCAGAAAACTCGACAAACAGCTTCGCTTAATTCCAATTCTTTACGATAGTTGGAATAAGGGGATTTATCAAGAAAGTTAATAAAAATTTCGCCAAAGCTTTCGTAAGAACGAACAACGGGTGGGTCAGATAAAAAAGTTTGTCTTGCAAGCTGTGCAGCTTCCTTCAACTTTTCTTCGGCAAGTAAACGGCGGATTTCAGAAAGTGCTTCGGGTGAAGCGTGGTACTTTTCCTGGATTTGTCTACCACTCCAAAGTGATTCCTCGTTTATTTCTATTTGTTCACAATCGGGGTTGCCGTAAGCCATAGCGCCTACTCTGCCGTTACCCAAGGGTAACGCCCACATCCAGTCGTTTATAAATTCATCATACCAAAGTTTTGTTGACATAGTTTCACAACCTATTACCAATATTTTCTATTACCAAATTATTATAACATTTAACACTATATATTTCAAGAAAAACCAATAGTGTTAAATATAATAAAATCCCGTGATACGGCGTGATTTTATTATATTTTATCCTGTAGTGTGAGCACATTTACCTGCTTTGTGTCATAAGTACCCGCATCAAGTGCAATAAGACCATTACCAAAGAAAATATCTGCATTTTTTTCTTCTCGGGTTGAATCAAATTTATTTGCAAAAAAAGTGGGCACGTGGCCGCAAATAAGGGTTTTGTCCTGAAGGGGTTTTTCACCGGTGTATTTCAAAGTCCATTTGCTCCACCTGGCTTTTTTCCAGCTCTCGCTGTTTGTTTCAGAGCGTTCTTTTGGGGTTTGTGCTTTTTCGGGTAACCATCCGTGAACAAAAACATAGTTTTCTGTTTCGAAATAATCAATTGTTTCTTCAATAAATTCGCAAATACGATCAACTGTGCGTGTTTTGCCCGAAAAATCAATTGTATCATCTGTTGGGTCAATGGAATATTTACCGAAAAAATCTTCAAGAGTTT
Source organism: Acutalibacteraceae bacterium (assembly GCA_045602345.1). Lineage (GTDB taxonomy): Bacteria > Bacillota > Clostridia > Oscillospirales > Acutalibacteraceae > DTU089. Next base: position 29,732 of record JAZSBI010000101.1, on the reverse strand, counting down.
TCATAGTACCGTTGATGTAATTATGGGGCAGGACCTTTCCTGTTTGCAACAATTTCAATAACAGGTCCTCATGATTGCCCCTTAATAAAACTTTGTGTTTGAGCCTTTCAAAGAATTTTAAAACCTCAACATTTTCGCTTCCTCTGTCAAAATAATCACCGCAGCATATAAGCAGGTGGTTTTCGTTATCCTTTTCAAAGCCTGCTTTTTCAAGAGCTTCTTTTAACAATGTAAAATGTCCGTGTATGTCGGACACAACAAATATTTTTTTATAATCGCTCATAACTGCTCCTTTTGTCGTAGCTTTGGAAGGTCAATATCATGCCCGAATTCTGAAAGTATAATTGCCAAATTGAAAAATTTCAAAATTGCGGTATAAAAGTTTTCTTGCTTGTCGGTCAGGTAAACATCTATACCATCGAATTCTGCACCGAAACGGGCTGCTATTTTTGAAATAAATTTACCATAGGGTGCGGTTGCATCATTATCCCAGTAAAAGGCTTCAAATAACTCACCTTCGCACTTGCCTTTTCGCTTATCGCTGATTCGTATTTGCCGGTTTTCTAATGTTTCCATTAAAAAGGAGGCACACATAGAAAAAAGAGAGTAACTCATATTCAGCCAATAATAGATGCCGGAATTTTCGTCATAATTAAAGTTAATTGTTTTTTTCAGTTCATTAAGTAAAGCCTCTGAATCAATTGGTTCGGCCTTATGGGATGAAGGGAAAACAAATCCTTTTTCCTTGTAGTACAAGTGTTTGACGGCTTTTGTATAATAAAGGTCTGCGTGAGCAACAAAAATAAGCTTTTGCAAGTAGTATAGAAACTTGTTTGCAGTTGTAAAATTTCCCGTAATTCTGTTTTTGTCAATCCAACAGGAGTGGCAAACTTTTTTTAATACACGCTCACATTTTTGCTTATCATTAAGTTGTTTTGATAAATGCTTAATAGCACAGCCGTTGTCGTGAATGTAATATACGTCATCCACTTTGTATATAGAAAGCTTCAGGTCACTTTTACCAAAAAAATGAGGGATTTTAAGAACTACTACATTATCGATTGAGCTGATTTTAATTTTATTGAAAAACATTTCGGCAAGCTCTTGTGGCTCTGCAAATTTTGCTGCAGGCTTCCAGTCACGTATTGCTTCGGTATTACGAATTTTTTCGTTCAATATGGCAGAGACCTTCTGTAGATTTTCAATTACATAGTCGTATATTTTTTCATCTGTGTCCTGTAAAACAGAAAAAACACCGTTTCCGCTTAAATCGCTACGGACTGCCTGTTTGCAAATTTTCTGGTATTGCTTTAAAGCACATAAGAAAACAATATCTGCCGAGAGTACTATGCTGTTGCGCTCTGTTGCAATTTCTTGGCAGGCGTCAACATCAAACACTTCTTCTTTTACACCTTCCCGGTTAGCCTTTGACAGTGCCATTCTGAAATATGATGATAATTTTACTTCTTTTTTAAAAATATATCTTAATCTTTCCTCCTCGTATTTTATTGACGGATATAAGTTGTCAGAAATACAGATGCCTGTGTATTTACTATTGCAGAAGTCTGCAACAGCTATGGCAATATGAGAAGCGCAAAGATACTCATAATTGAATTCTTTTTTTATTTCTTCTGCTTTTTCAAGAATTGTTTTTAACAACAAGCTGTGTTGCATAAACTCACCTCGGTTAATTTAATATTTTAATTGCTTCATTTACATTCTCTTCGCTGATACCGGAACGATAATTGTCAGTTTTTACAAAGTGGCCTCTTATAATAGGAGAGTCTAAAAATCTGTCATCAAGTACAACAAAATTTTCAGTTTTGGGGTTGCTTTTTAACCAAGACACAATTTCTTCTTCGCGGTTGCCACCTATGGAAGGGGTTTTATCAAAAATTTTCAAATTAAATTGGTTAAATATTTTGTTTATTGCTTTACCTGTGTGGTTACAGCTTTCGTCACTTTTCTCCCAATGCTCACGCCAGGAAGAGGACAAAACAATTCGGGCGTCGGTGATGTCAATAATTTGCCTTAACAAAACCATTCTTGTCGGGTCGATTATAACCCCGTATTCAGACTGACTGCGTACATATTTTTCGGAGTTCAGCACTCCATCAAAATCAAGAAAAATTACTTTCATAATTTATATCGTATTCCTTTTTAATTTGTACTCGCCGTAAAAATCGTTACCAATTTCATATAGCTTGAAGGGAGCCATAAAATTGCCTTTTGCATCGATGTATGAATAAAGTGAAACCGATTCATAATCCTCTGCACCAAAGCCCCATGAATCCATCCAGTAAAAGCCGTCGGGTCTGATTGTCCAGACCATTATAAATTTATCGTCATCTATTTTTTCGAATATTACTTCGTATTTAACGGTAGGAGTAATTTCACCATTGCCATATTCGGTATTTAATTTCTCTGTCCTTTCCACCCCTGGGAAATTACAGATGTTACCCTTAGAATCCACAATCTGATTATTGATTCCCTCATTTTCATTTATGAGAAAAACAGAAAAATCACCTTTTAATATGTATTCGTGATTGGGAATACTGATTAAATATTTGTTTAAATAGATGCTGTTTGATTTTCCCGACTTGTTGCACATAAAACTTCTTCCTTTTTATGATTACATATTATTCCTTTTACTTAATTTTAATATAATACAAAAAAATAGGTTTATCAAGGTGTAATTAGGTAGATATAGGGCTTGAGGTATTGTTATTTCTAAACATATAAGAAAAAGCTGTTCAATGAAAACTGAACAGCTTTTTAGTTAAATATAACGGGAAATATTTGTAGAGTTGAGAGGGCATCACGCAATTATTATTTCGTGATATCTGCTTTCTGAATTTTAAATAACGTTGTTTTTGGCTAAGATTGAGGTTTTTCCTTCAAATGAAAGTGGGGCACCATCAAGAGTTGTAACAACTCCGCCGGCTTCTTCCACAAGTAATTTTCCGGCGGCAAAATCCCAGGGAGAGGTCTGCAATTCAAAATAAAGCTCTGCTCTGCCGCAAGCAACTGAACATAAATCCAGTGCAGCAGAACCACTTCTTCTTATATCTAAAGCTTTATAAAAATATTCAGTAAGTATTTCAAGTGTTTCTTTAAATAGATGTTTGTCATAGGGTGATGAACCGAAAATAACAAGAGCTTTGTTAAGCGGTTGTGATGAAACACTTATTTTTTTGCCATTGCAAAAAGCTCCCTGGCCTTTTATCGCGTGAAATACTTCGTCAAGATAAGGGTTGTAAACAACGCCTGCTATAACTTCTTTTCCTTTTAACAATGCAACAGATATGGCACTTATGTGATAATCTTTGATAAAATTGGTTGTACCGTCAATGGGGTCAACAACAAAAGCATAGCCCTCATCGGTTAATTTGTCGCTTGAGCCTTCTTCGCCAATAAATTTTGCATCGGGTAAAAGCTTTTTTAAACCTAGAGCAAGTTGTTCCTGGATTTTTTTATCGTATTCAGTAACTAGATCGGCAACACCTGATTTAATATCAATTGCCATTTTTTCTCTGTCTGCATTAAGAATAACCTTTCCACATTCTTTTACAAGAACGGAAATTTTATTAATTAACTCTGTCAAATCAATCACCAACATTTTAAGTTTTATCTATTTTCGTAATTATATCAATTAGTGTAGCTCTTTGCAATTATTTGTTTTAAAATTAATAGTGATGTCGTATTTAATATAAATCGACCATGTCCTGCATTTTATCAGATATAGTAATCACGGAAGCCTTCAAAATGGAAATTGGCAGTTTTAACGGTGTTACCGTTTTCATCAATATATTCTTTACTAACGCGTTTCTGAGTGCTTACCACCGAGCGGATTTTAGCATCCTGAAGCATTCTGACCAGTTGATAAGTAAGTGTAAATTCGCCTTGAACCATCACAACAGGATTTTCAAAAGTGCAAATGAGGGAAAATATTGAGCCGGCTTTATTCTGGATTTCTTCGATAGGGGCGTCAGGGTCAATACTAGGAAAACTGATGTCGATAATATCACCTATTTTTTGAGCTTCGGAAAGTTGTGCTTCGCTCCAGTTTGTGCTGGGATGATTAGATAAATTTATAAATGTGCTCAATGTTTTCTCCTTTCATATACATTGTCTGGTAACAGATAAACCGCTGAAGGGTGAGCGATTTATTTAAAGTTCTATAAGCTTTATACAATATCTGTGGTAGCTTTTAAAGCCGTTTTAATCGGGTTCACGTGATACAAGATAGAAGGCTGTGTCAAAACGGTTCTGAAAAATCAGAAAGCTTGTTTTGACACATTTCTTTTTGTTCATCTGTGAGGATGAAATGAATCAAGCGTCCTGCTTCATTATTTGTAATTACCGTAGTACCATATAACAAAATTTTTAAAGCTTCAACAGCTTCATCTTCATCTGTTGAAAGTATAGTTGCTAATTCATTGTCAGTAAGCGTCACAATATAGTTGCCGTTTTCATCTAGATTAATTTCAGGATTTAAACACCCGTTTTCATCCTTTAACTCGAAATCCACATCACGGGTTAAAGAATATTCTACCTTCTGTTTTGCAGTTGAATAAAACAAATTTTTGAAAAAGTCCCGGAATTCCCTGTGCTCTGCATCGTTAATAGGGAAGGTGTTTATTATTTTGCCATTTGTAGGGTTGTAAAGATAAAATGTTTCACCATCCTCTGTTTTTTGCAGAGCCAGATAATATGCCAACCAATAGGTTTTGGGGTAGGCTTCATCACTCAATAATTCAATGCTTTTGGTACCTGACGGCATGAACTGTTCCTGAAGACGTGCAGTCATAAACTCTTCTGTACAATCTTCAAAAGAAAAGTTTTGCTGATTAATCAACGCTTCAAGGGTTTCAAGATGTGTTACATACTCAGGTAACGTGGGCAAACATATATCATTGTTGTTTCTTAGAATTTCGTCTTTAGCTTTAGGTGTTGGGAACTTATTAGCCGCGTAGATAGTTGTGCTGAAGGGGTCTATTAGAAGAAGGCTCTCTCTTTGTCGTGATGTGCGGATTCTTTTTAGGGTAGGGTCATTTTCTTTTGCTGCAACAGCCAAAGGCCCCATTTCGGAATCGTGGATTTTTCCTTCTAAAATCAGCTCATCATAACAATAACTTGCCACGTCATAAAGCTCTTTATCTATTCCAAGAAGTTGAAAAGCCTCCAGACGATTATCAACATAAGCCATAGGATTCTTACAATCAGGATCGTCGCCGCTGACAAGTCGATAAATGTATTTTTTCATTAAATTAAAGGTGGGGGAGTCCTTGAGGGAAAGAATATTGGCTCGTACTTGAAGAATGGGGTAACCCAAATGAATAAAACGCAAAGTGTTTTCATTTATAAGACCATGTTCGTTTGCGAATATTCCCACAGAGTTATATGCCATGGACATCCTCTCCCTTCAATTGATGATAGTAGTTTTTGTTTTTACAATAGTTAACAAGATTTTTGTAAATCTGTGCTACAGGCTTGCTGCTGTCGTGGGCACACTTGGCACCACAAGTGGTGAGTGTGGATGAGTCACCTACCATAATAAGTAAGGATTTTGCACGTGTCATAGCAACGTTTAGCCTACGAACATCTTTCAAGAAACCAATTTTACCCTCGGGGTTGCTGCGTGTCATAGAAAACAGAATTATCTGATTATCTCTGCCCTGGAAAGAGTCAACTGAGCTTATCATAAATCTGTCCATGTGCATTTTTGCATCTTCAGGGGACATGTATTGTTCCAGCTTTTGGCGGGTTAGTTTGTAGATTTCATCAACCTGTTTTTGATAGCCGGATATTACACCAATATCATATATGATATTATCTTCGTTATCTTTTGATAACAGGTTTGCACCGGTATAGTTACCTTGGTGTATAGAAATAATAAGCTTTGATAAAATTTCCGATAAAAGCTCTGCCTCGGCTTTGTTAGAATAACCGGGGTCGTGGTTAGTTTCTGTTCGGGTTTCAGGAGGAAGGGCACAGGTGTCATAAAAATAAATTGGTTTGTCAAAGCCTGCAATGTTTAATGTTCTTTGTTTTGCGGTTACACCTGCCAGATATTTACCATCATAAAAATTTTCGGATATGAATTCGCTGATGTCGGGGTGCATACGGTATTGAGTGTTAAGCATAGTTTTCGCATTGTACAGATTTGGTGCGTTATATAGCATTTCAAATAAGCTTACATTGTACCATTGTGCAACCTCTTGTTTACATTCTTTAAAAAGTTCACCATCCGTAGCGTTAGTTTTCTTGTTAGCATAATAGGTAGCGAACTCGTTTTCATCCATTGGCGGAAGTTGAAGATGGTCCCCGATAAGTATTACTTTTTTTGCTTTTATTAGTGGAACAAGTATGTCAAAAATAGGAATCTGACCGGCTTCATCAACAATAACAACATCATAGGTTATGGAATTGAAATCTCTGTCGGACATAATACCCATACAGGTAGAGCCTATTACGGGTATGGCGTCAAGCACTACGTTCTTTTCGAGTGGCTCTGAAACACCGCTACCCAGTTCAATCAGCCAATCGTTTAAAACAGTTTTGATTCGCGAAGCTTTGATTCTTTCGTTTGTGCTGAAGTGTGAAAGGTTTGAACGGAAACTTGTTAGTGCCGATGAAAAAGCAGAGGGAGAGGGTGTATTGCCAAGTTGAGGTAATTGTAAGTTTTTTTCGTTAATAAGTGGGTTTCCGAGAAAATTATGGTTGGTAACACCCATATTCAGCAAAGTGCCATAATTGTTTTTGATTTGCTGTTCAAGTGCTTCCCAATTTTTTTGCCATTTTCTAAACAGCAGACGCCAAAACCAACCAAGGCAAGACTCTTGTAATATAGCATCTAATAATCCTGAAAGTTGATTGAAAAATGTGTTGAAGCGTGTAATCTGATGGGAGGTAAGTCCCTCTGTACTGTACAAAGAATGGTAAATAGGAAGCATAAGCTCGTTGTAAACTATCAATGATGCTTTGTTTGCACTTTCCAGTTTTTCCGGCAATTTGCCTTTGCCAAAGAAGAAAAGTGATAGAGCTTTTTGATATTGATTACACAACTGGGTTAAAAAATTTACTAGTTCGCATATAACAAGGCAGATGGCGGTTGTTTTGTTTACATTGATGCTGTTTTTCTCTACCCAGTTAATTCGGTCATCTACTTTGGTTATAAGTGCGTCACGCTCTTGCTTTGTTTGGTTATGGATTGTTTTTTGAACACGTTCAGTAACCTTGTTGGGTTTGTAGTTCTCTAAAAATTCTAATTTGAAGCGGTCTCCCAAGCGTACACATAAATGCTCATCGGAGCGATCCTTGTTATCTTTTATCCATTTTTCCAAAACATTATCAACAGCAAGGTTACCCTTGGAGCATACCAAAACCTTTTGCCCACGAGAAACAAAATTGCGAATCATTTCAGTAATGATTGTGGTTTTGCCTGAACCGGGAGGACCTTGTATCAAACAAAAATCGGGAGCATTTAATGCCAGACGTATAGCATCCTTTTGATTTTCGTTTAAGCTGTTGGAGGTGAAGGTTGGTTCCTCTGTTATTACGAAGGGAGGAACAGACTTGTGAAGAATAACTGAATCTGCTGCATACCATTTTTGTTCCAGAACGGGGCTATCCATAGCCGTCAAAGTGGATTTGTAGTGATCGTAGTCAGTTGACAACCTTTCGTAGATAACACCATCTTTATCAACAATATCTGCCACTGAAAAAGAAGAATCATCCTTAAATGAAATTACAAATTTCCAAGGACAATTAAAATAGTTTTCTTGTGTATAGAAATCATCGACTATATCAACGGGTTCACCGGCTTCATCCAGTGTAACACCCGGCACCTCCCATTGCACAACTGTACCATAAAGCATGGGCTGTTTACCTGTAGTTTCTTTTGGACGATTTAAAGGTATTTCCACAATAGAGCCGGGTTGGAAGGTGTTTGTGTAGATTTTACGCAACGCTTCAGTGGAGTTGTTTTTTTCGTCATCATCATCAATAATATTATTTTCTCTACGAAAGTCGTTGAATCTTTTTTCGTTTTCTGTAATTGTGACATCAGGCGGTGCCATTGTAAAGGTGCAACAGTAACCTTCGGCTACTTTATTAGGATTGGTAAAAGAATCATATTTCCACTGAATCAGAAAACGAGAGGCGAATTCTTTTTTACCGTTGCTTATTTCCAGAAGCTTTTTCCATTGTGGGAGAGCTTCGCGGGGCTCATCAGGTTTTGCGATATCTAAAAGGTGGTTTAGCTTTTGGAATTTAGAGTCAAAATTATTGTAGATAGGGTTATTATCGAAATCTCTTTTGTTTTTATCTGTAGTTATGTATGCTTTGCTTAACCCTGTAATGAGTATGGCTTCGTTTGCTATTACCACTTTGTTACTATAGGAAATTCTATCTGTGGCTTTTACACGAAAACCTATGTTAATTTTGTTTTTCCCTTTATGATAAATGTCAAGCTTGTAACGATACTCACCCAGGAAAAGAAAGTAAGATTTTTCAGTTTTGGCAATTAAAAAACCTCTATCGGAGTCATAGTTGGACAAAAACTCCTTGTAATCGGCTTCTTTTTTATGAAAGAAAATAATCGGTATAGATATTTGGTTTTTTGTTGCGTCATATATACGATAATCCGACATTGTTTATCTTCCTTCCTGGAGAATTAAAATATTATTCCATCTCCGAAATAGTCTTTTTGGTGAATAACACTACCGGCACACACCACTGTACATTCTGAATTTACATCATAAGAGAGTTTGAAACGTGATTCTGAATCTTCTGCTATCTTAGGGGATGTTCTTATGGGCATATTACTCTGTAACACGCCAAAATCACACTCGGACTGCTTTAGAGGATTTACCTGAAGAATTTTTAAGGTGTAGCCGTTTATGGTTAAATATTCGGGGAAAACAGGGTTTTCGGTTTTAATAAAGCAACGATATAAATTTTTTGGACGCAATTCAATTCCAAATAGCTTGTCACTATGGGCAAGTCTGATAGCTTTGAAGCCGAGAGAAGATGCATAGTTGTAACCAATATAGCCATTTTGAATTTTCAAAGCACCTGAGATAAGTTGCTTCATCAAAGTTTCTATCGGTAGTTTTTTTGCTTGGTCGTGAATATATCTGGCATTTTTTAGTTGTTTGATAAAACGATATTCTTCGTCGTTTTCAGCTGCTATGCCAACACCCAGGTCTAAAGGTTTGTAAGAAAAAGCGTTTGGAAATAAATCTGAACAAATAGTGTTACCCAAAGCCTGTTCCAAAACTTTGCTATCAGGCATTTCAGGTAGTTTACATATTTCTGTTGGTGTCAAAATCAGTTCAAATAGATTGTGATTTGATTTCATACAGTTTTTTTATCTCCTTTTTTTCTAGAAGGTTGTTGTGTTTACCACAAATAGAGAGTTGGTCAGCCAACAAACTGATGTTGAAAATATCTGAGCCCGTGAAACGGTGCTGTGCAAATAAGGGTTCTTTTAAGCGAGAAAAAACATCTGCAAGAAAGCAAAAATCATCCCATTTAATATACAAAATTTCGTTTCCGGGTAGTTGTAAACATAAACAATTTTTGCCACCCGTTGTTTTTGCTGCTATCAATGCATTTTCCGAGCTTTCGTAATATGAGATAAGAGGGATGTTGTCAAGCTTGTTTCGTAAAATACAAAGTCCACCGGAAACACCAAAGTATTTGTCAGCGTAGTCTATTAATTCTGGGGTTTCTTTAAATTGCCTTTTTAATCTGATATAAAAATCTGAAACAACAGACAAGTATTCATCAAAGGGACATAGAAAGAAAATGTCGTCACCACCTGCAAATATAAGCTCAATGCGAGTATCAGCGGTGAGGCATTGGTCTATTGTCTTGTTTAAGGCTTCACTTACTTGGTGACGCTGGTCGAAGCATGTTATTCCGCGGAAAAATGAGCCCAGATTATCAAGGTCCAGCTTTACCACCACCTGGTCATCTGTTTTAATATTGGTGGAAACTGAAGGTATCTGAGGTACAAGATTTTCATCCACATCATTTTTCATATCAACTTGCAATAAATTCAGATTATGGTATTTTTCCTTTTCGAGTTTTTGCCCTAATAAATTACCTGCGTGTTGCATTTTTTCGCATTGGTAATGATGTGTAGGTATGCAAGTAGCCGAACAAATAGCATAATAGAAGGTTAATTTGCCCTGTGTTGAGGCGAAGGTGTTACGTTGCAATTTGTCGAGAAGTAATTGCAACTTACTCTCTTTCACCGAGGGGCGGAAGGCACAAAGTATTTTGCCACTGGACATACTACCAAACAGAAAACCCGGGACGAAAGATAGTTTTTCGTAGATATAGTGTGTGAGATGTTCTACGAATTGTGAACGAAAACACACCTGGGCAGGGGTGGTAGTGTTATCCATGGCGTGAAAAATGTAGCTTTGTATTCCGGAAATGTCTACCACGCAATAAAGTATTTTTTTGTTAAAAGGTAAGCCTTTTGGCATATCATTGAATGGTAAAACTGTTTTCAAAGAAAACATCCTTCCTAAATGTATTTCCAATGTTTTTTAAGGTATCTTTGTGCAGCTTCAAATTGTGGTGAGAGCGTGGATTCGCTGACAGAACGGTAATGAGCTGCGGCACGTTGCATCAATATTTTTTTATGATTTTCTTCGCAATATAGCTTATTTTCCAACACATAGGAGGATAATTCGGCAAGTATTAGTGCCTGATAAGCGGGGGCTTGCATCGTTGTACTGAAGGTGAGAAAGTTTTGATCAGCGGCACCGATTAAAACTTTATCCTCTTTTCTGCTTACAGGTGAAGTGGCAAAACGACTGAAGTTAACGAGCTGGAAAGAATAGAAAAGCTGCAACGTTGATGCCTTCAAGTTTTTAGGCTTGTTTTCTGCATCGTCACCGATAGGGAGCATTTTATCAAGCTGTAATTTGTCTGCAACAAGTGAAGCAAGGTTTACAAGTAATGCTGCCTGGTGGTTGCTGTTTTCTTCAATTACTTGTGTTTCTACAGAACTTTCCTGTGAGGGGATGTTGTTTTCGTTATTGTCATCCATTTGTACAGAGGGTAGTCTTTTATTTTTATTATTCAGAGTTCTGCGGCGACTTTTACAGAAAAACTCCAGTATTCTAGAAAAATATGTTACATATGTGGCACCTTTTGATGCGTCATAAGCGTGTGGGTTTTTAGAAATATCGGAACCGGATTCACTTGTTGAAAAACCAAGAGTATATAAAATTGCGTTATTAAAAACTTCTTCGGGATAAACATGTTTCAAAAACCGTATAGGATGGGCTGTTTCGCCTATGAAATGTTCACGCATAGCCTTAACAGCATTGTTGTAGAGTGCTTCGTTTTCGCAATTGCAGAATCGGTATGTAATCTGGTCGAAAATATGCATAATCCTATCTGTGGCAACAAGGCGTTGTTCGGGTGTTCCTGTAGAGAATACGTAACCCCATTGATTAAGCTGCTTTTGGGCTTCGGCCCATTTACCTTTTGTTTTATAAAGGCTTTCGTCTTCTTCGTCATTATCATAGTACAATAACAAAGCATCTTCTTGGCTTGAGAAAGGCAAATCTTCTTCTGGTGTATTATAGAAGTCGGTTTCGTTCTGTTTCATCACTTTTTCTCCGTGTCTATTAATGCTTTCAATGCTTCTTCGGGGTTTTCCAATTTCATAGAGGCAATTCGGTCGATAAGGCAATCAACATAAAACAAGGCTGTTGTGTCATAAAGTACACAAGCGGGTTCTTCGGTTGCATTCCAATCCTTTAAACCGTATTTCACACCTTCTACAACCACATCTTCTTTGATTCTGTATGCATAATGGAGTGCCATATTTGTTACTATAGAAATCGGCTTTGTGCCATAGGTGATGCAGGCATAAAGATGGTCACCATTGTCAATGTGTTCAATAATGGCAGAAAAAAGTGAAATTATCGATGCCGTATTCTCAATATTTTCTTTGTCTATTGTTGTATGAGTGTAAGTGAATCCCAGCTTTTTTGCAAGGGCGTCAAGCTCTTCTGAAAAAGTTTCATAGTTTTTATTGTTCTGGATGCCACCCACCAAAATTGTAACTACTTTTATTTCTTCACCCTTTGTGGCGGTGTCGCTGATTTGCTGTAGAATGGGGAATGAGGTGTATACACGTGGTGTATCAAGTCCTTTTTCGTCACGGTAGTAGTGCTTTTGGGCACCGTCAACCTGTAAAGTAATAGTGCTGATATATTTTTTCATAATTATCTCCAATCTTCTTAAAATCAGTTCTCAGCAGTAACTTGTGCCAATACTTTATCTAAGAGGTTTATGGCTTCTTCAATGTTTTTGAGTAAGGTTTTATAGGAGGAACTATCTACGCCAACGTGCAGGACGCTGTTTCGTTGGTTTTTCAGATAAAAGTATTTTTCCAAAAGGGCTATAAGCACCTGATGGTCAACGTTTTCACCAATGAAAGTGTTTTTGTTGTCTACAGAATCAACAATTAGTTGGGCGTGTTCTCTGGGTGAAATATCTTTTTCATCTTCGTTGATGCCGTAGATGGAACACAATAGTTTTTGGTTTGCCTCAATTCGTTTATAAATGGCTTCGCTGTTTTCAAATTTTAAAAAATCTTCAATTTTTACAATGTCGGTATTTTTCCAATCTTTAAAGATGTCAAACAATTCAATTACTTCAGGTCTTTTTAACTGTCGGGGATCTTTTTTAGCAAGTAATATATATAAAACACTGTTATTTAGCTTTTCTCCAACCTCAGATAATTGGATGTCTGAATAATTGTCTGTTTTAAGTGCCTTAATTTCGTTAGCTGCTGTGTTTACTTTTTCTTTAAAAGGGCCGTTATTTTCTTTGAAATAACTATTAATAAAATAGTATCTTTCATTGCGGGTGGGCGTAGAAGAAGAGTGGTTTTTCTGTAACTCAGGAGCTAAAACATCGCTGAAATAAATAATGTGATTTTCTACCAGTATTTCGGGTAACATTTCATAGAAAAAAGCCAAAGTTTGAGGAATATAACCATGAGTGTAATACCATTCAATATAGTCAGGGTATGTAAAACCATCACGGATGCCACCATATTTGACTTTGGCTAACTCTACCACGCGATCAAAAGTATCATCACCATAAGAATACTCGTCCAAAAGTTTGGCCAACCTCAGTAAAGCGGAGGTGCTTTGAGAAACACGGCATATTTTCATTTCCGTATAGATACTTTGCAATGTGTCAAGGATGCTTTTCGCTGTTTTGCTGATTGCTCTGTTGGCAAAGTACCTCTTGAGTTTTTGGGGATCGCCATAGGTTTCTAACGCTTCGTAGCCTGATATCAGGTCATATACAAGGTAGGCATCCATACGGCTGACAATAGGGTGTGGGGGAGTGGCGTTGCGGTCATAGATTGTGTAAAAAATGTCAGCAATATGAATGTTTTTTTCTTTAAGAAGCTGCATCATTGAAATAAGGAACATCATTGCATCTCTGAAACCACCTGTTGAATCAATATACAACTCAGGATCAGAAACTGAACGACATATTTCGATCAATTCCATACCGGTATTGTAGATGGCTTGTGAATCAGATAATTCCTTAAGAAAAATTGTATCAATTTCAGGGCAGATGCCCTCGGCTGACAGGGCGTTACGGAACTTTTCCACAGAGTTCTCCCCGCTATCATCAGGGGAAAGGGTTGCGGGGGTGCAAAGAAGGATGATTTTATCTAGTGTTTGTCCTTTTTTCTTAAGATAAAGTTGCAGTGCTTTTGTTACGGGTTCATTAGTTTGTTTGCCAAAAACCCGATATTCTGCATTATCTTTGAGAAGAAGGTATTCTTCATTTTCCCCTGGTTTGTAAAGACTTAGTGAAGTTACAAGAATATTCATACCACCATATCCTTTATAATAAGCATAAATAATTATAATTAATTATATTGTATCACATTCTGCAGAACAAAAGCAATGTTTTTACGATGCGATAGTGGTTGTTTTGCGTAGGTATTCAAAATTAATTGTTTGATATTTCGGTTTGCGGTGTTTCTTTTTTGATGGAAAGTATTTCGAAAAGTGTATAGGTGTTTATCAAAAAATGCATTGAGAAAACCAAAATATGTAAGTAGTTTTGTAGACCTTCACTAAAATCCAACCACAGAAAAAACGCTATAAGAATACTTTGTATGGAAATTATAATTACTGTAATATTACTAAATACGTTTTTTATTTTCGGTGTAGTGTCATAAAAAAAGGGGATACATATCGTAGTTATAAATGATATAGCAGCAACATAAAGTATTAGATTGTCTCTCATATATATAGATAAAGCGAAATTTATTATTGTGAAAAGGAAAAAAACTATGTACATGTTTACACCACCTAATATTAATAAACTCTATAAATTTTGTCATTATAATAATTTTCAGCGTATTCCTGGTACGATATTTTGCCCACATTTTTTGCATAGTCTTCATAGGGCATGTTTAGGTTGAATCGATTCAGAATAATCGTGGCATCTACCATATATGTATTGCCGTTGTATATAAAATAATTGTAACTGTGTGCGCGGTCAGGATCGTTATTTATTTTGACATCAACAATTATACTCTCAATTCCCGGGAATAGAGTTTCCACCACTATTTTAGTAAAACAGGTAAAATGAAAGCATACACCATGAAAGTTGCAATATTCTTTTGTTCTAAACAATGTAAAATTAAAAGATTGACAGGGTAAACAATGGTTATGATCTAAGTCATAAACAAAATTGTCTGTAACAAAGGGGATTATGCCATCATAAATTAATGATTCAAAATCCTTGTGATGACCAAAGGTTTTGCGTATCCATTCTTTATCATCATGTGTTACCTGCAACACAGTATTCAGATCGCCCCTTTTTAATTCTGTAAATGTGGTATTATATATACCAAAAGTCAAGCAAATCAATAGAATAAAAGTGATTATACGATAAGTGATTTTAAACATTTTCATATTAGCACCCCTTAAAATTAAATTTAGATTTATAGTGACCGCCCCGGAAGCATGTTATATTAGAAGGAGAATTTTAAGTTTATAAGGAAATGCTTTAGGAGAAATTTCGCTTCCGGGTGGTTTCACTATAGATATAGTAAAAAAATGAGGCCGGTTCGGTTTTTTGAAAAAATTTTAAAAATATTTTTATGAAGTGTCTTTACCGATACATAATAATAAAAAATATGATTTTCAAAATAAAATAACGATACCATTATTGATAGGTTTTGAACCTGAACAGGTTGCCTTGCCAAATTCTGATGACAACGGTCTACCGCTTGTTTGCTATCTTTCTATATTAAAAAATAAAAATACTGAGTCGAAAATATTGTTGCATAATAAAAAGAAAAGAGCAGATTGAAAAATCTGCTCTTTTCTCACGTTTATCAATAATGTACGAAGTTATTGATCTTCACCAAAATCTGCAATGTATGCTTCAACAAGTTTTTCGGGCCAATCGGATACAGCTTCAAGCTTACCGGTAAAGAAACGGAGTGTTTTAGGCTCGTGAACAAATCTTAAACCACCAATAAGATGTCTGTGGTCATAGAGCCATTTAACTCTATCAATTACAAACTCAGTCTGTGAAAGTGTAAAAACTCTTCTGGGGAATGCAAGGCGTACCATTTCAACAGATGCAATATGCTCTGTACCGTCGGGATTTCTTTCCTCTGAAAGGGTACCTCTTTCCATACCACGAATACCGCCACAAAGATAAAGTGCGGCAACGAGAGAACCTGCAGGGTACTGCTCAGCGGGAATATGGCCAACAACCTGACGGGCGTCAATGTGCGCACCAAGGCCACCACCGGGAGTTACCATGGGAACTCCTAATTTATCAAGCTCTGTAACACAATGGTTAATAAACTGGGGTCCTTGTGAAATTATATCAAGGTCCATTGTTTCTTCAAAACCTATTATAAGGGCTTCCATTTCTTTAACAGACATACCACCGTATGTAAGGAAGCCTTCGAACATTGTGATATAGTCTTCCATTGCGTGGAACATTGCTTCATCTCTTACCATAATTCCGCCGCCACGACCAAAACCAAATTTACGGGCAGAGAAATAAACAATATCAAAGAGGTCTGCAATCATTCTTGTAATTTCACGAATGGACTTATCCTTCATTGACTCTTCTCTTGTTTTTATGAAATAGAGGTTGTCCTGAAGAAGGGATGCATCAAGAACTGTAACAATGCCATATTTTTTGGCAAGGTCGGTTGCCTCTTTCATGTTTTCATAGGAAATAGGCTGACCACCAATAAGATTGGTACCTGCTTCAAGGCGCATATATGCAATATTTTCTACACCTTCTTTTTCGATGCAAGCCTTTACTTTATCAAGGTCAATATTTCCTTTAAAAGGAAGGTTACTTTTAACAACGAGGCCTTCGTCCTTAACAAGCTCTTCAACTCTGCCACCAAGACGTGTAACATGTGCCTTTGAGGTTGTAAAATGGTAGTTCATAATTACACAACTACCGGGCTTTACGAAATGCTGTGCAATAATGTGCTCACAAGCTCGGCCCTGATGAGTAGGAAGAAGATATTTCATACCGAAAATTTCTGTTAATTTAGCATTCATTCTGTAGAATGTTTCGCTTCCTGCATAAGCATCATCCGCACGAAGCATGGCAGACTGCATATTATCACTCATTGCGTTAACGCCTGAGTCAGTAAGCATATCCATAAAGATATCGCCGTTATGAAGCATAAACGTATTAAAACCTGCTTCTTTAAGTTTTTCCAAACGTTCTTTTGCAGGTAAAAGAGAAAGTTTCTGAACTATTTTAACCTTATGCATTTCAACCGGCACAGGTGTTCTGTTGTAAAATTTGATTTGTGACATGGGTTTTTCCTCCATAGGTATTGTTTTTCTATGAAATGGAGTATATAATAAAACGCATCATAAGTAAAACAAATGGTTTAGATAAATGCTATCGATTTTTTCGATGTCGAAAAAGAGGAAAAATATATGGAAATAAGAAATTTAATTTCGTTTGTTCATGTTGCAGAGTTGAACAGCTTCACTAAAGCGGCAGAGCTTCTGGGCTATTCTCAATCAACAATATCCTTTCAGATTAAGCAACTTGAAACAGAGCTTGATTGTTATCTTTTTGAAAGAATCAACCACACAATAACATTAACTGATAAAGGTGAAGAGCTTTTAAAATATGCTCACACCATAAATGCACTTACCGATGAATTTATGGAGAATATAAACTCTAAAAAAGAGCTTAACGGCTTTATTCATTTTGTTTCCCCTGACTCCGTGTGTGAAGATATGCTTTTGACTAATTATGGTGCCTTTCGCAAAAAATACCCAAAAATAAATTTGAAATTTACTAACGCAGATACTCAGGTAATGTTTGAGATGATTGACAGTAACGAAGCCGATGCCATAATAACTCTTGATAATCATGTTTATCAGAAGGATTATGTTATTGCTATGGAAAAACATATAGACATGCACTTTGTTGCTAATGCAAAATCGCCATTTGTAAAAAAGAAAAGGCTATCTATAAAAGATATTGCAGACCAGCCTTTTATACTCACCGAAAGGGGAATGGGCTACAGGAAATTTTTTGATAAGGAAATTGCAAAGAAGTCTATTGATATTACACCTGTTCTTGAAATCGGAAGAACAGATATTATCATAAAACTTCTTGAAGAAAACGAAGACTGTATTTCATACCTTCCTTCTTTTGCAGCAGATGAAAAGGTTAAAGAAGGAAAGCTTGTTTACCTTGATGTTTGCGATATGAAAACAGATATATGGAAACAACTTATTTACCATAAAAATAAATGGCTTTCAAATTCAATGAAAGCCTTTCTTGAATATGTTAAGGAACATGAGTTTTAGTGATAAAAACAGAGTCGCAATAGAGAAGCGACTCTGTTTTTTCTGTGAATATGTAAACGGAGCAAATCTTGGTGAAAGAATGTTTTTATAAGTTTTAAATGCTTATATATAATATGTATTGATTTTTTTCCCCACTTTGATATAATATGGTTAGTTGTGTAATTGCACATAAATTGTATAGTATTTTTATTATATATGTAGAACTTTTGTCGAAAAAGCACGAGTGATTGTAAGTTTCAGGGGAGAAGATATTGGTGAAATCTGTTTTAGAGTATCTGGAAAGTACTGCAAAAGAGAAAAGTGGAAAAATTGCAGTTGTTTGTGAGGAGAAGTCTTTAACCTGGGATGATCTTTGGTTGACTTCGAAAAAAATTGGTTGCGGTTTGGGTCGTAGCTTTAAACAACGCAAAGCGGTGCCGATTTTAGCCGAAAAGGGCATAGATACACTTTGCACATTTTTTGGTGCAGCGTATGCAGGTTGTTTTTACGTACCTTTGAATCCGCTTTTACCGGGTGAAAGGTTAAATCACATTATAAAGACACTTGGTAGCGATATGCTCGTTACCAATGAGGAAAACCTTCAATTAGCACGTGAGTTGGTTGGTGAAGATAACGTATTATTGATTTCTGACTTAAAGCAATGCAAGTTAGATGATGACTTTATAAACAAAATCCGTCGCACCTCTATTGACACCGATCCGTTGTATGCCATGTTTACTTCCGGCTCCACGGGTGTACCAAAAGGTGTTTTGGTTTCTCACCGTTGCGTTATTGATTTTATTGACAGCTTCACGGAAATATTCAATATTAACGAAAATGATGTTCTGGCAAACCAGGCACCCTTTGATTTTGATGTTTCTGTTAAAGATATTTATTCATGTCTTAAGACCGGAGCCAAGCTTGTGTTGGTGCCCAAAAACTTGTTTTCGCTCCCTGTGGACTTGGTTGATTACCTCTGCAAGAACGATATAACAACCATGATTTGGGCGGTTTCTGCACTTTGCTTGATTTCCACTTTCCATTGTCTTGATTACAAAACACCCGAAAAGGTAAATAAAATCCTCTTCAGTGGTGAGGTAATGCCATTTAAGCATCTTAAGGAGTGGCACAAGCATTTGCCCAATGCTATGCTGGTTAACCTTTATGGTCCAACGGAAATTACCTGCAACTGTACGTACTACATATTGGAGGAAAATTGGCAGGAAAGAGAGTTTTTGCCTATAGGTAAAGCCTTCCCCAATAGAAATGTTTTCCTTTTGGATGAGAAAAATAACCAGGTTACCGATACGGAGACCGTAGGCGAAATTTGTGTAGCAGGTACGTCCGTTTCCTTAGGTTATTACAACAATACAACACAAACGGAGAAGGCTTTTGTTCAAAACCCATTGAACAAAGAATACCGCGAAATTATTTACAAAACAGGCGATATGGCTAAATATGACGACGACGGAAACTTATGCTTCCGCGGTCGAAAGGATTTCCAGATTAAATATATGGGACATAGAATAGAAATTGAGGAAATCGAAAAAGCCATGGAGTCGATAGGCAACATAAAACGTGCTTGCTGTGTGTTCGATGAAGCAAAAAGCCGACTTTACGGATTCTATGTGGGCGATATGGACAAAAAAGAATTTCACCGTGTTCTTCGTGAAAAATTGCCTGAGTTTATGGTGCCTTCTGCCTTAAGAAATATTGAGGAAATGCCTTTGACCAAAAACGGCAAAATCGACAGAAAAGCATTGTTTGAGATGAAGGGCGGTGGAAAGCGTGAAGTATGATAAGGCTATTGAGGAGTTCAAAACGCCGCTTTATATTTTCGATACTAACATCTTAACCGACAGAATTAATACACTTAAGCAGATGCTTTCAAACAGGGTATCCCTTTGCTATGCAGTAAAGGCGAATCCGTTTATTATCCCTTACACAGCGCCTTTAGTTGAACGTCTGGAGGTTTGCTCCGAGGGTGAGTTTGAAATATGCGAAGATGTAAATGCACCTATGGAAAAAATTGTTGTTTCCGGTGTTTATAAAACCCCCGCTTTCATAGAGCGAATTGTTAAGTGTTACAAAAATATAGGTATTTACACAATTGAATCGCTTACTCACTACGATTTACTTAAGGGGTTGGCAAAAAAGTATTCGGTACGCCTTCCTGTTCTGATTCGAATTACAAGCAAAAACCAGTTCGGTATTTCCGAAAAGGATTTAAACGAAATTCTGAAGGATAATCCGGAGGAATATTTAGACATAAGAGGTCTTCAGTATTTTTCATCTACACAGAAAAACTCTATAAAAAAATTTACACGAGAGTTTACTTATTTGTCCGAACTTATTCAAAAAGTTGAGGATGAATATGGAATTGAAATAGAGGAATTGGAATATGGGACTGGTTTCCCTGTAAGCTATTTTCCTGCAGAAAGCTTTGATGAAGACAAGCTTTTTACAGAGTTTAATGAGGTATTAAACCTCATCCCCTCCAAGGTAAAAGTTACTTTGGAAATAGGCAGAAGCATTGCGGCAAGCTGCGGTAGCTACATAACATCTGTAGTTGACATGAAGGAAAACTCCGCAGGTAAATTTGCTATTGTTGACGGTGGCATCAACCACTTGGTTTATTATGGCCAGTCAATGGCTATGAAGCAACCTGTGTTCGAGTTGTTACCTCAGCGCGAAAGCAATGAAACGCAGGAATGGAACATTTGTGGTTCACTTTGCACTGTGAATGACATTATGGTAAAAGCTCTGCCACTTCCGAAACTTGAAATCGGCGATATGCTATGTTTTAAAAATGCAGGTGCGTACTGTATGTGTGAAGGGATTTCACTGTTCTTAAGTCGTGAGCTTCCCGCTGTTGCCGTGATTGAGAAAGATAAAGCCAAATTATTAAGAGGTCATTTTAAAACAAGTGCTTTAAATAGTCCTCAATTTAAAAAGGAGATATGAAAAATGAACGAATTGTTGGAAATTTTAGAAGATTTAGCTCCCGGGGTTGATTTTGAAAACAGTGAGGATTTAATAGATGCTCACAAGTTGGATTCTTTAACAATTATCGCTTTGATATCCGATATTGAGGATGAATTCGATATTACAATTCCGACTGTTGAAATTGTTCCTAAAAACTTTAACTCTGCCGCAGCTATGATGGCGTTGATCGAGCGTTTACAAAGTGAGGACGACTGATGACCTACTTTGAATTTGACTATTTGGTCTTTTTTCTTCCGGTTTTACTTATAGTTTATGCTATATTGCCGAAGAAACTCCGACCAATTGAATTGTTGGTGGCAAGCTACGTTTTCTTTTGTTTTATAAGCGGACGTCTCGTTGTTTACCTTCTGATTTCTACCTTTACGTTGCATTATTTTGGGCTTTGGCTCGACAGGCTTCAAGGCGAGAGGAAGAAAGCACTGGCAGACTTACCCAGGGAAGAAAAGAAACGTATAAAGAAACAGTTTGACCGAAGGCAAAATGAAGTTGTGGTTTTTGCACTTCTTGTTCATATCGGTTTGCTTTTTGCAATAAAATATTCAAGATTTTTTGCAACCAATGTAAACCTGCTTCTTGAACCCTTCAATTTGCAGATGGCTATTCCCAAAATGGCTGTACCTATAGGAATTTCCTTCTATACTATGCAGGCGGTTTCCTACATAATTGACGTGCGTCGTGGAGAGGTAAAGGCGGACAGCAATGTTTTCCATCTTGGCCTGTACCTTGTTTTCTTTCCGCAAATTATTGAAGGTCCTATTGCACGTTATAATGAAACCGGTGCTAAATTATTTGAGGCTAAAAACCTTGAATACAAAAACCTTTCTAATGGTTTTATAAGGATTTTATATGGTATTCTCAAGAAGGTTCTTGTTGCCGATAGGTTGGAGCCCTTTGTAAAGGCAGTTTTTGACGGTTACAACACCTACGATGGCGGTATGCTTGCACTAGGTGTTTTGGCATACACCTGCCAACTTTATATGGACTTCTCGGGCACAATGGATTTGGTTATAGGAACCGGTGAGTTATTCGGCATTACATTACCCGAAAACTTCCGTCAACCCTTCTTCTCTAAAAATATTTCTGATTTCTGGAGCAGATGGCACATTACCTTAGGTACTTGGTTTAAAGACTATATTTTTTACCCTGTTTCACTTTCAAAGGGAATGAAAAAGTTTTCCGCCTTCGGAAGGAAACATTTTAACGCTCAGGTTGGTGCTTTGATGTCCGGCTCAATTGCATTGTTCCTTGTATGGTTGGCAAACGGGTTGTGGCACGGTGCCGCTTGGACGTACATATTCTTCGGAATGTACCATTTTGTGTTGATTGTTTTAGGCAGTATTTTTGAGCCCTTAATGCAAAAATTATTTGAAAAGATTAAAATTGACAGAAACAGTTTTGGTGTTTCTTCTTTAAGAATAATCAAAACATTCTTTTTCATTGTTATTGGTGAACTGTTCTTCCGTGCAAAGACCCTTGACTCTGCTTTCGTTATGCTTAAGGGTATATTTACAAATTTCACCTTGGATGGCATTCGTGAGGGACAAATCTTTAAAACTGGTATAGACCTATATGATGTAATAATTGTTTTAGCAGTTGTTGCATTTGTTTTCTTTATCAGTATCCTGAAGGAGAAAAATGTTCAAATACGTGAGGAATTCGGTAAATTAAACATTGTAATTCGTTGGGTAGCTTTGATTGTTTTGATTATTATTATAGTTATTTTCGGTGCATACGGTACGGGTTATGCTGTTGTTGAGCCTATGTATGCAAACTTCTAGGAGGGTTGACAATGAAAAGAAATGAAAAATTTAAACTTATTGCCTTCCCTGTTATAGTGCTTTTAGTTCTTTCCTTACTTTCAACATCAAAAGGTATGTCGGAGAATTATTCTATAGGTGATAGAAATTTAGACAAGGTTTTGTTTGATTTGTTGAAGGAGGAGGAGAACTCCATTGATGTAATTGTTTTAGGTGACAGTCTTACATACAGCGGTATTTCGCCTTACCATTTATGGAACGAATACGGTTACACTACTTTCGTATGTGGCACACCATCTCAAATGATTAACAACACTTACGAGATGTTGGAAGCAAGCCTTATGAAGCAAAAACCAAAGGTTCTTTTGTTGGAAACAAACGTAATTTATCAGGTAACCCAACAACGCTCTATAGTTCAGTCATTGTTCTTTCAGACTTTTCCGATTTTGCGATACCACAACAACTGGAAGGGCTCAGAGGTAGTTAATGAAGGCAAAACAATAGGCGAAACAAGGTACAAGGGCTATGTATTGAGGTATCCTAAAACCAAGGCTGATACTTCCCAGTATATGATACCAAATTCAGGAGTTCGTGAAGTGTCTGCAGTAAACAAATATTATTTCGGAAAAATCCACAAATTGTGCGAGGAAAATAATATTGAATTGATTATAGTAAGCGTACCTTCTATACGCTATTGGACTTATAAAAAGCACAACGGCGTATCACAACTTGCTGAAGAATACGGCGTGAAATATTGGGATTTCAATGTTGATGAAGAGCTGAACCTTGATTGGAGCAAGGATACTCCTGATAAGGGCGCTCACCTGAATCTTTATGGTGCACAAAAACTGACAAGCCGCATAGGTCAGCTTTTGACAGAAACAGATATTGAACTTACAGACCACAGGAAAGACCCTGCCTTCGACACATGGAACCAGGGTTGGGCTGAATTTAAAAAGAAGATATGATAAAACTGTCCTCAATGCTTTGGCTTTTCTGCGTTAAAGCAAAGGGGAAATCAGGATATAGTTCTATGATTGAAAAATTTCAATATTGTAAACCATACCCTCTGTTTAAGTCATTGGATTTTTAAACATAACAAAAAGCCAACTAAGAAATGAACTGCCCCAAATTGTGCGGACAGTACAAAAAAACGCACCCTATAGTGTTAAATATTAAATTTAAAGCAACAAACTGACTCCGCTCAAAAAACGGAATCAGTTTGTTGTTTAATATAATTTTTCTATCATTGATTTTTTGTCTGTACAAATTGGGACAGTTTAAATGCCGTACAGCTTTTCTTTTTATTGGGACCTCATATATTTTTTTAAGAAATTTATATTTTGGGTGTGGGTTTTCGTGTTGTTCAGCATATATACTCCGTAAAATGTGTTGCACGACGAGGGAATGCCTTGAAAAAATCCTCTGCATTATTTTTTAACTTAACACCATTAATAAAAATTGCTGTTTGTGAAGTGTGACCTTCACCTGCAAGGAGTAATCTTGCTGCGGCAGGTGGGGTCAGAGCTATATCATAATCGCCACTATCTCGTTTGCTGACAGTCGCTTTGCCATTTTTGTATTCAACGTCAAAAATGCCTTTGTTTTGTACGAGATCATCAAGGCTTAAGATACTGAATTTACCGTGTTCTTCAGGGTAGACATTATTTTCAAGTAGTTTTTTAAAATTATAAATCCTTGCTGCAATGCCACCGGTGTATTCGTAGCTTGTGTTATCTGTTATATCAGCAAAACAAGCAAAGGGTGAACCTGTATATTGCTTTTTAACAACCAAAGATTTTACTAAGCCGTCATAATTTCGCAAAAAACCAATGATTTTTAGAAGTGCATCAGGCGTTGACGTGAATAATTCTTCTGCAACAAGCTCATCAGGACGTTTTACTGTAAAACGCACGTAGCCATCTATTTCACCGGTATTGTTACGATGAATATAAGTGTAATCTGCATTTTCAAAAGGTTTATCGCAAAAATGTTTTTGGTCTTCCTTTATAATCATAAGGTTTTCCATAAGTGCACATTTGTTATAAAACTCACGCAACTCTTCAAACTGCTCACCGGTATAGAGTTCAACATCGTTATTACGCTCAACTTGAGAAAGGTTATTGAAAGGTACTCTTATTGAGAATGAACGATTGAGATTTGCAAAGCCGAATTTTTCGTAATAAGAAATAGAGAATGGTGAAAGAAAACCAACAGTTATGTCGTCTTTTACAGCAGATTTACCAACCTCGTCAAAGAGTGCTCTGACGCCTCCCATTCTACGATGTTCAGGCTGACTACAAATACCGTCAAGAACTATTGTGTTAATAATATTACCACAATAGTTACATTTGTATTTGTATACTTCAGCACCTGCAATAAGTTTTTTATTGTAAAATGCACCCAAAACCGGCATTTCTACCTTGTTGTCAACTTCTTTGTCAAATTTCCATATAAATGATGCGGCAGAAATCTTGAGATAATCTGATGCTTCGTGGGGCTTTATAAATCTTACTTTCATAGCTGTTCTCCTGAATGTAGTTTATGATTTAATTATATCATTACTTGCTCAAAATTCAATATGCTAATATGGTGGTTTTTTTAGTTTTATCCGGCAAAAATAAAAGAAGCTTTTTGCTTGATTTTATTAATAAGATAAAAAAACATTTTTAGCTTTTAATATGCTATTTGGTGTAAGCTGCAGGACTTGTTGAGCTCCGTCCATAATTAGCTGTGTTTTACTTGTGAACACTCGGTTGTGTTGGCTTCGCTGATAGCAGGATCAAGTTCATTTATTGCTCTCATAAAAACAGAGCCGCGAATGCGACATTTGGTATCGATTACGCTTTTTTATTAAATTAGATGGATGAAATAAAACCCGCAAAAATATTTGCCAAGCAAAAACTTCATATCGGAAGTTATTTAATTCACCGAAGACAAATACCAATGCAAAAGTACCGCAAGATTGATACAAGAAAGACTATTGATTTGTAAAGTTTTACACGGGTTTCAAATTTATTGTGACTTAATGAAAGCTTCTAAAATTGATTTTTATCGTGTTTTGTGGTATAATTGACCACAATGATTTGTTTATAAATTAAATGTGGGAGTAGTTGTTATGGCAATGAAACGATTCAAACCGAAAAAAACTGATGTAATCCGAAATGGTGTAGTTTACCGTTTGTTGGAGGCAGAAAGTGAATACGGTGTGTATACCTATACTGCAGATCTGCCTGAAAAGGTTGTAATTGAGTCGGAAGTGAGCGGGACTCCTGTGACAGTGTTGATGGAAAACTGTTTTTCCGGCAGTTCGCTTTCGGAAATTTCTTTGCCGGATTCCCTTCGGAAGTTTGAACGCGGCTCGTTTCGGGAATGTAAGAATTTAACAGAGTTAAAAGTTCCCGATTATGTATATGAATTGGGCAGGGCATCCTTCAAAAATTGTAAAAACCTCAAGCGATTGGAATTGGGCAAACATACTAAAGTAGCAGATTGGAATTTGTGCGAGGGCTGCAAAAGCATTGAGGAGTTTATTGTTTGGGATGAATTGGAGTACATTGCCCCAAATCTGTTTTGGAATGGTGGCAAGAAACTAAACCATTCGGAGTATTCCTACGGATTGTATTTGGGAAATCCGGACAATCCTTACGTAATACTGAATAAAAATGTAAGGATTGATGAGCCACGGAAAGGCGAAAAGGTTGTTGTGGAGATACATCCTGATACCAGATTTGTTACCGGTGGTGCATTTAATCGATTTTGTGATGGTTCAGTATCTTTTGCAGATCTGGACGAGGTGATCCTGCACGATAAGATTTTGAAAATTGAAAATGGTGCGTTCAGCCTATCTTTTATGGGCTTTGAAGGTGTTAAAACAGTACGTGCAGACAGTCTTGAAAGTCTTTGCCGAGCAGGTGGCCGTCTTTTGGAAGGTTCGGAACGACTGATTGTTGACGGGCAAGAGATAACCCAACGACTGGTACTTCCTTCAAGTGTGCAAGGAATTGGAGACAATACCTTTTCATATTGCAAATGGTTGAAAGAGGTTGTATTTGAAGGAAATGAAATTACGATTGGTAACCATGCTTTCTATAATTGCGTTAACTTGACAAAGATAAAATTTCCCCCAAAAATAACCGAAATCTGTTACGATGCATTTAAGGGTTGCGATTCGCTTGGTAATGTCGAGCTTTACGAGGTTGGCGAAATATCTTCAGGTGCCTTTGAAAATAACAAACGCAAAGGCTATGGAATAAAATCAATAACCTTCCACGGTAAGGTAGAGAAAATTTGTAGAGATGCATTTAAGGGCAATGCTTCCTTGGAGCAGGTTATAGGCTTTGAAAACGTTGTCGAGATAGTACCCATACATGGTGAAACACCGGATGTTTTTGCGGAAACACCTTTTGCCGGAAAGTATAACTGAATAAATTATAAAAAAAGTCACTGTTAACAGTGACTTTTTTTGTATTTACGCATGTTGACTTTTTTGCGTTGATTACGCTGTTTAGTACAATTCGTCGATTAAATTTTAATTAATAGATATACCATTTTTGGGAAAGTGTTTGCCATTGAGCCACCGTTTGCTGTTGTTCAATTATAAATGAATTAAGCGAGAAATCGGGTTTTAATATTTCGTCCGAACCCAAAAGATTTGTTATAAAGGGCTTTAGTTCCAATTCTTTGTGTTTTTTCCTTATGGCGTCCAATAATCGAAGACCAACTTCAGAAGGTACGAAAGACTCACGGTCGGTAATATGAAGTTGGATACCGTGACAAAAAGTATCTTTGTGGTCTGAAAATGTTGGTGTAAAGGAACATTCCCGAAGAATAACACCTTTTTGGGGTCCCACTGCTTTAATGACTTTTTCACTGTCGAGCCAAGGCGCACCTATCGTTTCAAACGGCTTAGTTGTACCTCTACCCTCAGAAAGATTTGTTCCTTCAAAAATGCAATTGCCTATATAAGCGAATACCGTATCTATTGTAGGAATATTGGGGGAGGGTTGAATGAAAATAAGGTCAGTATCATCATAATACATATCCCTTTTCCAACCTTCCATTGGTATTACAGTAAGGTCGCAGCCGATTTTTTCCGTATCGTTCATCATCTTTGCGAATTCACCAATTGTGAGTGCACAACGGGTGGGGGTAGGATATCGACCTACAAAAGAGGAAAATTCTCTGTTAAGCAGGGTGCCTTCTACTTTTATTCCGCCTAAGGGGTTTGGACGGTCAAGGACAACAAATTTCACACCGTGTTTTGCACACAATTTCATAGTGTCGGTCATTGTATATTGAAAAGTGTAAAATCTTGCACCCACGTCCTGAATATCAAAAATCACGGTATCAAGAGAGGAAAGAATATCAAAGGATTGTGTTGTGTCATCACCATATAAACTGTAAACAGGGAGCGAAGTTGTTTTGTCCATATAAGTGGATACATTCGTTCCTGCTTGTATATCTCCGCGTACGCCGTGTTCAGGTGCAAAAAGTGCTACCAAATCACAATTTTCTTTTAATAAATCTATGGTTGAAGTGAGGTTACGCAGTACCCCTGTATGATTCGTAATAAGACCGCATTTACCTTTGAAATCAAATCCGTCACGGGCAACTATATCTGCTCCGCATAAAACCTTTTGTTTCATAGGTCATCACTCCTTAAATTCTTGTATTCTGTTATTATTGTATCATAAAACTTTCTGCGTAGGAGGAAATATTCGTTTCTGTTATCCCTTCCGTAATGAACGGCATTGGTAAGAAGTATACCCCAAAGACCTGTTTCATAATCTGTGTAAAAAGATGTTCCCGTAAAGCCGGTATGTCCGTAACTGTCCGTCGACATCAGTTCACCCATGGGTGAATTTTGTACGCCCTTAAGCTGGAATCCGAGACCCCTGGACTCGTTTTTGTCGGGAGTGTGGTTTTTTATTGCAAGGTCGAATGTTTTTTTTGAAAGATAAATATCACCATTTTTTGTGATACCTTTTTGGGAACACATTATTGCAAAACAAATCATATCGTCGAGGCTTGAAAATACACCTGCATTTCCCGAAACACCACCAAGAAAATATGCATTTTCATCGTGAACGTGCCCCGTTGCCCATTCTCCGTTGTGTGGGTAACATTCAGTTGCAACAAGTAAATCCTTATTAGTGGGATTATAACAGGTACTATTCATTCCCAGGGGAGAAAAAACATATTTTTCAGCTAATTTATCAAGGGGCTCGTTACCAACTTTCTCAAGAATATGTTGCAGTACAATATATCCCATACAAGAATATAAAACATCCTCACCGGGTTCACAGCATTTATTGGAATTAAGTATTCTGAAAAGTGCATCGTCACGATTTTGTAACTCTTTAAACAAAGGAATTCCGGCGGTAATACCGGAGGTGTGTGTAAGAAGATGTAGGATTTCACAATCACCACAATTCCCTGTATTATCAAGGAAGAAAGCTATTTTATCGCTAAGTTTCAGTTTGCCTTCTTCAATGAATTTTAAAGCAACCATGGTAGTTGCAACAAGTTTTGACAAGGATGCAAGGTCAAAAAGAGAATTTTCATTAAGGCTGAGTGTGGTAGGTTGAATTTGACGAAAACCGAAAAAATCTCGTGCAAAAACTTTGTTGCCAACGCCGATAGCAACCGCGGCACAGGGGAAAGCGGTACCAATACCACTTTTTATAAGTTCCAAACTATCTTTGAACATACCCTCACCTCTTTTGTATATTTTACACCATCAGAATTATTCAGGTCAACATGTTTTAATTATCCTGATAGATAAACACGAATAAAAAGTAAATCATTGACTTGTTTTTTAGTTGATAGGACTTGATGGGCTCTGCCCATCATTCGCTACGCGAACGCCCGTGTGTGTAGGCTTCGCCGAGAGCAGGTTCAAGTCCTTTTATTCTACTCATAAAACAAAACAGAGTCGCAAAAAGCGATTCTATTTTATTTGGTGCGGGTGACAGGACTTGATGGGCTGTGTCCATCATTCTCTACGCGAACGCCCGTGTGTGTAGGCTTCGCCGAGGGCAGGTTCAAGTCCTTTTATTCTACTCATAAAACAAAACAGAGTCGCAAAAAGCGA